>CASGDD010000031.1 GCA_949300115.1 uncultured Oscillospiraceae bacterium | reverse complement strand
ACCAGCCGGTCAACCAGCTCCGGCCGGTCGAACAGCCCGTGCAGATAGCTGCCGAAGGCGTGTTCCCCCACGGCGCCGTCCTGCCAATCTGCTCCTCCCTGCGCGAGCCGCAGCGCGGGCGCCCCCGTTCGATCGGTACGGCCCATATGGATTTCATAGCCCTCAACCGGGCAGCCGTCCAGCGGGGCAAAGACACCCCTCTTGCAGCAGACCTGTCCGGTGACGCGGGTGCGTGTCTTGTGGGGTTCAAAGCGCGTCCGGCAGGGCAGGAGCCCCAGTCCCGCCTCACTGCCGCCCGTCTCGATCCCGTCCGGGTCATCCAGTTGTTCTCCCAGCATCTGATAGCCGCCGCAGATGCCCATGACCGGCGTCCCCTGTGCATGCAGCAGGCGGATAGGCCGCTCGAAGCCCGCCGTGCGCAGCCAGTTCAGGTCATCCATCGTATTTTTGGTGCCGGGCAGAATCAACAGATCGGGCCGCCCCAGCAGTTCCGCCCGGTCGACATAGCGCAGGCCCACCAGCGGATGACGCTCGAGCGGTGCGAAATCGGTAAAGTTGGAGAGATGGGGCAGCCGGATGACCGCGATGTCCAGCACCCCCTCCCGCTGACGGTGCAGACGGTCGGCCAGGCTATCCTCATCATCCAGGTCGAGCGGCAGATGGGGCAGAACTCCCACCACCGGCACCCCCGCCCGTTCCTCGAGCATCCGCAGGCCGGGGCGCAGAATCTCGACATCGCCGCGGAATTTGTTGATGAGAAGGCCCCGCACCCGCTGCCGCTCCTCCGGCTCGAGCAGTGACAGGGTACCGCAGAGGGAGGCGAAGACCCCGCCGCGGTCGATGTCGCCCACCAGCAGCACCGGCGCGCCGGCAATTGCCGCCATGCCCATGTTGACAAGATCGTCCGACTTGAGATTGATCTCGGCGGGACTTCCCGCCCCCTCGATCACCACAATATCCACCCGCTCCGCCAGTGCCCGATAGGCCTCGGCCACCACCGGACGCAGCGTCTTTTTGTAGCGGTAGTAGTCGGCCGCCGTCATATTGCCGACCACCTCGCCGCAGACGATGACCTGGCTGCCCATCTCCCCCGTCGGTTTGAGCAGGATGGGGTTCATCCGGGCGGACGGTTCGATGCCGGCCGCTTCGGCCTGCATCACCTGCGCCCGCCCCATCTCGAGTCCCTCGTCGGTGATAAAGCTGTTGAGCGCCATATTCTGGCTTTTGAAGGGGGCCACCCGATAGCCGTCCTGCCGGAAGATGCGGCAGAGTCCGGCCGCCACCAGACTTTTGCCCACGTTGGACATCGTCCCCTGAACCATGATACTTACTGCCATACTGTTCCCTCCATCAGCCGGATGGCCATCGCTCCCGGCAGGATTCCCCCCGCTTCCCCCGGCTCGCCGCCCAGCAGCAGAAAGGGCTGCGGTGCCGCCAGATGGGCGCCGGTCAGGGGGGAGGTGCCGTGGTCGGCGGTGATCAGCACCCGCTGTCCGCAATGGGCGAGCGCCGGCAGCAGTTCCCGGTCAATCCGGGAGAGGAAGGCCGATTTGGCCGCCGCATCCAGCCGGTGAGCGGCGCTGTCCGCCCCTTCGATATGCAAAAGCAGATGTTTTTTCGCTCCCAGATGTGCCATCGCGGCCGTCAACTTGCCCTGCAGATCGGTATCGGTGCCGCCGGTCGCACCGGCCGGCGTGTACCAGTCGATTCCCATCGCCCGGGAGAGCCCGCGCACCACCCCGGTTGCCGTCACCGCGCCCCAGTCGGGACGGGCAGGCAGCTCACCGGCGGCCGCCTCCCCCCAGGGGACCGGCAGAATCCCTTCCCGGAAGCCCCGTTCCCATACCGGCCGCCAGTCGTCCAGCCCCGTTGGATAGAGCTGTTCGGCAGGGACCCCCGGAGAAAGATGGGGTGGATGGGTGTCCATCCGCGCCTTCTCCCCCGCCCGGCCCGGCAGAAGCAGCAGACCGGTGGCCGGCGTGATCGGATGGTAGCCGGGGAGCTCCTCCGCCCAGTGAGGCGCATCGGCCGGTCCTCCGGTCCGTCCGTCCGGCAGAAGCGATGTCCAGGTGATCCGCAACAGCAGATCCCGCCTGTCGACCGTGAGGCCCAGCCCCAACGCATCCAGCCAGGCCCGTCCGGCCGACCGGATCGCTGCGGCCGGGACCCCCAGCAGCGTCAGCAGGCAGGCCGCGGTATCGGGCGCGCACCCCTCCGGCAGGGTACGCAGCCATCCCGATCCATACCGCCGGGCGAGCGAAGCCCAATGGGGCATCCGTTCGGGGTCCCAACCCTCGTCGGTCATTCCGTCGATGACGCAGAGGATTGCCATCCTGCTTCCTCCTTCAACCGCGCAAGCGCCGCAATCAACTGCAGATTGTCCGCACGCAGCCGCACCGCAACGCGGTAGTAACCCGCTTTCAGCCCGCGATAGCCGGAACAGTCCCGGATCAGAATCCCCCGTTCGGCCAGCCGGATGTGCAGGGTGGGATCGCCGCTGTAAAACAGGAGATAGTTGGCCGTGCCGGGGTAGACCACAAATCCCAGTTTGGTGAGCGCATCGGCCAGCAAGCGGCGTTCAGCCGGCAGCAACGCACGGGTCCTCTCCCGATAGGTCTCATCCGCCAGCGCCGCGACACCTGCCGCCTGGGCAATGGAGGAGACCGGCCAGGGCTGTCCCGCCCCGGCAATCGCCCGAACCCGGCCGGCATCGCCGCTCAGCAGATACCCCAGCCGAAAGCCCGCCATACCATACAATTTGGTAAAGGCCCTGAGAATCATCAGGTGGGGGGACTCGCACAGCCAGGGCTTCAGCGTATGTGCCTCCGGATGGTCGACAAAGTCGAGAAAACATTCGTCGACCACCATCGTGATCCGATATGCCGCACAGCGGCGCAGCACCCGCAGCAACAGCGCCCGGTCGCTGAGCATGCCGGTCGGGTTGTTGGGTTCACAGAGGAAAAGCAGATCCACCCCCGGCTGCAGCCGGTCGAGAATGCCTTCGGTCAGCTGAAAATGCTGCTCCTCCCGCAGGACTTCAAAGTCGATCGCGGCGCCGCAGCGGCGCAGGGCCTGCTCGTACTCCGAGAAGGTCGGCGCCGTCAGCACCGCCCGGCGGGGCGCCAGGACCGAAACCAGCCGCAGGATCAGGTCGGCAGCCCCATTGCCGCAGACGATGTGATCGGCGTCAATCCCCTCCGCCGCCGCAATCGCCTGCCGCAGTGCCCGGCAGTGGGGGTCGGGGTAGCGGTCGGCCGTTTCGATTGCGCGAACAGCCGCCCGCTTCACCGATTCGGGCACACCCAGCGGATTGGGGTTGGCCGAAAAATCGAGCGGCTCACGGCCATAGTGCAGCTTGTAGCTTTCGATATCTCCTCCATGGACAAAGGCCATCCGCTTTCCCCCTCTCATACCCGCACGAGGATCCCGGTTCGCAGCAGGATCCCCAGCGCCAGCGCCAGCAGCGCCGTCGCCAGCATCAGCCGGCAGGCCCGTGGAATATCCTCCGCTTCGATGGGACGGCGCGCGTCCCCGACGGTCGGTTTATGAACTGTTTTGCCGAAATAGACGGCGTCGCCCGCCAGCCGGACGCCGAGCGCCCCCGCGCAGGCTGCCTCGGTATGGGCCGCGTTGGGTGAGCTGTGTGCCCTGCGGTCCCGCCGGAAGATCGTCCAGGCTCCCGTCCGTGAGAGCCCCACGCAGGGCGCGGCAAGCACCATCATCAGGCCGCTGAGCCGGGCGGGCAGCCAGTTTGCCAGATCATCCAGCCGGGCAGCCGCCCAGCCAAAATGCAGATACCGCGCATTCTTGTAGCCGAGCATGCTGTCCATCGTATTGACCGCTTTGTAGAGCATTCCCAGTGGGGCCCCGCCGATGAGCAGGAAAAAAAGCGGCGCAATCACCCCGTCGCTGGTATTTTCGGCCACCGTTTCGACCGCCGCCCGGAGGACGCCGTCCCGGTCGAGCCGCGCGGTATCCCTGCCGACCACCCGGCCCACCGACCGGCGGGCCGCTTCGAGATCACCCGCCTGCAGATCGCGGTAGACCCGCATCCCCGCCTCCCGCAGTCCGCCGGCCGCCAGGATCTGATAGCACAGCCAGGTTTCGGCCAGCCAGCGCAGAACCGGATGTACCCATCCGGCGCAGAGGAGTATGCCGGTGGTCAGCAGGCCGGTGATGGCCATCACCAACAGCCAGAGGATCGCGCCGCCCAGCCGCTCACCCGACACGGTTCGGGGAAGCAGACGGCGGATGGGCCGTTCGAGATGGGCGATCAACCAGCCGATCCCCACCACCGGATGGGGCAGCCAGAGGGGATCGCGCAGCCAGAGATCGAGCAGAAATCCCACCAGGATGGAAAGGGTCAGCGCCATGCTTCCGCCCCCCTCACCTTCTGGAGCCGGTGGAGCACCGGCACACCCTCCCGCAGGGAGAGCACGGCCCGATAGCCCTCGCCCGGATGAACCATTCCCGAAAAATAGTCGGCCGGCGGGTCGGCATAGAGGGAGAGCAGCGCCATCAGGGTGCCGCCATGCACCACCATGGCGAGCGCGGGGGCACCCGAGAGGCAGGCCAGCATCCCCGTGAAGGTGTGCGCTACCCGCGCTTGAAAACCCGCCATCCCCTCGCCGCCGGGGCAGCATCCGAGGCAGCCGCCCGCCACCCAGCGCCGGTAATCCCCGTCCGATGCCATCTCATCCGCCGTTCGCCCCTCGAAGGCGCCGAAATCCATCTCATCAAATCCCGACAGCGGCAGCTGCTCCGCGCGGGGAAAGAGGAGGGAGGCGGTCATCCGGGTGCGCTGCAGGGCGCTGGTCACCACCAGCCCGACGGTGGGGTCGGCAGGCAGCCGGCGGAGGGCATCGACCCCCTGAGGGCAGAGCGGTGTGTCGGTCCGTCCGAGATAGCGGCACTCACGGTTGGCGGCGGTCAGCCCGTGCCGCAGCAGAATCATCCGCATCCCGCTCACCCCTTCAGCTGGATGGCCAGCCCACAGCAGAGGCGGAAAACCTGCTCGGCTTCGGCAGCCAACCGGCTGCACAGCCGGCCCACCGCCTCCCGCCAGGCCCGTTCGGCCGGATCGACCGGCACAACCCCGCAGCCGATCTCGTCGCAGATGACGACCTCCTTCTCCCGCAGCTTGGCAAGGAGCGGCTCGATCTCCGCCTCCGTCCGAAGCATCGCCTGCAGATCACACACCACCGGGCACCCGTCCAGCAGGGCCGGTGCCATCTGATCCGCCCGGTACCCCAGACGGTCCCGCACAAACTGGCGCTTGCCGCTCGCGCGGCCGCCGACAACCAGAATCATCTCGCTATAACCCCCATCCGTTGTCCGATGACAAGCAAAAAAAGCAGGGTAAGCCCGCCCATCTCGACCAGCCAGCCGCTGAGATCGCCGGTCACCCCGCCAAACTGACGCAGCGCCATCCGCCGGTAGGCGAGGCAGAGAATCCCCAGTCCGGCGAGTACCCAGAGTCCACCTCCAAGCGAACAGGCGAGCAGTCCGCCGCCCAGAAGCAGGGTGGTCATGCATAGCCAGACCCAGGTTGCACGGCTGGAAACCGGCGCCGCAAAGGTCTGCCCGAGGCCGTCCGGCCGGGCTTTGGGCAGCAGGATCAGGCTGGCAGCGCCCATCATCCGAACCAGCGCGGTACCCAGCACCACCATCCCCATCGTCCGCCAGGAAAGCGCAAGCGCATCCCACAGTGCCCAGTCAAGCAGCAGATAACAGCCCAGCCCGATGGCGGCAAAGGCGCCGATATGGGAGTCCTTCAGAATCGCCAGCTTGCGTGCCCGATCGGCATGGCTTGCCAGTGCGTCGGCCGTATCACAGAAGCCGTCCAAATGGATGCCGCCGGTATAGAGGACCGGCAGCAGCACCAATCCCGCCGGAAGAAGCATCCCGTCGATCCCGGCAAGGAGGGCCAGCTGCCACCAGCACAGCAGCAGACTGCCCTCGATCAGTCCGACCAGTGGCAGCATCCACAGCGCGTAGCGCAGCGCCGGCGGCGTCCAGTCGACCCGCGGCATCGGCAGACGGCTGTACATCGCAAAGGCGATCACCATCCCCCGCAGGACGTTCATCATGCTTCCCCCCTCATCCAAACCGGCAATCCGCAGACCAGCTCCACCACCCGGTCGGCCTGCGCCGCCAGATGGCGGTTGATCGCCCCCAGCCACTGGATATAGCGCAGGGTTTCGGCCGTATAGGCAAAGCCGTCCCGTCCCACGTCGTTCGAAACGACCACCAGATGACGGCAGCGTTCCATAAGCCGGTCGAGGCCGCCACAGACTGCTTCCAGAGCATCCTCCCCCGCCCCTTCCGGCAGGAACATCTCGTTGGCCAACAGGTTGCCCAGACATTCGAGCAGCACGGTCGCATCGGACGGCGGGGAGAAACTTCCGATATCGGTGTACCATTCGACCGTCTCAAAGCCCCTGCCCCGCCGCATCCGGCGGTGGCGCTCGATCCGGCGCAGGCTGTCCTCCCCCATCGGCTGCATGGTCGCAAGATAGAGATGCGGGCCGCCCTCCCGCAGAGCAAGCGCTTCGGCAAAGGCACTTTTGCCGCAGGCGGCGCCGCCGTAGATCAGGCTGAGCATAAACCTCCTCCTAATCCAGCGGCCGGTAGGGATCCATGCCGGCGCGCTCGAAGGTATAGGTCCCACGATAGACAGCCAGCGCCATCCGCAGCAGCGGCACCGCCATCACCGCACCGGTCCCCTCCCCCAGCCGCAGGCCCGCACGGATGGGCGGCCGAAGCTCCAGCGCGTCGAGCACCCGCGCGGTGGCCGGTTCATCCGACAGATGACTGGCCAGCAGATAGCTGCCGACGGCCGGCGCCATCCGCACCGCACAGAGCGCCGCCGTACAGGCGATGAAACCGTCGAGCAGCACCGGACGGTGGGCCGCCGCCGCGCCGAGCATGAGTCCACAGAGGCCGGCCAGATCGAAGCCGCCCAGCATGGCCAGCACCCCCAGCGGATCCTCCCGGTCAGGCCGCATCCGCTCGATCGCCCGTTCGATCACCTCGACCTTGCGGGAGAGGCCCTCACTGGAGAGCCCTGCCCCCCGTCCGGTCATCTCGGCCGGTGGAACCGCCAGCAGCACCGAAGCCATCGCACTGCTGGTGGTGGTGTTGCCGATGCCCATCTCACCGGTGAGCAGCAGATCGCTGCCCTCCGCGGCAAGCGTCTCGGCAAGCTCGATGCCCACCTCGATCGCCCGTACCGCCTCCTCCCGGGACATGGCCGGTTCCTCTGCCAGGTTTCGGGTCCCGTGGGCAATTTTACGGTGGATCAGCGGCAGCTCGGGCAGATCATCCCGCATGCCGATATCCACCGGATGGACCCGCACGCCGGCAACTTCGGCCATTTTGGACACGCTGGCCTCACCGCTGCAGAGTCCCTTTGCCACCACATTGGTCACACGCGCGTCGGTTTGGGTGACGCCCTCGGCCACCACCCCGTTGTCGGCACAGAAAACCACCAGATCACAGCGATCGAGCGAGGGCGGCACCCGCCGCTGGGCTGCCGCAAGCCGGCAGATCATCCCTTCGAACAGCCCCAGGCTGCCGAGCGGCTTGGCCACCCGGCCCCAAGCCTCCTCCGCCTGCCGGTAGACCGTCCGGTCGGCAGGCTGCAGTGCCGCAAGTGTCTGTTGTAAGCTTTTCATCCCACCGCGCTCCTTTCGCACATCTTTCCTACCAGCCTCGCCGCCATCGCCGGTTTGGCCGGCAGATAGAGATGGGGGAAACCGGCAAACAGCCGTGCATGGCCTACCACCGCCGGCCACCGGCGCCCGCCCACCGGTTTGCGGGCGATACAGGCATCCCCCTCGTCGGTCGACTGCCAATAGTGGAATTCATGTGCGGGTACCCGCTCCCCCTTCGCCAGCAGCAGGGTATCCCGCCCAGCTTCCAGCTCGATATATCCAAAATGGCGAAGCCGCTTTCCCCGGGTGCTCTCCCCCGGCAACACCCCTGCCATCGCAAAGGTGCGGCCCCCTTCATCGGCCAGCCGCTGCTGCAGATAGAGAAACCCACCGCATTCGGCCCAGAGGGGAATCCCCCCTTCCACCGCATCGGCAATCGACCGGCGCATCGACCGGTTCTCCTCCAGCGCCTCGGCCGCCAGCTCGGGATAACCGCCGCAGAGATAGAGGCCCTCGATTCCGTCGGGCAGCGAGCGGTCGGTCAGCGGCGAGAAGGGGACGATCTCCGCCCCCATCCGCGACAGCAGATCGAGATTCTCCCGATAGCAGAAACAGAACACCCGATCCTCCGCGACCGCCAGCCGGGGCCGCCGGCCGGTCACCGGCTGGATTGCGTCCGGTTCCCACGCAATCGGAGGAGCGCTCCGGGCAATCCGCAGCAGGAGCGGCAGGTCGACCGTCTCCGCCAGCCGGTCGGCCAGCCGGTCGAGCAGCTCTTCCACACGGGGCAGCTCATCGGGTGTAAGCAGGCCAAGATGACGGCTGCCGATCTGCAGGGTGGGATCATCGGGCAGATAGCCCACCACCGGCAGGCCGCAGCGGGAGGCGATGAGCGGCGCCAGCAGAGCATGGACCGAGGGAGAACAGCGGTTGAGAAAGACCGCCGCAATGCCGGCATCGGGCACAAACCGGGCGATCCCTTCGATCACCGCCGCCACCGTGCGGGAGGCACCCCCGGCGTCAACCACCAGCAGAACGGGGGTCCCGGTGGCCCGGGCCAGATGGTAGCTGCTTGCCCGGTCGGTTGTGCCGCCGAGGCCGTCATAATAGCCCATGACCCCTTCGATCAGCAGGACACCGGCGCCGCCTGTTTCCGCGGCGAGCAGCCGGCGGACATCCGCCTCACCGGTAAAAAAGAGGTCGAGGTTGCCGGTTGGGATACCCAGCACCCGCCGGTGGAACATCGGATCGATAAAATCCGGGCCGCATTTGCGGGCGGCCGGCCGCTCCCCCCTGCGGTCAAGCAGCCGCAGCAGCCCACAGGTCACCGTTGTCTTGCCGCATCCGCTGGCCGGCGCCGCCAACAGCAGCCGCGGCAGCTCAGTACAGGCCATCGGTGTCCCCCCTCGCCGAGATGAGAAAGATCGGATTTTCTGCCCGCAGAAGCCGGTGGGTACCCCGCGGCTCGGCATGGCTGACCGACAGTTGGTCGACCTCGACCGCGGCCAAACCGCACGCCTCCAGAAGCGGAACGGCCTGCGCGAGCGTTTCCAACGTAACCGCCGTCAACGCAACCCGCACCCGCGGATTGCGGCCGGTGGCCGTGCGGAGGATCATCTCCAGCTCCCCGCCGCTTCCGCCGACAAAGACGGCGTCGGGGGTAGGCAGCGACGCCACCCAGGCGGACGCGTGGCCCGCGTACACATGCAGATTGCCGCAGCCGAAGCGGGCACGGTTCTGGCGGATGAGCGCACAGCCCTCCTCCGTCCGTTCGACGGCGTGGACCGAACCCCGCGGCACCGCCCGCGCCAGCTCGACACTGACCGAACCGGTACCCGCGCCGATATCCCAGACGGTGTCCTCCTCCCGCAGCGGCAGCTTGGCCAGGATGGCTGCCCGCACCAGCTGTTTGGTCATCGGGATTTTCCCCCGTATAAAACAGTGGTCTGGGATACCGCCCGTCCGATAGGGCCAGACAGGCTGCTCTGCCGGTTCCACCAGCGCTACGCTCAGTGAATCGAAGGGAATCTCCGCCAGCTCATCCGCCCTTCCGCTCCGGATGCGTTCGTCGGGATAGGACAGATGCTCGCCGACGGTGACCCGGGCGTCTGCCCGCCCCGCCCGGATCAGATCGCAGCAGAGTTGCAAGACCCCATCCACCCCCAGCAGAAAGAGGGTGGGACGGCCCGCGGCCAGCCGGTCGCTGTAGGCGCAGTCGACTCCATGGGCACTGACAATCTGCCAGTCCTGCCAGGGCCGGCCAAGCCGGGCGGCCAGCAGCTGGGCCGAACTGATACCCGGCAGCACCTCGACTGCATAGCGTCCATCCAGCCGTTCGCGCAGCCGTTTGGCCCCGCTGAAAAGCCCGGTATCCCCGCTTAAAAGCACACAGACCTGCTCCCACGCGGGATGTGCCTGCAAAATCGCCTCGATGGCCTCCGGCTTGGTGGCGGCAAAACGCTGGGCGGTCGTCCCCTCCGGCAGGCCCTCCAGCAGCCGGGCGGCACCGATGAGCCCATCCGCCTGTCCCAGCAGCCGGCGGGCGGATTCGGTCCAGAAGGCCGAGGCGCCCGGCCCCATACCGATCAGATGTACCGTCATACCCCTGCCAGCTCCTTTCGAATCGTCCAAACCACCTCTTCGACCGTCAAGCCTTCTTCCGCCTGCGGTCTTCCGACGACGACCAGCGAGGCGCCTGTCCGCTTACAGGCATCCCATTTCTCCGCAAAACCGCCGGCCCCGCCGCTTGCCTTGGTCACCAGCAGATCAATCGCATACTGTCGCAGCAGGGCGACATTGAGTTCGGTCGAAAAGGGCCCCTGCATGGCCAGAATGTGGCTCTGCCGGTAGCCGAGCGCAAGGCAGCGTTCAATCGCTTCCGTCGAGGGGAGCACCCGGGGATAGAAGCGGTCGGGAAAGCCGGGGTCCCCCACAAAGGCATCCAGCCGTTTGCTGCCGATGGTCAGCAGCACCCGGCCCGGCAGCCGGGCGATCTGGGCCGCAGCCGCCTCGACCGAGGGGAGCGCTCCCACAGTTTCCTCCGCCTCTGCCGGCCGGACAATCCGCAGATAGCGGACATGCTCCGCCGCACAGGCCATCCGGAGAGCGGCGGTGACTTCGGTGGCAAAGGGATGGGTGGCATCCAGCACCATCGCCGGCCGCAGCTGACGCAGCAGCGTTTCGATTGCCGGCCGATCCAGCCGGCCCTCGATCAGCCGGACCCGCGGCCCGAGGGACTGCTCCTGCAGCAGCGCATGGCCGTAGGCGGTGGCCACACTGACGACCATCTCGACCGGCAACGGCTGCAAAAGCTCGATCAGCCGGCCCGCTTCGCTCGTTCCGCCGAAGATCAGCACCCACTGCGTCACAGCGGATACCCTCGGGGGGTGACCATCCGTCCATCGACCAGGCGGGTCTCCCGGGTACCGACAAAAACGGTCGTAAACATATCGGCCGGAAAATCGCGCAGCTCGGCCAGGGTCAGCACCCCATGCGCCTCCCCTTCTCTTCCAACCCGGCGCACCCAGCCGCAGACCGTCTCGGGCGGCAGGAGGGTAAGCAGCCGGTCGCAGGCCCACCGGAGATGGTCCTTGCGCCGGTGGCTGGCCGGGTTGTAAAGGCAGAGCACCAGTTCGGCTTCCGCCGCAGCCGCAAGCCGCCGTTCAATCTTCTCCCAGGGGATCAGCCGGTCGCTGAGCGAGAGGACCGCGAAATCCTGCATCAGCGGCGCACCCAGCAGCGCCGCGCCGCTGGAGGCCGCCGTGATACCGGGAATCACCTCGACCGATACATGGGGATAGTCGGGCGCCAACTCGAGAATGGGGCCGGCCATGCCGTAGATACCGGCGTCGCCGCTGCAGACCATTGCCACCGTCCGCCCCTCCTCGGCCGCCGCGAGTGCCATCCGACAGCGGGTGATCTCCTCGGTCATCGCCGTCGTCAGTACCGGTGTCCCGGGACAGAGCGGCCGCACGAGATCGATATAGACGGTATAGCCGCAGAGCAGGTCGGCCGACAGCAGCGCCATACGCGCCGCCTCCGAGAGGGAACGCAGGTCGCCCGGTCCGATACCCACCACATAGAGCTTGTTCATTCGCCTTCCTCCCATCTGATCGTAAGGGGTTTACGCGCCGCCGCAACGGTTACGCCGTCCATCGCCGTCTTGCGAAACAACAGCCGGCCGCCGCTGCCGAGCACCGCCGCCCGTTCGCAGACGTTGTCCACCCCGACGGACGCCCGCACAAAATCCGAGCGGGAAAAATCTCCTGCGACGCCCGCGAGTTCCCCGGCGGTATAGGTCTGAAACGGCAGATTCCACCGGCGGCAGAAGGCCAGCAGTCCCGCCTCCTCCCGCTTGCAATCGATGCTGCAGACCGCCGATACCGCCTCCGGACGCAGCCGATGCTGCGCAAGCGTCCGGGACACCGCCCGTTCGATGGCAAGGCCGCCGATGCCCCGGCGACAGCCGATGCCGAGCACCACCGCCGGCGGGACGAGCTGCAGCTGCCCGGTATCCGACCGGTCCTCGATCGACAGCAGGATATCCGCTCCAGCATCCTCCTCCGTCCAGACGACGCCCCTGGGCGGGGTACCGAGGACGGGAAAATCGCCGCCGGCCCTGACCGGTTGACCCGCCAGCAGCCGGGCGGAGACCCTCTTGATCGCCGCGGGATGGACAATCGCCAATCGCTGCTCGACCGCCCAGCTGTCGACCGCAAACAGACCGCGCCGGTCGGTTGCGGTGGTGATCACCGGGGTCGCCCCGATGGCGGCCGCCAGCCGCTCCGCCAGCCGGTTGGCGCCGCCGATATGGCCGGAGAGCAGCGGGATGACAAACTGTCCCCCCTCATCCACCGCCAGTACGGCGGGATCGGACAGCTTGCTCCCGAGATGGGGTGCCACCGCCCGCACGGCGATCGCAGCCGCACCGGCAAAGAGCAGCGCATCCGCCTGCCGGAAGGCCGCTTCCGTCCAGTCCGCCAGCGGCGTCTTCCCCGCCCCATAGCCGCGGGAAACCCCGATGGTCCAGCCGGGGAGTTCGATCGAACGGAGCAGCCGCTCGCCCCGTTCGGTGAAGGCGATGGCTTCCATCCGCCCGATCATCCTTCCATCCCGCCCTTGGCCTGCCGGTATTCGGTGGAAAAATCGGGATGATAGAGCTGGCTGCGGTCGTACCGATCCCCCAGAAAATCCCCCACCAGGACGAGCGCCGTCTTGCGGATGCCCGACAGGCGGCCCGCTTCGGACAGTTCCGCCAAGGTGGTGTGCACGATCTTCTCCTCCGGCCAGCTCGCCTTGTAGACGAGGGCTGCCGGGGTTTCGGGAGGATATCCCCCCTCGATCAGCTCCCGGCTGAGCGCCTCTAGCATACCGGCACTGAGGAAAATGGCCATGCTGCAGCGATGGGCGGCAAAGGCGCGGATGCTCTCCCGTTCGGGCACCGGGGTACGGCCCGCCATCCGGGTGATGACCACGCTCTGGCTGATCCCCGGCAGGGTATACTCCGCCTCGAGGGCTGCCGCCGCGCCGCAAAAGCTGGAAACACCGGGGATCACCTCGAACGGAATGCCCCGCGCCCGCAGGGCGTCCATCTGCTCCCGGATCGCCCCATAGACCGAGGGGTCGCCGGTATGCAGCCGAACGATGGCAAGCCCCCGCCGGTGGGCGTCTTCGATCACCGCGACAACCTCTTCCAACGTCATCTCGGCGCTGTTGTGGATCTCGCAGTCGGCTTTCGCATCCGCCAGCAGTGCGGGATTGACAAGACTCCCCGCGTAGATGATGCAGCCGGCCGCCTCGATCCGGCGCAGCCCCCGCAGGGTAATCAGATCGGCCGCACCCGGTCCGGCGCCCACAAAGCTCACCATGCCGCTCACCCCTTCACCACAATGGTCGTAAAATAGCCGAGATCGTCCGACATCGCATCGGCCGACCATCCGATCCGTTCATCCGGCAGGCCGCAATTCTGCACGAACATCGCCCGGCCGGCCACGCCGGCCTCCTGCAGTGCCGCCTTGACGGCCGGCAGCTGCCTGCCCGACTTCATCAGCACCTTGGTCCCCGGCAGCCGCAGCGCATCCTGGAGCCCCTCGCCGCCGCCCGGCAGCAGATGGAGCGGCTGGTTCGCTTCGGTCAAGCTGATGCCCAGTGCGGCCGCAACCGCGCAGAAGCTGGGGACGCCGGGGATGAGCTGCACCGGATAGCCCGCCTGCTGCACCGGTTCGATCAGGTAACCGAAGGTGGCATAGATCGAGACATCCCCCAGATTGGGGACGGCGACATCCCCGCCCTCCGACAACAGCTGGCAGAGCTGCCTGACCGCCGCCTGATGGCAGCGGGCCATCGCCTCCCGGTCACGGGTCATCGCAAAGGGCAGATGCACCACCCGCTTATCCCGAAGTGTCACCACCTGCGACAGGATATCGAGCGCCAACGTTCCGCCCCGCGGTGTTTCGGGCACCGCAATCACCGGACAGCGCTCGAGAATACGCAGCGCCCGGAGGGTGATCAGCTCGGGATCGCCCGGTCCGATGCCCACCCCATAGAGCGTCGCCTTGTTCATCCGTTCTCTCTCCCTTCCAGTATCCGCCGGGCATGCTTGCCAACACCGAGCAGCCCGTGGGTATGGTCAAACATCACCGCGCCAATCTGCAGCGCATCCCCCGCCCGCCTCGCGAGATGATCTTCGATCGCTTCGAGCAGCCTGCCCGATGTCGCCTCCATCAGTCCCACTTGCTGCAAAATCGAAAAACCCGCCTCGGTGGTCGCTGCCTCCATCAGCTGCCGGATCACCGGCTGCGGCGCACCCAGCCAGGCGGCATGGGCGGCCATCAATTCAAGCCGGCAGTCGGCGGTGTGCGAGTGGGTATCCATCACCCCGCCGGCCACCTTGACCAGCTTGCCGGCATGGCCGACCAGGAGCACCGCCGCCATTCCCTCCCGAACGGCACCGTCCACCGCCTGCCCGACGAAGTTGGCGCAGGTGACAACCGGCCAGTCGGGCAGCCAGTGCCGGCCGGCGCGGACAAAATCCTCCCCGTAGTTGCCCGGCACCAGCAGCAGCTGCCGGACGCCGAGCGCCGCCTGCTGGGCAATCTCGAGCGCCAGCGTATCGGCCAACGCCTGCAGGCTGCGGGGCTCCACAATCCCGCTGGTACCGAGGATCGAGATGCCGCCCTCGATCCCCAGCCGGGGATTGAAGGTACGCGCGGCCACCCGTTCCCCTTCGGGAACCTCCAGCGTCACCACGATCCCGCCGGTATAGCCGCAGCACCTGCAGGCCTCGGCCACCGCCGCCCGAATCATCGCGCGGGGGATCCGATTGATGGCGGCCGCCCCGACCGGCTGATCGAGACCGGGCCGGGTGACCCGTCCGACGCCCCGGCCGCCCTCGATCGTGACACCCGGGGCCTCCATCCGGCGGACCTCCGCATAGATGAGCAGCCCATCGGTCGCGTCGATATCATCGCCGCCGTCCTTGCGCACCGCACAGCGGGCATGGCTAGCGTCCCAGACGGGATCGATCAGCGGAACTTCAATACCTACCCCACCCGGGGTTGTCAATGCAGCGGTATCCACCGTCCGCTGGGAGAGCAGCATCCGGCAGGCAGCGCCGGCTGCCAGAGCCGCACAGCTCCCCGTCGTATAGCCGCAGCGCAGCCGCCGGGTCCCCTGCCAGACATACCGCTCAAAGGACATGATAACCGGCTTTTTCCAGCGCTTCATCGGTGTGGCGCAGATAGAGCGCCCGGACGGACGCCATGCTGCCGAGACCTTTTAAGGAAACCGAAACCTCCAGCCCGGCCTCCTGCAGACGGCTCCGCCAGCTGTCCGCCGCCTCGCCCGCGATATCATGGACCGCATGATCGCCCGCTGTCAGCATGAGCGGCATCAGCTGGACTTTGCGATAGCCCGCCCGCTGGATCTGCCGCAGCACCGTCTCACAGTCGGGATAGGCCGAGACCGTCCCGACCAGCATATCGGTGCGGCCCTGCTCCCAGAAGATCGTCTGCAGCGCCGGATAGACACAGTTGGCAAACGTCTCCGAGCCGTGGCCCACCCATACGAAACAGCTTGCCTCCTCCGCCGGATAGCGTCCGGCGAGCAGCCAGGCAAGGGACCGCAGATCCTCGATGCCGGCAAGCAGCGGTTTGGCCAACAGCAGGTTGTGGAACGCCGCGCGATGGGGGAGCAGCTGGGTCTCCAGCGTCCGGTAGTCGTCGCCGTAGAGCAGATGGCCCGGCTGAACCACCAGATCGCTGACCCCCGCCTCGGCCATCTCCCGCAGCGCTTCCTCGACCCCGGGCACCTCGATCCCCCGTTCGGCCAGCACCCGCCGCACCGTCGGGCTGGTGTAGGCCCGGGTGACCCGCAGAGCCGGGTAGTTCTCCCGGAAGGTGGTGTACAACGCTTCCACACTGTCGAGGCGAGCCTCCTCGCGGGTGGTGCCAAAACAGACCAGTAAAATTCCTGTCACAGCCTGTCCCTCCTATTCAAAATAGTAATGTCGTATGCCATCGTCATCGGTATGGCCGATGTGAACGCCAAAAACCGCCTCCAGCTGTCCGCCCGCTGCCACCTCGGCGGGCCGGCCGCCGGCGACAATCCGGCCCTGCTGCATCACGGTGACCCGGTCGGAAAAGCGCAGCGCCAGGTCGAGGTCGTGCAGTACCAGCACCACCGTCTTGCCCTCCGCCGTCAGCCCCTGTACCAGCCGCATCAGCTCGAGCTGATGGCCGATATCGAGATAGGTGGTCGGTTCATCGAGCAGGATGACCGGCGTCCCCTGGGCCAGTGCCATCGCGATATAGACCTTCTGCCGCTCGCCGCCCGACAGCGACGCCATCGGCGTTTCGGCATAGCCAAGCACGCCGGTGCGGGTCATCGCCTCCCTCGCGGCCGCGCGGTCCTCCTCCCGGTAGTGACGGGGATAGCTGAGGTAGGGAAACCGTCCGTGCAGCACCAGCCTGCCGACGGTGATGCTCGGGATATCCCTGCCCTGCGGCAGATAGGCGACCCGCCGGGCCAGCTCGCGCGGGGTATACGATCCGACCGGCCGGCCTTCGACCAGCACCCTGCCGGCGGAGGGGGAAAGCAGGCCGCAGAGAACCTTGAGCAGCGTGCTTTTTCCGCAGCCGTTCGGTCCGACGATGGTATGAATCTCCCCGTCTCGCAGCCGCAGATGGATGTCATGGAGCTTGTCCTCCCCGCCATAGCCGGCGGTGACGGCTGTAAGCTCGATCATATCCGCTTGCCCCCCTTCTGCCGGATCAGCAGCCAGAGGAAAAAGGGGCCGCCCAAAAAGGCCATGATGATGCCAACCGGAAATTCAAAGGGTGCAAAGATGATCCGGGTCAGCAGGTCGCAGAGGCAGAGAAAGCTCGCCCCAAGCAGTCCCGATGCCGGCAGCAGCAGCCGGCTTTCGGTGCCCACCAGCGCCCGGGCCATATGCGGCACAATCAGCCCGACAAAGCCGAGCAGGCCGCAAAAACTCACCGAACCGCCCGACAGCGCGGCTGCCAGAATCATAAATACCAGCCGCATCGGCCGCACCGACATGCCGAGGGTGCGGGCGGTGTCGTCGCCGAGCGACAGCACATCCAACTCATTCGAGAGAAAAAGGGTCACCACCGCCGCCGGCAGGATCAAAACCAGGGCCGGCAGCAGACTCGCCAGCGTCACCCCCGACAGACTCCCCATCCGGAAGGTATTGGCGCCCACCAGCACGTCGGGCATCAGGGTGGTGATCGAATCGGACACCGCGCCCAACATGCTGTTGATGATGACACCGGCCAGCACCAGGGTGATCCGGCTGGCACCGGTCTTGCGGGCGACGGTATAGACGAGCGCCATCGCCCCGAAGGCCCCGATCAGCGACGCCAGCGGCAGCACCCCCACCGCGGTCGGCAGCACCGCGCAGCAGATGACCGCGGCCATGCCGGCACCCGCGTTGACGCCGATGATATTGGGGCCCGCCAACGGGTTGCCGAGCATCGCCTGGATGATGACGCCCGCCATAGCCAACGCACCGCCCGCCGCCAGTCCGCCCAGCATCCGGGGCAGCCGGACGTGCAGCAGGATGGTCGCTTCGGCGGAGGCGACCCCGGTACAGAGGTCACGCGCCGCCTTGACAACATCCATCCCGACCGATCCACAGAGCAGGCCGAGCACCGCACTGAGCAGCACGGCGGCCGAAAGGACGGCCAGGACCAGGCCCGGTCTGGGCTTATGTTTCCGGATAGAGGATATCCGCGAGGTAGTCATAGCTGTCCCCCCAGTTGGCGTTCGGTTTGTAGTGGAAAAGCTCCTTGGGCAGCACATAATAGTGGTCATTCTGTACCGCCGTCAGGCTGTTCCAGGCCGGGTTGGAGATCAGCAGCTCCTCGACGCTTGCCATCGCCTTTTCCTCCGAGGAACCCATCGTCGTCACGAAGATATAGTCGGGATCCTCCAGCAGAATCTTCTCCATGCTGAGATCATCGAGCAGGGTGGTGTCGCTGTCGGCCAGATTGATGCAGCCGAGATCGGCCAGCATGCCGCCCGCCAGCGTCGCTTTGCCCTTGGGGCGCACATCGGAGGAATAGGCGCGCAGATAGAGGACGGTGGGAGCCGGCTGGCCCTCGCTGCGGGCAATCGCCGCGTCCACCTGCGCCTGAACCGCCAGGCCGTTCTGCCCGTAGAGGTCCTCCCTGCCGGTGATATCGGTCAGCGTCCGGAGCATGGCCAGATAGTCCTCGAAGTCCTCCACTGCGAAGTAGGCGATGGTGAGCCCCGCCCCTTCCAGCGTATCCAGCAGATCGACATGCTCGGAGACCTTGGAGGAGAGGATGACAAAGTCGGTTTTGAGCGCGATCATCCGCTCGAGGTCGGGCGCCCGCATGCTGCCAAGGTTGACCACATCCTCCGGCAGCTCGAACGGCCGCTCATCCCAGGCATCCTCGGTCACCGCCGCGAGCTCGCCGCCCGCCAGCAGCCAGACTTCCGCAAAGCTGCCCATCAGCGCGGTTACCCTCTCGGGCCGCCCAACCGTCACCGTTCTGCCGAGCGCATCGGTAAAGGTATGGGTTCCCGCCGTTTTCCCATCCGCCGCAGCCTCCCCTGCCGGCGCGGACAGATCTGCGGACATCCCGCCCGCGGACGATTCGGGAACACCGGTTTCCGTCCCCCCGGCACATCCCGCCAGCAGCATCAGCGACAACAGCAGAGCCAACAAACGTTTCATCCTTCTTCATCCGTCCTTCTTTGCATCTTCGGGGGCATAAAAAAGAGCATCCCCTTCCGAAAGGATGCACCCACCTGCGTCGGACGGAGTCCCCGTCCGGGCTGTGAATTGCCCTCCCATCGAAAGCCTCACAGTTCCTTTCCAACCGGCAGGTATCCTGGCTTGAGGTCATCCGGGCGCCTCCGCCTTCCCAGCCGGCCGGCCAGTGGCGTGATGAAGGCCCCGTCGCTCTCACAGTAGCGAGGGCTGCTGCGGATTTGCACCGCATTCCCTGTCCGCATCCTCCACGCAGAGGGATGCGACCGGTCGGATCCTATTGAAATCGAACTGTTTTTACTCTACCACAGATCTCCGCCGCTGTAAAGCGCCAATCCCGCCTGTGGGCCTGGGACAGACGGCTGATAGAAAAGTCTGAAAAATGCAGAAAATTTCAGAGAATACTGCTTGTTCCTGCGACTTTCTTGTGCTATAATAGCCACCTGTCCAAGTATGCTTGCTGTTTCGCGACCTGATTTCTCTATCTATTTGCCTAATTTTTCTGTGCGTTATCCGATATTTTTATCGGTTTCGCAATATCCGTTCTTCATTCACACCAAAGGGAGGAAATTAAAAGAAATGAAACGGTTTGCAAAATGCGTTGCCATGCTTCTCTGCCTGGCGCTGGCCCTGTCCGCCTGCGGCGGGGATACGGGCAGCCAGTCGAGCACGGCGGCCTCCGGCAGCACCGCTGCCAGCGGTGACGCGGTCACCAGCCAGAGCGCGGCCTCGGGCGGCGCGACCGGCGAGATTGCGCAGAAAGCCGACCCCAATACCATCGTGGCGGCGGTCAACACCGAGCCGGGCAAGCTTGATCCGCAGAACAACGCGGCGATCACCGGCATTATGATCGAGCGTCAGATCTATGAGCCGCTCATCGACAAGGATCCCGAGACGGGCGAGCTCATCCCCTGCCTCGCGACCGAATGGAGCTGGGACGATGACACCCATCTGCGCCTCAAGCTCCGCGAGGGGGTCAAGTTCCACAACGGCGAGGATTTCACCTCGGCGGATGTCCTCCGGACCCTCGAGCGGATGCAGGTCGGTTCGGCGTCGGCCTCCCTCTATGCCGCCTTCGATCCGGCGAACTCGGTGGCCGAGGACGATTACACCGTCGTCATCGCCTTCACCAGCAACTTTGCGCCGGCCTTAAACTTCCTCACCAACGGCCGCGCCTACATCGTGCCGGCCGACTACCTCGACGAGAACGGCGAGGAAGCGCTCAACCAGAACCCGATCGGCACCGGCCCGTTTAAGTTCGTCGAGTGGGTGGTTTCCAGCCACTGCAACATGGTGCGCAATGACGAGTACTGGGGCGAGACCGCCAGCTTTGAAAATCTGCAGATCCGCTTTATCACCGACGACACCGCCCGTGAGCTGGCGCTCGAGACCGGTGAGCTGGACATCGCCACGATGATCCAGGAGAGCGATGTCAACAACATCATGGACGGCAATGTACCCCACATCACCGCCTACATGGTTCCCGGCCAGCAGGTCAGCTACTTTGCCTTCAATGAGAACAATGTTCCCGCCTTTGCCGACATCCGGGTGCGTCAGGCGATGGCCTACGCGGTCGACTGGCCGGCTGCGCTGCAGGGCGCCAACGGCAATATCTTCCTGCTCTGTCAGAGCTGCATTGCGCCGACCATCCAGTATTATCAGGAGACCGGCACCTACGAGTACGATCTCGAAAAGGCCAAGCAGCTGATGGAGGAGGCCGGCTACGGCGATGGGCTCACCTTTAACTGCGTCGTCGAGGAGGTGCAGCCCTCGGTCCGCCTGCTCGAGATCCTCCAGCAGTACTGGGCGGAGATCGGCATCACGATGGAGATCACCGTCGTCGATACCGCCACCTGGCAGGAGCAGAACATGAAGGGCACCTCGGACGCCTCGATCATGAACATGACCGCGACCACCGGTGACCCGCACCACACCCTCAGCGGCACCCTCGCCTCCAGCTCGAACGTCACCGGCAAGATCACCGACGAGAAGTACAACCAGCTGTGCGAAGAGGCGGTCGCCGAGATGGACGAGACCCGCCGCGGCGAGCTCTATGCCGAGATTCAGCAGTATATGTACGACAACGTCTTCCAGATTCCGATGTTCGTCAAGGCGATCACCTACGGTGTCTGGGATTACATCGACGGTTTCGTCGCCGACCCCGGCCAGCAGCTGAAGTTCGTCGACATCTCGATCAAGCAGTAGGTTCCCTCTGCCGCCATCCACCCAAGCCCGCAGCGGTTGCTGCGGGCTTTTTGTATGCTCTCCGCCATGCGCCGCGGGGGTGGCGGAGGGGCTGTTTCGGTTGGATTTTATCGTTTAAAGTTTCAAAATTGTTGAAAAATGAGAGGAAAAATTCATAAAAATTCCATTATCCTTTCGTAAAAACTGGAGATTTTTTCAGTTTCTCCCCTATTTTACTCTCCCAACCCGCCTTAGGTTGTGCTACAATATCGGCTGTAGTCTTGATCGACCCCCTATGGATGATTGCATCTTTTTTCTGTCTTTGGCTTTTGCCCGGGCAACCGGGTGCAGGCAATATACCCTTACGCATGTCTGAAGGAGGAAAACGAAGCATGAAACGGTTTGCAAGACTTCTCGCCATGCTCCTCTGTCTGGCCATTGTCCTGTCCGCCTGCGGCGGGGACGAGAGCAGCCAGTCGAGCGCTGCGGCATCGGGCAGCACAGCCAGCAGTGCCACGTCGGGCGATCTAAGTGCCCAGTCGGGCGGCGCCGCCTCGGATGAGATCGCGACGAAGGCCGATCCCAACTCGATCGTCGCCGGCTTTAACTCGGAGCCGGGCAAGCTCGATCCGCAGAACAACACCCAGATCGTCGGCATCATGATTGAGCGGCAGATCTTCGAGCCGCTCGTCGACAAGGATCCCGAGACGGGCGAACTCATTCCCTGCCTCGCGACCGAGTGGAGCTGGGACGACGACACCCACCTGCGCCTCAAACTCCGTGAGGGGGTCAAGTTCCACAACGGCGAGGACTTCACCGCCGACGATGTTCTCTATACCCTTGAGCGGATCAAGGTCGGTTCGGCCTCCGCTTCCCTCTACGGACCCTTCGATCCGGAGAATTCCTACGCCGAGGACGATTACACCGTCGTTATCGCCTTCACCGGTAACTTCGCCCCCGCCCTCAACTTCCTCACCAACGGCCGCGCCTACATCGTGCCGCATGACTATATGGTCGAAAATGGCGAGGAAGCGCTCAACCAGAATCCGATCGGTACCGGTCCCTTCAAGTTCCAGGAGTGGGTCATTTCCAGCCACTGCAATATGGTTCGCAACGACGAATATTGGGGCGAGAAGCCCTCTTTCGAAAATCTGCAGGTCCGGTTCATCACCGACGATACCGCCCGTATGGTCGCGCTTGAAACCGGTGAGCTGGATATCGCGTTGCAGATCCAGGAATCTGACATCAACAGCATTATGAACGGTGATATCGCCCACCTGCTCGGTTACAAGGTCCCCGGCCAGCAGGGCAACTACTTCGCCTTCAATCCGAACAATGTCGAAGCGTTTAACGACATCCGGGTCCGCCAGGCGATGGCCTACGCGGTCGATTGGGAGGCGGCACTCCAGGCTGCCAACGGTGACCTCTACCTGCTGATGGACAGCTGCATCCCGGTTACCATCGACTACCAGACCTCGATCGGCACCTACGAATATGATGTTGAGAAGGCCAAGCAGCTGATGGAGGAGGCCGGCTACGGCGATGGGCTCTCCTTCAACTGCGTCGAGGAGGAGGTTGCTCCGTCGGTCCGTCTGCTCGAGATTCTCCAGCAGTACTGGTCGGAGATCGGCATCACGATGGAGATCCAGGTGGTCGACACCGCGACCTGGATGGAATCCAACATGAACGGAACCTCGGACACCTCGATTTCCAACATGACCGCGACGACCGGCGACCCGCATCACTCGCTCAACGGCTTCCTGGAAACCAGCTCGAACATCACCGGCAAGATCACCGACGCGCACTTCAACGAGCTTGCCAACGAGGCGCTGGCCGCGATGGACGAGACCGAGCGCGCCGAGATCTATGCCGAGCTGCAGCAGTATGTCTATGACAACGTCTTCATCATCCCGATGTTTGTCAAGGCGGTCACCTACGGTGTTTGGGACTACATCGACGGCTTTGTCGCCGACCCCGGCCAGCAGGTCAAGTTCGTCGATATCTCGGTCAAACAGTAAAAACCTCCCTTTTACCTCCCATTCTGCCGGGATTGCACCCGGCAAAATCCAACCCAGCCCCGCTGCACTCGCAGCGGGGCTGTGCTTTTGAAACCGGAGAGCTGGGCGGGATCAAATCCCCCTAGTGCGGATTCGACCGGGTGGAAATCCGGGCGCGACGGCGGTTCTGCCCTTCAAAAAAGCGGCCGAGCAGGAAAAAGAAGAGGACAAAGAGGACAAACCAGCCGATCGCCGCGCCGCCATGCGCAAACCAGGCGGCGATCAACACCAGCACACAGCAGCCCAACGCCAGCAGCGGCAGCAGCCATCGCTGCCAAACCGGCAAGCCCTTTCCCTTCTTCATAAAGAAGAGGAAGATGGGAATATAGAAAAAGTAAAGCGCCACGATCGAGAGCTCGGAAGAGTCGAAGGCGACCGGACCAAACCAGTGGTTGCCCAGATTGGCGCCATAGAAGAAGGTCAGCCAGAACGCACTCATCACCAAGGCAAACACCCCCGAGCTGTGGGGCATATTGGTCACCGGGTCAACCTGAGAAAAAACCTCCGGCCGCGGCCCCATCCCCCGTTCGGAGAGGGCGTAGAGATTGCGCACACAGCCCATCATCAGCCCGTTGAGCGTCCCCATGCAGGAGATGATGACAAAGACAAAGAGGATGTTGCCGCCCATCGCGCCAAAAAGGGTATCGAACGCGATCAGCGCCCCCTGTTCTCCGTTTTCCATCAGCACCTGGTTGGGCACCGCCCCCGACAGGCCGACATAGTAGAGGATATAGGCGATGACAATGAGCACCGAACCGAAGATCAGCGCCAGCGGCATGTTGCGCTTGGCGTTGCGCAGCTCGGCATTGATGCTGGTCGCGACAATCCAGCCATCATAGGCGAAGATGGTCGCCACCACCGCCGCGAAGAGCGGGTTGCCCTCCAGGTCGGGATTGACAACGGTGGTAAAATTTTCGAGGGTGGTCCCATTCATCAGCCCCACGGCCGTTCCCACAATGCCCATGGCGAACAGCGGGATCAGTTTGGCGGCCGTTGTGGTGATCTGAAACCGCCCGGCCAAGATCGGCGCGAGGACGTTCATCGCGTAGGAGAGCATCAGGTAGAAGCCCGCCAGGGTCATGCATTCGCCGCCGGTAATCGACCAGCCGATCAGCACGCAGGTGTAGCGGGCGGAGACCCAGGCGAGCACCGCGGTGAGCGCGGGATTGTAGACGGTGGTGAGATACCAGCCGACATCGAAGGCATAGCGGGGCCCCACCACCTTCTCGGCATAGCCCATCAGGCCGCCCGATGTTTCATAGCGCACCGCAATGAGCGAAAACATCGAGGCGCAGATGACCATCACCATGCCGCCGATCAGCCACGCCAGGATACCGACCGGCAGGTTGCCGCCGGTTGCGTTGAGCACCGTCTCCGCCTTAAAGAAGACACCGCTGCCGATGACAATGCCCACCACCATCGCGATGGCCGTCAACAGTCCATATTTCTTTTCCAGCTTCTGCTGTTCCATGCTGTACACTCCCTGCCATATACCTCGCCGGAAGGGCGCCGCGGGAGGGGTGGACACACCCACATCCGTGTACCCGACCGGTACGCAAAAGAACCCCGCGGCAGGATGGGAAAGGCGGAAAACCGGGTTCCACCCTGCGCACCGGGGCATCGTCAACGAAGCCATTATAGCAAATTCCGTCTTTCTTTGCAATGCAGGTAGATCCTTTCGAACTTTTCCCTAAAAAGGCTGGTATTTTATCGAGGTTTGTTGTATAATGATATCGTCCATATTGGATGAGGATTTGTGTAAAAAATTCGTAAAATATGGATGAATGAACGATGTTCTTTCGATTGAGGAGTTTGTCATGGTCAAGCTTGTCACCGACCCCATCTTCCGTCCGCCCCAGGAAAAGGACGCCATCCAGCTGCATGCCACCCAGGGCTGCAGCTACAACCGATGCAAATTCTGCTACGTTTTTAAGCGTTCCCACTTTCAGGCCGCCCCGATGCGCCAGATCAAACAGGGGTTGCTGGGGCAGGTCCCGCTGCTCGGCACGGCGGCGCCGGTCTATCTCAGCGGCGGCAACGCCTTCACCCTTCCCTTCGAGCGGCTGCGGGAGATTGCACTGCTTGTCCGGGAACATGCGCCCGACTGCCCGCGCATCAGCATGTATACCCGCATCGAGGACATCGCGCGCAAATCGGACGACGAGCTGGCCGAACTTGCGGCCCTCGGCATCAACCATCTCTATCCCGGAACCGAAAGCGGCGACAATGAGGCACTCGACGCCATGGATAAGGGCAGCACAGTCGAGGAGGCGCTCTGCCAGCTGAAGCGGCTGGAGCAGGCCGGAATCGCCTATACCGCCAGCTATATCCTGGGATTGGCCGGCAAAGGCCGCGGGGAGCGCAGCGCCCGCCTCACCGCCGATTTTTTCAACCAGCTCCATCCCGAGAGAATCTCCACCACCGGACTGACCGTCTTTGAGCAGGCACCGCTCCACCAGGCGGTGCAGCAGGGCGCGTTTCTCGAGGCGGATGAGCGGGAGAAGGTGGAGGAGCTGCTCCTTTTCCTCCGGCTGCTCACCACCCACACGATCGTCGACAGCAGCCACTATCTCAATATGGTCAACTTCACCGCCCGCATTCCCGAGGAGCAGGCTGCCATCATCCGGGAGGTGGAGGAATTCCTGGGGGAGATTTCGGACGAACAGATTCGAGAAAATTACAAGCGGGACACCTTCCGTTTTATTTGAAAATTCCGCATCTTGTATTTAAAATGCTAATGTTTCGTTGTTTTAACCAAACATAGAGAAAAACATTGTTCAAAATACTGCTTTTTTCTATCTTGAGAGATATGGTCAAATATGGTATTCTTACGGAAGAGGGCTAGTTAATAATATAACAAAGTTTGGGCAATCGCCCTGATCGAAAAAGACGATTTGACAACCGCCCCCGGGTACTTTATGCTGGCTGTGAAGCAGATGCTGCTTTATGGTATATTACGATGTCTACGAGAGAAAGGATGAGTTACAGATGAAACTTTTGGAACTCTTGCTGGGCAAGAAAGGATCCCCGGAAAACGACACCTGCAGCACCTGAGGACCCGCGCCCGCTACCGGTGGTAGCGATGATCAGATCCTCGTGTGCGGCGCCGACGGTGAAAAAACCACCGCGCTGTACGAAAACACCAAGGCCGCTGCCGCTCAGATGGGACTGGAAGAGGAGATCAACCTCGAGCACGATCCCAAAGAGATGGGCAAATACGGCATCCTCTCCTCCCCCGCGCTTGTCGTCGACGGCAAGTTGATGTCGGAGGGCAAGGTGCTGTCGGTCGACGAAATTGTCAAGATCCTGGAATCCGCCTAAACGGGTGTGTGCCCCGTCGGATTCCCATCATCTGACAACTGTTGCTTAGGAGGGCTAGAGTTTTGGACATTCTGTTTATTATCATCAACCTTGTTGTGGTTGTTGGCGTCATGGGCGGCGCGCTGCTCTATCAGCACAAAAACCACATCTCCTTCACCCGCCGCGTCTTTACCGCGCTGATCCTCGGCCTGATTGCCGGTGCGCTGATGCAGGTCATCTTTGGACCGGATTCCGGCGTGACCACCACCACCATCACCTGGCTGAACATCATCGGCAACGGCTACGTTCGCCTGCTGCAGATGATCGTTGTGCCGCTGATCTTCGTCTCGATCACCTCGGCGATCGTCAACCTCAAGGATGCGAAGACGCTCGGTAAGTACGGCCTGAGCATCATCTCGATCCTGGTGATCACCACCGCCATCGCGGCGCTGCTCGCCATCTTTACCACCGTCGGTTTCGGCCTCCGTGCCGACAGCATCGTCGCCGGTGATGCGGAAGCTGCCCGCGGCGAGTCGCTTGAAACCAGCGGCCAGGAGGTCAACGCCTCCACCATCTCCTCCAAGATCGTTGAGGTCATCCCGACCAACGTCTTTGCGGCGCTCTCGGGCACCGGCTCCAACGCGACCCTCTCGGTGGTTATCTTCTCGATGTTCGTCGGTGTCGCCGGCCTGACGGCGAAAAAGAAACATCCCAAGGAGGCCGGTGTCTTTATTGACATCATCAACGCGGCCCAGACGATTGTTATGGGCATCGTTGATATTGTCCTAAAGATCACACCGTTCGGTATCCTCGCCCTTATGACGAAGTTCCTCGCGACCTCCAACTTCACCGAGATCTTCTCGCTGATCTGGTTCGTCGTCGCCTCCTACGTCATCCTGCTTCTCATTCTGATTGTCCACATGGTGATCATTGCGGCCAACGGCCTCAACCCCTTCACCTATCTGAAGAAGTCGATGACCGTTCTGCTCTTCGCCTTCACCGCCCGTTCTTCGGCTGCGGCTGTCCCGCTGACCGTTAAGACGATGAGCACCAAGCTCGGCGTGCCCGAGGGCCTTGCTTCCCTCGCCGCCTCCTTCGGTACCTCGATCGGCCAGAACGGCTGCGCCGGCATGTATCCGGCCATGCTCGCCGTCATGATCGCGCCGACGGTTGGCCAGAATCCGCTGGATCCTGTCTGGCTGATCACCCTGGTCGTCGTTGTCGCCATCAGCTCGTTCGGTGTCGCCGGCGTCGGCGGCGGTGCGACCTTCGCCGCGCTGATCGTCCTGTCGGCCATGAACCTCCCGGTCGCACTCGCCGGTGTTCTGATTTCGATCGAGCCGCTCATCGACATGGGCAGAACGCTGATCAACGTCTCCGACGCGCTGGTCGCTGGTGTCACGACCGCCCGTATCAGCGGCGAGTTGGATACCAACATGTACAACTCGAAGGACGACGCGACCGAGTTTGTCGGCTAAGCTGCAGCGTTTTTCGTAAATATCTCCCCTATAGCCAAAACAGGGATTGCCTTTCGGCAATCCCTGTTTTTCGCTTTTTCCCCGGCCGGACACCGGAAAAGCGCCCTGCTTACGCAGGGCGCTTGGACGTTTGGGTTAGGTCCGGCTCTGTCCGTCCGGCAGCGGCGCTTCGGTAAAATCATGAAAGGCGCCGTCCGCCGCCCGGCAGATCTCCGCCCAGCGTTCCGCCGAAGCCGCATCATAGATGCCATAGACGGTCATCCCCGCCGCTTTGGCACTGCGGATAGCCGCCAGCAGATCCTCGAAAACCACGCAGTCCGCGGGGGCAACCGCCAACCGCTCGGCGGTATGCAGGAAGATATCGGGTGCGCTCTTGTCCCGGGAGACCTCGTCGGTGGTACAGATCACCTCAAACCAGCTTTCGATGCCGTGCCGGCGAAGGGCCGGCAGATAGAGCGCGGGCGCGGCGCTGGTCGCAATCGCCAGCCGAATTCCGCTGCCGCGCAGCCGGGCAAGATAGTCCTTGGCCCCCCTCTTGAGCGCCACCGTATGGCCATAGGCATCGGCCGCCATCGCATACCACTCGCGCAGCAGCGCGTCGGGCGATTCCGATAACCCAAACCGTTCGACGGTATAGACCGCCGTTTCATAGAAACGCATCGAAGCGACCGCGTCCATATAGTCCTCCGGCACCACAAGCCCCCGCCGGGTCAGAAAATCGCGGTCAATCTGGGTCCAGACCCCCATCGAATCGAGCAGGGTTCCGTCCAGATCGAAGATAGCCGCTTTCATCGTCCGGCCTCAAAAAGCGCTTTGAGCTCTCGGGCGGCCGCCGGGATATCCGGCTGAGCCACGATGGCTGACACCACCGCGATACCGTCGATCCCGCTGCCGGCAAATTGGGGGACGGTGTTCCGGTTGATGCCGCCGATCACGACGATCGGGATCCGTACCGCCTGCCGGATGCGGGCGAGCTCCGCCATGGTGGTCAGATCGGCGTCCGTTTTGGTGCCGGTGGCGTACATCGCGCCGACCCCAAGATAATCGGCGCCCATCGCTTCGGCCCGCTTTGCCTCCTCCAGCGTCCCGGCCGATACGCCGACCAGCTTGTCCGGTCCGAGGATCCGGCGGACCACCTCGACCGGCAGATCGTCCTGGCCGACATGGACACCGTCCGCATCGACCGCCAGCGCCAGGTCAACCCGGTCGTTGATGATGAGCGGAACGCCATACTGCCGGGTGACCGCCCGTACCCGCAGGGCGGTTTCATAGAACATCCGGGAGGAAGCGAGCTTCTCACGCAGCTGCACAACCGTCGCACCGCCCTGGATGGCCTGTTCGACCGACTGTTCGACGGTGGCGGTGGTCATCAGCTCCCGGTCGGTGACCAGGTAGAGGGAGTAGTCAATCTGCTTCATGGTATCGCGCCCTTTCTGCAAGCTGTAGATCATCCATCCGGCTGACCGCGTCGTGCAGCGCCACCCGGAAACTGCCATTGCCCCGTTCCCCTGCCGCTTCATAGGCGATCTCCCCGGCGATCCCCATCGTCAGAATGCCCGCGACGGTCGCCTCGAACAGGTGGTCGGGATGGGCGCCGCAGCAGGAGGCAACCAACGAGGAACACATGCAGCCGGTGCCGGTGAGGCGGGAGAGCATCGGATGGCCGTTGTCGATCAGAATCGTTCGGTTTCCGTCCGATACAACATCCTGTTTGCCGGTGATCGCCACCACACAGCCGAGCCGCGCTGCCAACGAACGGGCCATCGCCGCCGCATCGGCACTGGCGGTGGCATCCTGCTCGGCGGCATCCACCCCTTTGGTGGCGGCGCTGAGCCCGGCAATAAAGCGGATCTCCGAGATATTGCCCCGCAGCACATCGACATGCATCGCCTGCAGCAGCCGGTTGGCCGTCTCCCCCCGCAGCCTGGAGGCACCCGCCCCCACCGGATCGAGGATGACCGGCGCTCCCCTGCGGTTGGCACACCGGCCCGCTTCAATCATCGAGGGGATGGTGCGCGCGTTGAGGGTACCGATGTTGAGCACCACCGCCGACGCCATGGCGGCAATCTCCGCCGCCTCCTCTGCCGCATCCGCCATGATGGGGGAGGCGCCGATGGCCAGCGTGATGTTGGCGCAGTCGTTGACGGTCACATAGTTGGTGATATGGTGGACCAGCGGCTGTTGGGTCCGCACCCCTTCGATCCATCCGGTTAAGTCGATCATCTAGCTTCTCTCCAATCCATGCTCATAGAGCTCTACAAAATGATGGGTTGGCCCGCACCCCTTCCCCAGCGGCAGCGCGTGGGCAATCGCGGTCGTGACATAGCGTTTGGCCCGCGCGACAGCTGTAGGCAGCGGATCGCCAAGCGCAAGGTTGGCGGCAATCGCGGAGGAGTAGGTGCAGCCGGTACCGTGGGTATTGGCTGTGTCGATCTGGGGGACGGTATAGCGCCGCATCTCCCTGCCGTCGAACAGCAGATCGGACGCCTGCCCCGGCGTCCTACCGCCCTTGATGAGTACCGCGCCGCAGCCCATTGCCAGAATCCGCCGGGCCGCCTCCTCGACATCCGATTCGCTTCGGATTGCCATGCCGGCCATCTTTTCCGCCTCGTGCAGGTTGGGGGTCACCAGATCTCCCAACGGCACCACCTCCCGGATGAGGGTATCGATCGAACCCATATCCATCAGCGGATCGCCATTTTTGGCATACATCACCGGATCAAGCACCACCGGATGCGGCTTCCACTGCCGGAGCTTGCCGGCAACCGCCTCCATGGTCGCCCGGCAGGAAAGCATGCCGACTTTGACCGCGTCGGGCGGAATATCCTCAAAGACCGCATCGATCTGCTTTTCGATGATATCCCTCCGGATGTCCTGATATTCGATCACCCGAAAGGTATTTTCGGCCACCACCGAAACGATGACGGTCATGCCGAAGACACCGTGGGCAGAAAAGGTTTTAAGATCGGCCTGAATGCCGGCGCCGCCCGAGCAATCCGAGCCGGCAATACTGAGTACCTTCTGCATCGCGCGCTCCCTTCTATCCGCTGGAGGACCCCCTATACCCAAAACCGGATGCCTCCGCAGGGAAGGCATCCGGTCATGTCTATGCCATGCTTCCCTACGCCGGTTTTAACCGTCAGGTTCAAAGGGTCAGGTTTGAGCCTTCTCAACTCCCTTTGGGAGTCCCCCCGCAAACGGACTTGGATGATGAAGTTGTTCCTATCATAGCGCATCCGACGGGCGATTGCAAGAGCCGGACGGCACACGCTGCCGCCAGGCGCCATGCACAGCGAAAATCTCCCGTCCATCCTGTCGGTCGGTACCCATCAGGTAAAAATCGGCCGGATGTTCCACCAGCTGCAGCTGCAGGGTCATCCCGAGGGTCGCCTCCTGCAGGTAGTTTAAAGAAAAATCGCACAGCTCCTCGCGCAGAAACCGGGATGGTTCGATCAGATCACAGGCCCACTCGAGATAGCGGGTGTTGTTCATATGGTGGTTGATGTCCGCGTCGCTGTAGCAGACCCGCCGTTCGGCCATCCGCCCCGCCTCCTTAGGCAGCAGCACCTTCTCGGGTGTCTCGATCGGCGGCGTCCGGTCGCGATTGTCCGGCATCACAACGCCCGTCTTCTGGGCGGAAAGCAGCCGCTTGCTCTCCTTATCGGCCAGCATCCAGACGGTGGCTGCCCAGCCGAGCGTCTCCCCCTTGACATCCTCAAAGAGATGATAGCGGGGAAAGATCACCCGCTTGGGTTCACCCGGCCAGGTGGTCAGGCGGATGGTATCACCCGCCTGGGGATAGCGTTCGAAATGATACTGCTGTCGGGAGACCAGCCAACAATAGCCCTTCTCTTCAAGCACCGCATTGCCGCATCCGATGAGGTCGGCATGCTCGACGCTGATATCCTGCGCCGCCTGCAGCACCGCAGACGGTTTCCAATGTCCGGTCAGGTCACACTCGGAATAGCTCAGCATATGTGCGCGGGTCAGTACCCGTTCCATCATCTTTCACATCCTTTTCTTTCCACAGCAGTATAGCACAAATCGGGCAGCCAGGCAATTGCCGCGCCGTAAATTTTTTCCAGACAGCCCCGGCATGGCCCAAAAACGCCGGAGCGGATTCTCATCCAATCTCCGGCGTTGTTCCTTTTCCCCGGCCATGGCTGGGATGCCTGCCCGGGAAAAATCCCCTCTATCTTAAAGCTTGTGCCTCAGTAAAGCGCAATAGGTAAGCGTGGTATCGGTACAAACCGGTCAAAAGATTCACTCACCCATCTCCTATGCGCATCCTTCACACAGAAAAAATCTCTCCCCATCCATCCGATAGGGAGAGATTTTGATGGGCCGGTTTACGGGCGCTGTTTCATCTCGGCGGCAAGGATCTCCTCCTTGCGGTTGAGCAGATCGTCGCTGAAGAGGGCCTCCTCCAGCTTGTCCACACCGATGCGGTCGATGGCCGCGCCGAGGCGCTCCTTCTGGTAGGCGTTCTCCTTAAACCAGAGCATCGTCGTCTCGATCAGCGGGAAGATCTCCTCCCGGGTCACCAGACGGGAGAGCGGGGTGCCCATGCGGGTCTTCTTGCCCCAGGTGCCGCCGACATAGATCTGATAGCCGACATCGCTGCCGAACTCGGCGCGCTCGTTAACGTGGA
>CASGDD010000030.1 GCA_949300115.1 uncultured Oscillospiraceae bacterium | reverse complement strand
TCGCCTTCGAGCGGGAATGCCGGCGCATCCTGCGGCCGGGCGGCCGGATCTGCCTCATCTGGAACATGCGGCAGATGGAGGACCCGCTCAACCGGGAGGCCTTTGCCATCTACACCGCCTACTGCCCGCGTTTTCACGGCTTTAACGGCGGCATCCTGCCGGATGATCCCCGGATTGTCCGGTTTTTCGCCGGCCGGTACGAGACCCTCTCCTTCGACCATCCGCTCTGCTATCAAAAGCCCCAGTTCCTCAGCCGCAGTCTCTCCGGCTCCTACTCGCTGCAGCAGGGCGATCCACAGTTTGAGCCCTACTACCGGGCGCTTTCCGAACTCTTCGACCGCCATGCCGCCGGCGGCCGGCTCACCCTCGCCAACCGGACAGTCTGCTATCTGGGCCGATTGCCCGAGGCAGACGGGGCGCAATCTCCCCTGGAAAGGAGGTCTTCCCATGCAGGATAACCGCCGGACGGTCGTCCATCAGACGGTCAAATCGGGCATCACCTTCGGCAGTGCCCTTGCGATGGTCATCAGCTACACCACCTGGGAATCGGTCGGCTGGGCCATCTTCCACGGCCTGCTGAGCTGGGTGTACGTGATCTACTTTCTCCTCTGCCATGCGTAAGGGGGGGGATTTTTCGGTAGGTTGGCCCCCCCTATCCCCTCAAACGTGCTCTTTATCCTCGGATACAAACGACTCAGGATCGCACCAAAAATCCTTTTGACTGTACCTTTCGTGGTATATGTGGCAGCCAATCGGCCGGATACCCACCGCTATTCATGATTTGGCTGACAATTGTTCATCCTTTTGTCAAAATCTCCTTGACATTTCGCGTTTTTTCGCATACACTGGAAGCGATCGAAATAAGCGGTGGAGTCTGTCATAAAGCGATATGCTTTATTTATTTCGGTTTGTGGGTGCATCCGCTGTCCCCATTTTGATGTCTGGGACGGCGTGTTTGATAGGACCCGGAAACAAGGGGCAGAACCTGCTTTGGCGGCTCTGCCCCTTATTTTTGTTTCAAGGGTATCGAGGCCTGCCCTGCGGTCGGTTTCCCCCGCGCAAGCGGCCCCTATTTTGAAAGGTGGGTGCTATCTATGGAACAACAACTCCCTCTGTTCTACGGGCTGTCCTTCCTTGCGACAGCGCTGGCGTTCGCTTTCGCGGCCTATCTCTATCTGTGGGTCAAAAAGCAGCGCACCGAGAACGCCCGGATCCTCGAGGTTTCCGCGCTGATTAAGAGCGGCGCCAACGCCTTCATGCGCCGGGAATATTCGATCCTCGCCAAATTCGCGCTGGTCATCGCGGTGATCGTCTTTGTGCTGCTCCCCTCCCCCATCTGGCAGGGCGGCAGCATCCTCGACAATGTCTCGATCGCGATTGCCTATCTCATCGGTACCGCGCTCTCGGCGGTTGCCGGCAAGATCGGCATTCTGGTTGCGACGCTGGCCAACTCCCGGGCAGCGGAGGGCGCAACCCATGGCATCAAACCCGCGTTTCTCATCGGCTTCCGTGGGGGTGCCGTCATGGGCCTGCTGGTCGTCGGCTGTTCGCTGCTCGGCGTTGCGGCCGTGCTGATGGTGGTCGGTGACGCGACCATCCTCTTGGGCTTCTCCTTCGGCGCCAGCTCGCTCGCCCTCTTTGCCAAGGCGGGCGGCGGCATCTTCACCAAAACGGCCGACATCGCGGCCGATCTCACCGGCAAGGTCGAGCTGGGCATCCCCGAGGATGACCCCCGCAACCCCGCGGTCATCGCCGACAACGTCGGTGACAACGTCGGTGACGTCGCCGGCATGGGCGCCGACCTGTTCGATTCGAATGTCGCGGCCATGGCGTCCGCCCTGGTCATCGCCCAGTCGCTGTCGGGCGGCCTCTACAACAACGTCTCGATGGTCTTCTGCTACGCCATCTTAGGCCTTGTCGCCTCGATTATCGGCATTGCCACCGCGCGTATCGGCCAGCACGGCAATCCGACCCGCGCGCTCAACTCGTCGACCTATGTCACCACCGCCGTCTTCCTCGTGCTGACCGCGGCGGCCACCGCCGTCTTCCCCGGCTTCTCCTGGCGGATCTGGGGCGCCTCGTCGGTCGGCCTGCTGGTCGGCGTCATCATCGGACTGACCACCGACTATTTCACCGACGACACCAAGCCGATTGTCAAGAAGGTCGCCGAAGCTTCCGCCTCCGGCCCCGCCTTCACCGTCCTGTCGGGTGTCGCCTACGGCTTCATCTCGGCGCTGCCCGCAATGGTCGGCATCGCCGTCTCGGCGCTGGTCGCCTACACCATCTGCGCCCCGATGGGCGAGGGTTACGCCATCTTCGGCATCTCGATGGCCGCTGTCGGTATGCTCTCGATCGTCGGTATGATCATCTCGAACGACGCCTATGGCCCGATCGTCGACAACTCCCGCGGCCTTGCCGAGATGGGCAACCTCGGTGAGGAGGCCATCCGCATTTCGGACGAGCTCGACAGCGCCGGCAACACCGTCAAGGCGGTCACCAAGGGCTTCTCGATCGGCGCGGCCGGTCTGACGGTCATCTCGCTGCTCGGCGCCTTCATGTCGGAGGCCAACGCCGCGCTGGCGGCAGCCGGCAAACCGCTGCTCGAGGGCTTTGACATTATGGCTCCGACCGTTTTCTTCGGCGTGCTGATCGGCGCAGCCATCCCCGCCGTCTTCTCGGCCATGCTCATCCTCGGTGTCGACAAGAACGCCCAGCGGATGGTCGCCGAGATCCACCGCCAGTTCAACTCGATCCCCGGCCTCAAGGAGGGCAAGGAGGGGGTCGTGCCCGAGTACGACAAGTGCATCGACATCGCCACCACCGGCGCGCTCCGTGAGCTGATCCCGGCCGGCCTGATGAGTATCGTCGCCACCCTGCTCGTCGGCTTCATCGGCGGCCCGCAGGCCATCGGCGGTTTCCTGCTCGGCAACATCGTCAGCGGCCTGCTGCTCGCCCTCTTCATGTCCAACGCGGGCGGCCTGTGGGACAACTCGAAGAAGTATGTCGAGGCGGGCAATGTCGGCGGCAAGGGCAGCAACGCCCACAAGTCGGCTGTCATCGGCGATACGGTCGGCGACCCCTTCAAGGATACCGCCGGCCCGTCGATCAACACCCAGATCACCGTCGTCTCGCTGGTCTCCTCGCTGCTCTCCACCCTCTTCGTCGCCTTCTCGATCTTCGGATAATCGTCCGATTGTACGATACTTCCCCTTCCAACGGAAAGGCACCCATGGAAATCCATGGGTGCTTTTTCATGTCGAGAAACCCGGCGCGGCGGCCCGGCTCCCCCATACTGCCCGCGGACAGCCATGCCGGCAGAACATCAAATGTCTGCGGCAAAAAATCGGCGGAAAATCCCATTGACTTTCGGGCGGGATGCCCCATCCGGGGGCGGATCGAAATGCCGCCGCACACGGAGGATCTGCCGGCGGAAACGGCCTTTGGTTGTATCAAGGGGATGGCGTTCGATGCATCCGGGCGCTGCACATCTTTCCCTCCTATTTTCCATCCACCGGGGGTGCAATCCGGCCGCGTCCTTTGTATGCCGCGTACCGGCGATGGAGGCGCTCTCCCCGTCCCAGAGGGCCCTCGGGCGCTTTTGGATGATATAGAGCAAAAACTGATCGTCCATGCCTTTTGGACGCGGCAGCGGGCAAATTTGGGGCGCTGACAGGCAAGAGGCGGGGCATCGATCCATCTCCGGCATGATCCCCGGCGCAAAATCCCAAACATGATCCCGGACATGCGCCCAAACACAAAAATACCCGC
>CASGDD010000029.1 GCA_949300115.1 uncultured Oscillospiraceae bacterium | reverse complement strand
ATCAGGTGATCGGCGCGGGATTGAAGACGGCGATGTCGTTGTAGAGATGGAAGCGTTCGGCGGCGCTCTGCTTGCGGCCGCTCGCGACCTCGAGGATCTCGCGGAACAGCCGCTCGCCCATCTCGGGCAGGGTGGCCTCGCCGGTCAGGATGGGGCCGGCACAGAAGTCGATGAGATCCGGCCATTGCGCCTGCATCTCGTTGCGGCTGCACACCTTGATAACCGGGGCGGCCGCGAGGCCGTAGGGGGTGCCGCGGCCGGTCATGAAGACCTGCACGCCGATGCCGAGCGACAGCTGACTGGGGCCGCAGACGATATCGCTGGCCGGGGTGGCGGCATAGATGAGGCCATGCTTGGTCGGCCGTTCGCCGGGGGAGAGCACCTCGACGATGGGGGAGCTGCCCGATTTGGCGATCGATCCCATCGCCTTTTCGACGATGTTGGCGAGCCCGCCCTTCTTGTTGCCGGGGGTGGGATTGGCGCTTCGGTCGGCGCCGCCCGCCTCGAGATAGCGGTCGTACCAGCGCATCTCGTCGGCCAGTTTGCGCATCGTCGGTTCATCGACACAGCGTTCGCCCAGCAGATGCACCCCGTCCCGCACCTCGGTGACCTCCGAGAAGAGGACGGTGCCGCCGCCGGCAACCAGCAGATCGGCGGCATAACCGGCGGCGGGGTTGGCGCTGACCCCCGAAAAGGCGTCGCTGCCCCCGCACTGCATCCCGATGAGCAGGTCGGAGAGGGGGAGGGATTCCCGGCGGCGCTCGTTGAGCCGCGCGAGCTTGCGGTCGGCCATCTCCATCAGCGCGTGCACCATCCCCTCGAAGCCCTTCTGCTCCTGCAGGAGGATGAGGTTGTCGGGATTGGCGTCCTCGGCGCCCACCAGCATCTCGGGGGTGAGCTTTTCGCAGCCGAGCCCCACCACCATCAGCTCGCCGCCGAAGTTGGGATGGCGGGCGAGGCTCTGGAGGATGCGGATGGGGATGTGGGCCTCGCGGGCGTTGATGGCCACCCCGCAGCCGTAGGTGTGGTTGATCGGGACGATGCCGTCGACATGGGGATAGCGGGGGAGCAGCTCGCGGCGCATCCGCTCGACGGCGACGTTGAGCACCCCCGAGACACACTGGACGGTCGTGCTGATGCCGAGGTAGTTGCGTGTGCCCGCAAAACCGCCGGCGGGATTGCGGTAGCCCTCCCAACTGCTGACCGGCGGCGCGGGCAGATCGGTGACCAGATGGGTGCCCCAGCGCATGCTGTCGAGGTCGGGCGGGGTGGGCAGATCGAGCATCCCCTCATGGATCCAGTCGCCCTGGGCGATATCCGCCTTCGCGTGTCCGAGCAGCACCCCATAGCGCAGGATCGCGCCGCCCGCGGGGATGTCCACGAGGGCGATTTTATGCGCTTGGGGGATCGGCTGGCGGGTGACGATGCCCGGCAGCACGGTGGTTCCGGCGGGCAGCGGCTGTAAGGCCACCACCACATTGTCGTTCGGATGGATCTTGAGCACAAGCGGACCTTCCATCTTCCTACCTCCCTGTGTAAGCCCGAAAAAACCCCGGAGCTCGCCGGGGCGGTCGATTGCGGGCGATGGCCCCATCATACCACAGATGGAGGCCGTGTGGGAAGATGTTTTTGCGGGATGGGCGCGATTTATCCGCCCCGCCCCTTCCGCCGCATGTACACCTGCACGGGGGTGCGGGAGCTGCGGCAGTAGTCGATGACAAAACGGGTGCCGTGGCTCTCCCCATCCCAGAAGGCGAGGACGAGGTCGGCGCGATTGACGATGGCGGTGTTGCGCAGCAGCGGCGCCAACCGGCCGTACTGCGGGTAGTCGGGCAGGATCTCGACGAGCGGGATGCCGTGGGCAAGGGCGTAGTCGCGGGCGGAACGGTCGACCCCCTTCGCCCCGCCCGAGATGATCTCATCGACCTCATCCGGCAGATAGGCCCCCAGGTCGTTTACTTTCAGGCTCCGTGACCCCACAACCGCGACCCGCATCACGATCCCTCCGCTCTGTTCTCTTTGGATGAACGATAGACAGGCGGTTCGGTTTCAATCCGCCCGTTCTCCTCTTCAAAGGCTGTGACCCGCTTTTTAATGTACTGTTCCAGCTCTTTGTTGGCCGACCGGCCTTCCATCCCGGCAATATACCGGAATTTCTGGAAATAAACCCGATCCACCCGCAGGGTGTACCGCAACAACTTG
>CASGDD010000028.1 GCA_949300115.1 uncultured Oscillospiraceae bacterium | reverse complement strand
GCGGAGGATCTGCTCTACCGTGCCATCGGGCTCTCCTTCAGCGAAACGGTGGCCATCGATGCGGACGCGGAGACACTCGCCGGCTATGGCCTGGGCGAGGGTGCCGCCACCCTGACCCTCACCTATGACGAAGCGATCGAGGAGGATACCGAATCCTCGGAGGCGGAGGAAACGGAGGTGGCAGAGGCGCCGGAGATGGTCACCCGAACCTTCACTCTTGCGATCGGCAACCTGACCGAGGAGGGGGTCTATGTCCGCATCCCCGGCTCCACCCAGGTCTATCGGATGCTTCTTTCCCAGCTGGAGGAGCTGATGACCGCCGACGCCGCCAGCCTGACACCGACCGAGATCGCCTGGCTGGATGTCGATGAACTGACCGGTGTGGATGTCAAACTGGCAGGCACCGCCTATTCCATCGAGATCGAGCGGGATGAGGAGGAGACCGTCTATACGGTGGACGGCGCCGCGATCGACGCGGCTGCCGCTGAGGAGGCGCTGCGCGCGCTGACCACCCTCGAATCGGAGGGGATGCTCGACGCGGAGGATCCCGAAGATGCCGGGATGGAGGCCGATCCCACGGCCGTCCTCACCCTCCGCCGTGACCGCGCCGGTTTCGAGTCGATGGATCTCGAGATCCGGCCGCTGGATGACAACTTCTACCGGGTCACCTTCGACGGCCGCACCCACCGTGTCAGTCTCCGTACGATCGACGGGCTGCTGGAACAGCTGGAGGAGCTTGGACAGACCCCATCCGGCGGGGAGGACGCATAACTGCATGCAAAAAACGGCAAAGGCCAAACCGCTCCACGCAGCCGGTGCGGCCTTTGCCGTCTTATCGTCTGCGGTCCGGCAGGCGGGCGGACTTTGGAAAGAAACCTTCTTTTGGTTGCCAAATCTCCCGGGAAATTGATATAATAAAAAGGACAACGGGGTTTGTCTGAAAGGGGGATGCTGCATCGTGGTTACTATGGAAGATATCTCCATCGTACTCGGTGTTTCGATCAATACCGTATCGAAAGCGCTGAACAACAAACCGGATGTCAGTCCCAAGACACGACAGAAGGTCCTGGAAACGGCCAAAAAGATGGGATATGTGCCCAATTCACTGGCGAAATCGCTGGTGACCCGCAGTACCGGCACGATTGGGATTATCGTGCCCAGTGTGCGTATTTCGATCTATACCGAGCTGGTGGAAGCCATCATGGAGCGGGCCGCCAAGATGAACTATTCCACCTTTCTGGCGATTTCGGTCGGCGAGGTGGGCAACGAGGCGGCCGCGATTGAGAATCTCTATCAGAAAAGGGTGGACGGGATGATTGTGGTGCCGGTGGACCGGCATCCGGCCTACCACAGCTCCTTCCGTGTCTTCAACCTGCCGCTCCTCTATGTGTTGAGCGATACCGACTACGACGATTCTTACTTTGTGGGGGTCAATCTGCGGGACTGCGCCAGGCTCGTGACCGAGCACCTCTATGAGAGCGGGTGCAGGCGGATTGCGCTGCTCTGCTCCACCTGCACCGGCATGAAGACCGACATCGAGACCGGTTTTGTGGAAACGCTGCGGGAGCATGGGGTCGAGGACCCGCTGCAGCATGTCTTCCAGCCCTCCCTCTCCCAGATGCCGCAGGATGCCGGCTTCGAGGTGGCGCAGATCCTGGATCCCTGCATCGACAGCTATGATGGGGTGGTTCTGGAGCATGAATTCCTCTATTTTGGGCTGCATGAGCTGCTCGATCAGCATGCCTTGTCCTGCCCGGGCGATCTGCTGGTGGCGGCCTGCGCCGGATGCGGGCGCGGCCGGTCGCTGACCTCCATCAACATCGACCCGCAGCAGATCGGCTATGACGCGCTGTCCATGCTGATGGATCTGATCCATTACCGGAACAATGTGGCGGAAAAGAAGGTGGTCACGGCCCCCAAGCTGACCATTCGCAAGTCGTCCCGGCGGCCGGGGTAATCCTTCCTCCCCGAAACGGGCGTTGAAAATGAAAAAAGATCGGGAATGCAGTGAGATGCGTTCTCGGTCTTTTTATTTGCGCATAATATATAAAAAATGAACAATTTATATAGATAAATAATGGATTTTTAAGCGATTATAGACCAGAACCTTGCATTTTGGGAGGGGAAGTCTTACACTATGAACAGTGAACGTTAACGGAGAGCGTTAACGTTACGAAAAAACCCATTTTTGATGGATCAACATGAAACGGAGGGGTTGTTTGTGCTACAAGGTATTGCGGTTGTGCTCATTTTCCTGTTCTTTGCGTATTTCATGTTTCGACAGAAAATCCCGTCCTTTTTCGCGCTGTTTTTGATGTCCATCCTCATTCCTCTGGTGGCTGGGGCGCCCATCGCAGGCGAGAACAGCATTCTGACCATCCTCAACGACGGCTCCTTCAACCTCGCCTCTTCGATGCCGGCGCTGCTGTTTGGCGCGTGGGTCGGCGAGATCATGAATGAAACCGGCATCACCAAGGATATCATCCGCCGGGCGTCCGAGCTGGCCGGGGACCGGCCCTTCATCGTCGCGGTTGTGATGTTTGCGGTGGTGGCGCTGCTCTTTACGACGCTGACCGGTCTGGGCGCGCACATCATGGTCGGTATGCTGGTGCTGCCGATTCTGGGCGCGGTCGGCATCAAACCGCTGACGGCCTCCTGCATCCTGATTATGGCCCGTACAACCGGTATTATCTTCAATATGTCGCAGTGGTCGCTCTATATGAGCGTGAGCGGTCTCGATGTCGATCCGATCAAGAATTTCGCCTTCATCGCTTCGATGTGCAGCCTGGTGCTCTCGCTGTGCTACATCGTCTATCATCTCAAAATCCGCAAGGCGGCCGCCTGGGCCATGCCGGTCAAAAACACCGCCGCCGAAACCGAGCGCAAGGTGCCGTTGGTTGCGCTGCTGACACCGCTGGTTCCCTTCCCGCTGGTCATCGGTCTCGGGTGGGAGATCATCCCGGCGCTGATTGCCGGCGCGCTCTACGGCGCGATTACCACCTCCTGGCGGGATCTCTTCCCGGTTCTGTCGAAGACCATCCATGAGGCGATCAAATCCTCCGCGCCGGCCCTCGTGCTCTACATGATGATCGGCATGGTCCTCGTCGCCATGAAGAACCCCTTTGTCAGTGAAAAGCTGCTGGCCTTTGTCGGCCCGGTGCTTCCGAGCAACGGCATTGGATTCGTGCTGTTCTTTGTGCTGCTGGCGCCGCTCTGTCTCTACCGCGGACCGCTCAACCTCTGGGGCATGGGCGCCGGTGTGATCGGCCTGCTGATCGCGGCGGGAACGATGCCGGCCATGGCGGTCTGCGCCGGTTTTATCGCGGTGCAGCTGATCCAGCTGAGCAGCTGCCCGACCAATACGCACAACGTCTGGACGGCCGACTACCACAACCTCGAGGTCAACTCCCTGACCAAGAGTATGCTGCCGTTTATGTGGGGCGCGACAGCGGCCGCCGCGGTCATTGCATCGTTTATCTACTTCTAAACCGGGCAATCTCTCGGGCAAACGCGGCCGGTGGGACTCTGCTTGCCGCTACAATCAGATGACCGTCCGGCTGGATGACGGTGAGAAGGGTATGTTCCCGTGCGCGGAGGTGGGAAAACCGGCAGGCGGCCGTTGCCTGCCGAACCGCCCATCCCCAGCATGGGGCCCCTCCTTTTGATGGGGATCCGCGCCCCGTCCGCCGCCGGGCGAAAGGAGTTGCAGAATCCGATGTCGGTGAGAATTGGAATTGACGTGGGCGGCACCTTTACCGATGCGGTGGTGGTCGACAACGATACCTTTGAGCTGATTGGTACCGTCAAGGTGCCGACGACCCACCACGCACCGGGAGGGGTTGCGGCCGGTATTGTGCAGGCGCTGCAGGAGGTTCTGCGGGTGCACAGCATCCCGACCGACGAGGTGTCGTTTATCGCGCATGGCACCACCCAGGCAACCAACGCGCTGCTGGAAGGGGATGTCGAGCGGGTAGGCGTCATTGGGGTCGGAAAGGGGGTGGAGGGATACAAGGTCAAGCTGGATACCGACGTGGGGGATATCGAGCTTGCCCCCTCCAAATTTTTGCGGACCAAGCACTATTTTGTCACCCAGGATAACCACCAGGCGGAAGCGGTGGCGGAATGCATGGACGACATGCGCAGGGAGGATATCCATGTGGCGGTCGTCAGCGCCGCCTACAGTGTGGACGATCCGAGTGAGGAGAACGCGGTGATGGAGCAGCTGGTTGCCGGCGGCATTTCGGGCACCTGCAGCCACGAGATCTCCAAACTGTATGGGCTTCGGATCCGAAGCCGCACGGCGGTGATCAACGCCAGCATTCTGCCGAAGATGATCCAGACGGCGGACATGACCGAGCAGAGTGTGCTGGCGTCGCATATCAAGGCGCCGCTGATGGTGATGCGCTGCGACGGCGGTGTGATGAGCGTCAAGGAGATCCGCAAGCGGCCCATTCTGACCATGCTTTCCGGTCCGGCGGCCGGTGTAGCCGGCGCGCTGATGTACGAAAAGGTCTCCGAAGGCATCTTTTTGGAGGTTGGCGGCACCAGTACGGATATCTCCGCCATCCGCAACGGGCAGGTGATGGTCAACTATGCCGAGGTGGGCGGACATAAGACCTATGTCAGCTCGCTCGACGTCCGAACGGTGGGGGTTGCGGGCGGCAGCATGATCCGCGTGTCTGGCAGGACCGTGGTGGATGTCGGCCCGCGCAGTGCCCATATTGCCAATCTGCCCTATATCGTGTATACACCGCCCGAGGCGCTGGGCGAACTGGAAATCCGGCTGATCTGCCCCAAAGAGGGGGATTTCGACGATTACTGCGCGGTCTATGACCGGACCCACGACCAACTCTACGCGCTGACCCTGGCCTGCGCCGCGAACCTCTCGGGCTATGTCAAGCCGGAACACTATGCCAAAGGCTACGTGGAAAGCGCGGCCAAAGCGTTTGATGCGCTGGCGGATTTTATGCACATCCCGGTGGCGGATATCCTGCGTCAGATCCACCATAAGGCGGCGGAAAAGAACAAGCCGGTGGTCAAAAAGCTGATAGAAGACCACGAGCTGATTCCCGAACAGGTGGTTTTGGTGGGCGGAGGCGGCGGTGCCGCGGCGGTGGTCCCCTATCTGGCGGAGGAGCTGGGGGTGCCCTTCCGCATCGCCAAAAACGCCGAGGTGATCTCGCCCATCGGCGTCGCGCTGGCGATGGTCCGGGATATCGTCGAACGCACGATTGCCAACCCGACGGACGAGGATATCCTCATGGTGCGGCGGGAGGCGGAACAGCAGGCGATCAAATCGGGTGCGTCGCCGGGGACGGTGGAGGTCTTCATCGAGGTCGACGGCAAAAACAACGTGGTGCGGGCGATTGCCACCGGGGCGACCGAGCTGCGGACCAAAAACCGGATGCATCAGCAGTTGGCCGAGACGGAGCTGCTGGAAATTGCGCGGGCGACCTTCCCGGAGGAGGAGCGCGGCGGGGTCTCGATTGCGGCGCGCAACGAGGATTTCCTGGTGGTGCAGAGCGCGGTCGAAAAGAAGAAGCTGTTCGGCCTGATTACCCGAAGAAGAACGCCCACCCGCATCCTCAACCGAGAGGGTGTCGTGCGGATTCAGAGCGGCAATGCGGTGGTGGTAACCAGTACGGTGGCCGATTGTGAGCGGGAGGCGGAGCTGTATATCGGCCGGACGACCCAGTATACCGAGGGCGGGGAGAAGCTGCCGCAGGTCTATATGATGGTGGGCCCCCGGCTAATCGATCTCAGCCGGCTGATGAATCAGGAGCAGATCCTGACCCTGATGCGGCTGGAGCTGGTCGGTGTCGACCCGAATGAGCCGGTCATCCTGGTTTTGAGCAGTTCGGTTTCGGGATAAGGGGGAAGGCGATTGCAACAGCAAAAAGATCCGATGGGGGCGCTCGCGCTGCAGAATTTGCAGCGGGATCGGGTATTTGGACGATTGCCGGCGGCCGAGCAGGAGGCGCTTTTGCGCCGGTGCGTGGATTTTGGAATGCAGCTGGCGGCAAAGGTCCGGGACTGTTTGGGCGTTCCTGCCGATGAGGGGGCGCTGGAACAGATGCTGCGCGCCGAAGGGATCGTGGTGGACCGGATTCGTGAGGACTGGAACCTTCCCTATCTGGGGGAATATCTGGCCGCCAAGAGGCAGATCACCCTCTATATGCCGCGGATCCGCGCGGTGGCGGCGATGCTGGAAACGGCCCATCCCCACCGGCTGGACGGCCATCCGCTTTCCATGCTCTGCCTGGCGCACGAGTTTTTTCACCATGAGGAGCGGAAGGAACGAGGGGCCGTCGGAAGGGTGCTGCAGCTTGAAAACCGGCTGTTCGGCATCTTCCCCTGCCGGCATACGGTGGCGGAGGGCAGTGAGATTGCAGCCCATGCCTTTGTCCAGGCATGGCTGGATCTCCCGTTTTCCACCTATTCTTTTGCACAGGAGATTGCCGGGATGGACATTCGGAAGGAGGATATCAGGTGAGTTACCAGTATCAAAAGGAAATCGAACGGGTAGAAGCATACGACGTCGTGGTCTGCGGTGCGGGATGCGCCGGTTTTCCGGCGGCGGTGGCGGCGGCCCGCGGCGGTGCCAAGACCCTGTTGATCGAACGGACCCAGATGGTGGGCGGCAGCGCGACCGGCGCGATGGTGGGGCCGTTTATGACGAGCTTTGACGGGAGGGGGGAGCGCCAGATCGTGAAGGGAATCTTCGACGAGCTGGTGACCCGCTTGGAAAAGGAAGGCGGCGCGGTTCACCCCTCCAAGACGGGGGACGGTTCCCCCTACGCCTGCTACTACAGGGGTTACCATAAGCGCCACAACAATGTCACCCCCTTCCGCGCGGATCTCATGCAGCTGGAGATGCTCCGCATGCTGGAGGAGGCCGGCGCCGAGCTGCTTTTGGGTGTGGATGCGGTTGACGTCTGTATGGAGGCGGGCAAGTTGACCGGCCTCATTGTCTACGACGGCAACGATTTTCGCCTCTACCGGACACAGGTCGTCATCGACTGTACCGGGGATGCCGCGGTCAGCTATCAGGCGGGCGCGGTGCGTCCGGAGTGCCGGGAGGGCAGCTTTGAGGTGCAGCCGATGAGCACCTTCTTTGAGATCTACGATGCGGACGATGATGCTTTGGACCGGTATGTCCAGGCGCATCCGGAGGAGTCGGGCATGCTCTTCTGCTCCTATATCGAGCGGGAGATGGAAAAGGGCGGCTATCCGGTGCCGCGCAATAAAATCGGCCTGTATAAAGGGCTCAATCCGGGGGAGTGGCGGATGAACTGCACCCGGATGCAGGGGCTTAACAACACCATCCCCGAACAGCTGACGCAGGCCTACCGCACCGGACTGGAACAGATCTTTTTCCTGATGGATTTCATCCACACACTGCCCGGTTTGGAACATGCCCGGCTCAAGCAGATTGCGCCGACGGTGGGCGTCCGGGAAAGCCGCCGGATCGAAGGGATGTATACCCTGGAGATGGAGGACCTGATCGATCCGCCGACGCCGTTTGAAGATGCGATTGCCATGGGAAGCTTCCTGCTGGATCTGCATCCGGCAAGCGGAACACGCGCGGGGATCGAGACCCGTCCGGTGACGGCCAACTGCTTCCAGATCCCCTATCGGATTCTGGTTCCCAAACAGGTGGACGGTCTGTTGGTGGCGGGGCGCTGCGTCAGTGCCTCCCGGGACGCCCTTTCCTCCATCCGCGTGATGCCGCAGGCGTTTGCGATGGGCCAGGCGGCCGGCAGCGCGGCGGCGCTGGCGGTGCGGGAGGGGATCCAGCCCAGGGAGATTGACGTTTCCAAACTGCAGGCGGTGCTGCGGGATGCGGGTGCGGTGATCGAATAGCCGTGCGGCCGGGCGCGCATCGATCCCAATTCTCCCACAAATTTCCCCCAAAAAGGTCTTGCTTTTTCGCTGCGTTTGTGCTAAAATAACCTCTGCTATGCAAATGAGGAAACGAGGTGACACCAGTCATGAAAGCAGATATCCATCCGAAGTATGTGGATACCACCATCACCTGTGCCTGCGGCGAAGTCATTCATACGCGGTCGACAAAAGAGAATATCCGTGTTGAGATTTGTTCGAAATGTCATCCGTTCTTCACAGGCAGACAGAAACTTGTGGATACCGGCGGCCGTGTCGATCGCTTTAAAAAGCGTTTCAACATGGAGTAATGCCTGTCAAAAGCTTTTGCGCACCCATCCTTTTCGGCCGGGGTGTCGGCGTGTGACCGGAGCGGAACGGAAAGCCGGCGAATGGTTTTCTGCACCGGTTCGGTTCCAAAGCGCTCCCTGCCTGCCGGAAGATGGGGGTTCGGCTTTCGGACGGCATGCAGCACATACGAATGAACAACAAGGTCGCAGAGCGGTAACGGAATACGTCGCCGCTCTGTGTTCTTTTATCCCGCTGTCGGGAAAGGAGGCGGCCGGATGCCGAAGGAGCGGCCTTATAACACGATTGCCGGGCGGGCCAGCGCCGAATTCGTCGAACGGCGCTCCCGCTTTATCGGCACCATCCTGCCCGTGCAGACCGAGACGGAGGCGGTGGCCTTCATCGAGGAATGCCGGCAGACCTACTGGGATGCCAACCACAATGTCTATGCCTATCGTCTGCGGGAGGGCCAGCTCCGGCGCTATTCGGACGACGGGGAGCCCCAGGGGACGGCGGGGGTGCCGGCGCTCGACGTGCTCGAGCGGGAGGATCTGGTCGACGTCTGTGTGGTGGTGACCCGCTATTTCGGCGGCATCCTGCTGGGCGGCGGTGGGTTGATCCGCGCGTATGGGCATGGGGCCAAAATCGCCGTCGATGCGGCGACCATCAAGCATATGCGGCCCTGTACCGCCTTTGCGCTTGAATGCGGCTACGAGTGGTACGGCAAGCTCGGCCATCTGCTGCCCCGTTTCGAGACGGTCATCGACCGCACCGATTTTGGCGCGGTTGTGCGGATCGAGCTGCATCTGCCGGACGAGCAGGTGGGGGCCTTTCGCCGGGCGCTCACCGATTTGACCGCGGCATTGGTGGTGCCGGTGGAGACGGGGACCCTCTTTGCCGATATCCCGCCGCGCAGCGACGGATGATGGACCAGAAGACCGTAGGATCGGAGGAAGCAGTCAACATGTTGGAATTTCGCTACGATACCCAGCTGCTCATCGAGGGACAGGGGCTGGATGAGGATGAGATCCACGACTATTTTGTGGCACATTTTGCGGGGGACTGCCTGCTGGCCATCGGCGGGGAGGACCTCATCAAGATCCACTTCCACACCAACGAGCCCTGGAAGGTGCTCGAGTACTGTGCCGGGCTGGGGGAGATCCATGACATTGTGATCGAGGATATGGACCGGCAGGCGCGCGGGCTCAAGGGATAGACGGCAGGAGACGTTTTTTCTGCCGTTCCGCTTTGAAAAAAAGGGGATTTTGCCCTTTATGTTGTATAATGAAAGTAGAGAGACGCAAAAGGAAGAGGGGTGGTGCGGATGACCGTTCGAGAGCAGACCGAAGCGATCGAGGAGAGGATCCTTTCCTCCCGTGCGTCGCTGGCGGTGAACAGCCGCGGCCGGGCGCTGCCCGAAGCGGCCTGCCCGCTGCGCACCGTCTACCAGCGGGACCGTGACCGGATCATCCACTGCAAATCCTTCCGCCGTTTAAAGCATAAGACCCAGGTCTTTCTCTCCCCCGAGGGGGACCACTACCGCACCCGGCTGACCCACACCCTCGAGGTGGCGCAGATTGCCCGGACCATCGCCCGGGCGCTGCGGCTCAATGAGGATCTGACCGAGGCGATTGCGCTGGGACACGATCTGGGGCACACCCCCTTTGGGCATGCGGGCGAGCGGGCGCTCTCCCGCCTGGTGCCGGGCGGTTTCCGCCACCATGAACAGAGCCTGCGGGTGGTCGAGCGGCTGGAGAAGAACAACCGGGGCCTCAACCTCACCTGGGAGGTGCGGGACGGCATCCTCTGCCACACCACCGGCGCCCCCGATGCCGAGACACTCGAGGGACGGGTGGTGCGGGTCGCCGACAAGATTGCCTACCTCAACCACGATATCGACGACGCGGTGCGCGCCGGGGTGCTCGAGGAGCGCGAGGTGCCCTTCGATGTACAGTATACCCTCGGCCGGACCAAGACCGCCCGCATCACCGCGTTGGTCGAGTCGGTGATCCAGAACAGCGGGACCGATATCTGCATGGACGACACCACGCTGGATGCCTTTGGCAAGCTGCGGGCGTTCATGTTTGAAACCGTCTACACCAATCCGATCGCCAAGGGGGAGGAGAGCAAGGTGGACGGGCTGATCGAGGGGCTCTACCGGCACTTCACATCCCACCCCGAAGCGTTGCCGGAGGAATATCAGGTCATCCTCGAGGAGGAGGGGGCCGAACGGGCCGCCAGCGACTACATCTCGGGGATGAGCGACCGGTACGCGACCCACCTGTTTGGCGAACTGTACATACCCAAGCCGTGGGTGGAGCTGTGATGGCCGGTTCCGGCCGGCTGTGGCCGGGCGGCGCATCTTTTTCACCGGGCTCGATATACTAGCAGGGGACGGTCTGCGTCCCCTTGGGCAGGAGGCTCAGCATGGCCATCCATCTATCCGACAGCTTTTTGGAGGAACTGCGCTTTCGCAACGACATCGAGAGCGTGGTCTCCTCCTATGTCCAGCTCAGGCGGCGGGGACATAACGCGGTCGGTCTCTGCCCGTTCCACAATGAGAAGACCCCCTCCTTCACCGTCGATACCGACAAGGGACTGTTTTACTGCTTCGGCTGCGGCGCGGGCGGCAATGTCATCACCTTTATCCAGAAGATTGAAAACCTCGATTTTCTCGAGGCGGTGCGCTTTCTGGCCAACCGGGCGGGGATGCAGATGCCGGAGGATACCGAGGAGCCCAATCTCGGCGCGCGCCGGGTGCGTATCCTCGAGATGAACCGGGCCGCCGCCCGGCATTTCCACGACAACCTGATGTCCCCCCGGGGAGAAGCAGCCCTCCGCTATCTGACCGAGCGGGGACTCAGCCGCAAAACCATCCGGCATTTCGGCTTAGGTTATGCGCCCGACAGCTGGGATGATCTGCGGGATCATCTCCGGGGGCTGGGCTACAGCTATGAGGAGATGAAGGCGGCTTTCCTGCTGTCGGAAGGACGGAAGGGCAATTTTTACGACATCTTCCGCAACCGGGTGATCTTTCCGATCATCGACCTGCGGGGGGATGTGGTCGCCTTTGGCGGCCGTGATCTCGGGGAGAGAGGGCCGAAGTACCTCAACTCCTCCGATACACTGGCCTTTCGGAAAAACCGCAACCTGTTCGCCCTTAATTTTGCCAAAAACGCCGGCAAGGGGCATCTGATTCTGGCGGAGGGCTACATGGATGTTATCGCCCTCCATCAGGCGGGCTTTACCGAAGCGGTGGCAACCCTCGGTACCGCCCTGACCCAGGAGCAGGCGCATATGATGACCCGCTATACCGGCGAGGTGATCCTCTGCTACGACTCGGACGGCGCCGGCCAGAAGGCGACCCAGCGGGCGATGGGCCTGCTCGATGGGGTGGGGCTCAAGGTCCGGGTGGTCCGGGTGACCGACGCCAAGGACCCGGACGAATTCATCAAGCGTTTTGGCGCGACCCGTTTTCAGCTGCTGCTCGACGGCGGCGCGGGCGCGACCGAATATGCCCTGCTGCAGGCGAGAGAGGGACTTGATCTGAGCAAAACGGCGGGGCGCAGCGACTATCTCAAACGGGCGGCCGAGCTGCTTGCCGATCTGCGCAGTCCGATCGAACGGGATGTCTACGCCGGCCGGTTGTCCGAGGAATTCGGCGTGGCCAAGACGGCGCTGCTCGAACAGATCGGCAATGCCGAGCGGGCGCGCCGGCGGGCGAAGGAACGGAAGGAAAACCGGGATCTGCGGGTGGCGCCACCCCCGCCGGCCAGCCGGCCGGATCCCGAGCGGCAGCGCAATCTGCCCTCGGCGATCGCCGAGGAGCAGCTGATCGCGCTGCTGGGGAAAAATCCCGACTTCATCCCGGCGGTGGCCGCCGAGCTGCCGCCCGAGGCGATGTCCGTCTCGGCCAACCGCCGGATCTACGAGGCGATGCTTGCCCGCAGCGCCGGCCATCTGTCGGTCGATCCGGGTGGAATGGGCGCCTTGCTCGATACCGATACCATCGCCCGCTACACCGGCATCCTCATCCAGCATGAGGCGCTGACCGGTAGCCGGCGGCAGGCGGAGGACTATGTCCGCGCCATCCGGTCCTACAGAGAGAAAAAATCCGCCCAGGATATCCGCGCCTCCGACGTGGACGAATGGGCCGCGTATATGCAGCAAACCACAGAGCAAAAGAGGAAGGGGCGATAGGTTATGGCCGCAGCGGAAAAAGAACCCAGAACGGTAGCCGACCTTGTCGAACAGGGAAAACAGAAGGGAAAACTGACCACCAAGGAGATCAGCGACTTTCTCGAGGAGCTGGATTTCGACGTCGAACAGGTGGACAAGCTGTATGATACCCTCGAGCAGAACCATGTCGAGGTGGTCGAGGATATGCAGATCGATACCGACCTCGATCTCGATCTGCCGGTGGAAGATGGGGACGACGAGCAGAGCCTGACGATGGATGGCATCTCGATCGACGATCCGGTCAAGGTCTACCTCAAGGAGATCGGCCGGGTGCCGCTGCTCTCCCCCGAGGAGGAGGTCGAACTGGCCACCCGCATGGCGGAGGGCGATCCGGTCGCCCGCAAACGGCTGTCGGAGGCCAACCTCCGGCTGGTGGTCAGCATCGCCAAACGGTATGTCGGCCGTGGCATGCAGTTCCTCGACCTGATCCAGGAGGGCAACCTGGGACTCATCAAGGCGGTGGAGAAGTTCGACCACACCAAGGGCTTTAAATTCTCCACCTACGCCACCTGGTGGATCCGGCAGGCGATTACCCGCGCCATCGCCGACCAGGCGCGCACCATTCGTATCCCGGTGCATATGGTCGAGACGATCAACAAGGTCAAAAAGGTCACCAGCCAGCTGCTGCATAAGAATGGGCACGATCCCACAGCGGAGGAGATCGCGGCCGAACTGGGCATGAGCGTCGATAAGGTCCGGGAGATCATGCGGGTGGCCCAGGAGCCGGTCTCGCTCGAGACCCCGATCGGTGAGGAGGAGGACAGCCATCTCGGCGACTTCATCCCCGATGACGATGCGCCGGCGCCGGCCGAAGCGGCCAGCCATACGCTGCTCAAGGAGCAGCTCAGTGATGTGCTCAGCACGCTGACCCCCCGGGAGGAGAAGGTGCTCAAGCTCCGCTTCGGGCTGGAGGATGGCCGCAGCCGGACCCTCGAGGAGGTCGGCAAGGAATTTAACGTCACCCGCGAACGCATTCGCCAGATCGAAGCCAAGGCGCTGCGCAAGCTCCGTCATCCCAGCCGCAGCAAACGGCTGAAGGATTTCCTCGATTGAGGCGTCGGAACGGCCGGTCCTCTCCGGGCGCGAGCCGGTACCTAGGGTCCGCTGACATCCCCCGCGGGGGAAAGCGGTCGGATGCGGTGGGACCATCCGGACATTTTGTACACATATCTGATGGGGAGGATCGTCGATGACCTTGACACTTGAAGCCGATTATGCCGTGCGGATGGTCTATTTTCTGGCGGCGGCCGGGCGGCGGATGGGTGCCCGTGCGGTTGCCGAAGAGACGGGCGTGCCGCCGCGCTTTACCCTCAAGATCCTGCGGGAGCTGGTGGGGGCGGGCCTGATCCGTTCCTTTAAGGGCAAACGGGGCGG
>CASGDD010000027.1 GCA_949300115.1 uncultured Oscillospiraceae bacterium | reverse complement strand
ACCGCCTGGTCGAGGACGTCGGGCGCGGTTCCCATCAGCTCGAGCATCGGGCGGGAAAGACCGATGCCGACGAAGATCATGATAAAGCCGCAGACCCCCGCGCCCAGGATGGCGGTATGGACCCCGCGGTGGACCGCCTGGTAGTTGCCTGCGCCGTAGTTGCGGGCGATGGTGACATTGGCGCCGACCGACAGGCCGATGAACAGGTTGACCAGCAGGTTGATCAGCGAGGTGGTGGAGCCGACCGCGGCAATCGCCTGGCTGCCGGTAAACTGCCCGACGACGATGATGTCGGCGGCGTTAAACAGCAGCTGCAGGATGCCGGAAGCCATCAGCGGCAGCGCGAACACCAGCAGTTTCTGAAACAGCGGGCCGCTGCACATATCCATTTCGTACGATTTTTTCACCCTATCTGCCTCCTCCAAATACCATACGTTTGCACCGAAAACGAACGGCGTTCAGTATGGATTATCATAGCACGAAACCCCACCGGTTACAAGGTCAAAACAGCTGGCTTTTTACCCGCTGATTTTGTGCTGATTGGATAGGATTTTTCCCTTTCTGTCCGGTTGTGCGGCGGATAAAGGACAAAAATACCGGGGATGAAGAAAAACAAAGGCCCCCTGCCGGCGGGCAGAGGGCGGTGTGCCTGGCAGAGGGACAGGCTTAGCGGAAGGCAGGCGGTGTAACCTCGGTATGGGGGAAGGGGCTGGAGGCGGGCGAGGGTTCGGACATGCTGAAATAGACGCGGGCGGCCTTGGTGGTGCCGAAATCCCGGTTGGAGCCGCTCTGCTGGACCTTGTTGAACGCCTCGCGGAACATCGCGTTGTGCGCCTCCTCCCGATTGAGCAGAAAATCGATCGTCTCGCGTACCTTGCGGTCGCCAATCTGCCGGTAGAGGTACTCGTAGACCACCTTGGCCCGCTGTTCGGAGGCGATGTTGGAGAGCAGGTCGGCGCAGAGATCGCCGGTCACGGTGACATAGTCGCCCGTCCAGGAGTAGCCGGAGGCGTTGATCAGCCCGGGGTTGAGCCCCAGGAGGACATGGCTTTCGATCTCGCCGGCGGGCACCTCGCTGGCGTCGACATCGTGGCCGCCGAGCAGATGGATGGTCTGCGCGACCATCTCCATATGCCCGAGCTCCTCGGCCGCGATATCGAGAAAGAGGTCCTTGATCTCGGGGTCCTTGATGCGGAAGCTCTGGGACATATACTGCATGGCGGCCTTGAGCTCACCGTTGGCGCCGCCCAGCTGTTCCTGCAGCAGCGCCGCGTACTGTGGGTTGGGCTTTTCGATTTCCACCGGATGAAAGAGCATCTTTTCATGTTTGAACATCGGATATCCTCCCTTCGATGCCCCTAGTATGCCACCGGAAGAAAAATACTATGCAGCGGAGCGGGCGGGAGGGATCCGGACTGCCGCAGTGGGGCATATCCATTTCGAATGGAATTCCATCGGCAAAAACAATACAAAATGGCTTTGCATTTTCTTTGCGTGCGCGTTATGATAGAGATGTACCTGTTCGTGGCTATGAGCAACCGGAGGAAAGGAAGGGCTTTATGAGCGAAACCATCCACTTTGGCAATAAAAAACTGGGATTCGGGCTGATGCGCCTGCCGCTGACCAACCCGAGTGAAGCCTCCAGCATCGATCTTGAGCAGACCAAGCAGATGGTCGATACCTTCCTCGCAAGAGGATTTACCTACTTTGACACCGCCTGGATGTACTGCGGTTTTCAGAGTGAAATCGCGGCCAGGGAGGCGCTGGTGAAACGGCATCCGCGCGACAGCTTTACGCTGGCGACCAAGCTGCATGCCGGCTTTTTGAACACCAAGGAGGACCGCGACCGCATCTTTAACGAGCAGCTCGAGAAGACGGGCGCCGGCTATTTCGACTTCTATCTGCTGCACGACGTCGGGGAGGGGCACTATGCCAAATACACCGATCTCGACTGCTTTGCCTGGCTGGCCGACAAGAAGGCGCAGGGGATGGTGCGCCACATCGGCTTTTCCTACCACGACCACGCCGAGCTGCTCGACCGTGTGCTGACCGAGCACCCCGAGATCGAGTTCGTCCAGCTGCAGATCAACTATCTCGATTGGGACAGCGAGGGCATCCAGTCCCGCAAATGCTACGAGGTGGCCACCCGCCACGGCAAGCCGGTCATCGTGATGGAGCCGGTCAAGGGCGGTACGCTGGCCTCGGTCCCCGAATCGGCTGAGCGGGCGTTCAAAGCCTGCCACCCCGACTGGTCGATCCCCTCCTGGGCCATCCGTTTCGCGGCCAGCCTGCCGAATGTTGCGATGGTGCTCAGCGGGATGAGCAATGTAGCGCAGCTGGAGGACAACACCGGCTATATGGCCGATTTCACCCCGCTGGGCGAGGAGGAACAGGCGCTGGTAGGCCGGGCGGTCGACGCCATCAACGAGAGCATCGCCATCCCCTGCACCGGCTGCGCCTACTGTACCGACGGTTGTCCCCAGCATATCGCCATCCCAAAATATTTTTCCCTCTACAACGCCGACAAACAGGAGTGCGAGACGAAGAGCTGGCGGCCGCAGGGTGAGTACTACGAGCGGCTGACCGCCACCTTTGGGAAGGCGAGCGACTGCATCGCCTGCGGCCAGTGCGAATCGGTCTGCCCGCAGCATCTGCCGATTATCGAACACCTCAAAGAGGTTGCGGCCTATTTTGAAAAGGATTAGGCGCATCCGGATGTCCCACTGAAGACGAAAAGCCGGAAGCAATCGTGTCCATCACCGATTGCTTCCGGCTTTTGTATGGTCGGTTTCCTGGGACGAGGTGCCTCATCTGCCGTCGGGGGGCGTCTCCTCCCCGGCGGCCCGGCGGGCGGCGGCCTCCATGTCGGCAAGTTCCCCGAGATCGCGGATCGAGAGCATCGAGGCATCCACCCGGGCCTCGGGGTTCTGCTGTTGACCGGCGAGGGTGGACGGGATGGCGCCGGTGAGCTGCCCCTGTACGCTTTCGGTGCGCAGCCGGCAGAAGAGCCGGAAGGCGTCCACGGCGTCGAGAAAATCCTCATAGCTGCAGAATTTGGTGGGGTCCCGCCGGACATAGGGGTCGATCATCTGGACGGTCTGCTCGATGGTCGCTTCCAACAGCCCGCTTGCAAGATAATCCCGGACGAATGCGGCGTAGAGCTGATGATACCGGTTGTAGCAGTCCTCCTGGAGCATCAGCTGATGGAAGAGGGGGCGGCGGAGCATGACCTCGCCGGTGTAGGGGGTGTCGATGGGGGTATTGATGATGCCGGTAGGATCGTCGACCGGCTCGGGCATACCGAGCGGGTAGGTGCCGTAGGCGAGATTGTAGTCCCACGGCAGCATGGCGATCCGCCCGTCCTCCTCGTAGAGGTAGTAGTTGTGGCCGGTGGGGCCCAGATAGCTGTCAAAATTGACGACAAAGGTCTGGACGACAAAATAGCGCAGCACCGTTTCGACATCGACCGCGCGGTCGACCTCCCCCTCCGAGAGACGGCGGAGGGCATCGATCAGCCGGCGCTTGTCCGCCGCGGTGGGGGTCCATTTGGCTGTGCGGAAGATGTTTGGGTAGTTGGCGGGATCGTCGCCGGTATAGAGGAGGGCGACGTCGTCGTTGGCATCCTCCAGCCGCCGGTATTCGGGCTTGTAGAGCTGGCCGTGGTCGGCGCCGTAGACCCGGCGGATGAACGCCTCCGCCATCTCCTCGACCGCGAGATACAGCCCCCAATCCTCCCCGTTGACGGTGAGGAAGACATAGCTGCAGAGCGGGGAGGGGACCCCCATCCAGTCCATCATCGTGTAGGTCATCGCGTCCTTGAGAAAGGCGTTGTCCTGGAAGAAGGCGCCGAGCGAAAACCGGTCGAGCCCGTAATAGCTGCGCCCCTGGTCGAACGCAACCTTGAAGCTGAAGCGTGTAAGCCCATACTGGAGGGTCTGGTTTTT
>CASGDD010000026.1 GCA_949300115.1 uncultured Oscillospiraceae bacterium | reverse complement strand
CTAGCTGAAGGCCCCAACCGTTGGAAGGCCGGCCTATCACGCGCCCTCTATCGACCGGCAGCCATAGACCCGGCAGGACCGTTGCCCGTGTGGCCGAAGGACACCACTGCCATTCAACCGATGGCTCGACCGGCGTATGGCGATTCGGGATGAGCTGAGGGACACCGGTTGCGATACGTGTGGCTTGGGTGCGCGGCCGCCTTGTCCGGCAGGTCGATCCAGGTCACAACGTCCAAAGTGGAAACGGCGGCAGGAACAGCTTGATGGACGGCCGGTCATGCTTGTGCCATCCAAAGTGCCGCAAACGCCATATTGTTAAATTTATAACAATATAAACCATCCTCAAGAGGGTGGATTTATTCCCGGCGCAGCGCCTCCACCGGATGCAGTCCCGCAGCCCGATAGGCCGGATAGGCCCCAAACAGCAGTCCGATCCCCATCGCAAAGAGCAACAGTCCGCCTGCCATCGCGGGGTCGAGATGAAAAGGCAGCTGCAGCAGCGCCGCTGTAATCGCTGCCCCGCCAAATCCAAGCAGGAGGCCAAGCAGGCTGCCGGTCAGTGTCAGCAGCATAGCTTCGGTCAGAAATTCGAGCAGAATCGTTCCCCGGCCCGCGCCAATCGCCTTTTTGACCCCAATCTCCCGCGTCCGTTCGTTGACCGAAACCAGCATCACCGTCATCATCCCCAACCCTGCCACCACCAGCGAAATCGCTGCCACCGCCGTCAGAATGCCCGAAACCAGATTGAGTACCTGCCCCAGATTTTCCTTTTGAGCCGCAACATTTTCCCCACGGATGAGCCCTTCCCCACCCTTTCGCCGGTCCAGCAGCTGCACCATCCGTTCGCTCGCCGCCGCGGGATCGCAACCTTCGTCCAGCTGTACGGCAATCAGATCGAGCGCGTCCGAACCGGTGGCCGCCTGCATGGTGGTATAGGGCAGATAGAGAAAGGTCGGAAGGATCTGGGAAAGCATCCCCTGCAGCAATCCCCCGCCCGACCGTACCACCCCGATGACCGTAAAGGTCTGCCGCTGTCCGTCCAGGGTCAGCACAATCTCCTTGCCAACGATGTTGGAGCGCCTGTACATCGTCCTGGCATAGGATTCGTCGACAATACAGACCGCTCCCGCTTCGGTAACATCAGCAGCGCTCACCATCCGGCCGTGAAGAAGCTGGAGCGCAATCACCTGCTCGGCCCCCGCACCGATCCCCCAAACCGCGCACTGGGTCACCAGGCCGCACGCACGGGACTGGGTATACTGCATCAGTACCGGCAGTGCACCGTCGACCTCCGGCAGTTTCTGAACCGTCTCATAATCCTCGTTGGAGAGGGTGACCCCCGTATCCTTGCGCTGGACCGACAGCATCACACTGCCCAGCCCCAGCTGGTCGAGTTCCTGCTGGATCTGTTCCTTGCCGAGATGCCCCATGCAGGCAATCGCCACCACCGAGGTCACTCCAACAGCCACCGCACCAATGGTCAACCAGCTGCGAAATCGCTTGCGGCCGAGGGAACGGACCGCCATCCGAAGATAACGCAGCATCATCCCGCACCTCCTTCCGCCGTCAGGCGTACTCTCGTGCCTTCCTCCAGCCCTTCCGGATGGAGAATCAGCGGGGTATCCCGGTCTATCCCCTCCCGTACCACCACACCCTGGTAGAGATCCCCTCCGGTCGTAAGAATCCGCTTGCGTGCATAGCCGCCCTCATAGACCATCACATACTCCCGGTTTTCTTCGTCCTGGGCCACCGCCTCATAGGGAACCAGCCATACCCGCTCGGACGGGCCGGTTTCAATCGAAGCCGAAACGGTATACCCTTCCTTCGCCGCCGCAAGCGGCTGTTCGATCGTCACCGCTACCTCCACCACCGTCTCCCGGGTCAGTGTACTGCCGGTCAAAACCTGTGTGGCCACCGGCGCGATTTCGGCTACCCACCCCTCCATCTCCCCGTCAAAGCCCTCTCCCCGCAGGGTAACCCGCTGCCCCGTTTGGATCTGTCCCGCCGCCATTTCGGACACCTGCAGCTGTGCGGACAGGCTGTCATTCGGAACCACCGTCAGCAGCGGGCTATAGGCCGCTGCTGGGCTCTGCGGCAGCGCTGACACCTCGGTCACCACCCCGTCCACCGGTGAGCGGACCTCCCTTTCCATTTCGAGCAGGTCGGACAGCACCGATGCCGACCCCGCCTCCATCCAGTCGGAAGCCGATACGGCATAGCGGTCGAGCAGCTGTTCCAGATCTGCCGCCTCCCATCCGCCCACCGTCTGCAGCGCCTCCCATCCGACGGTCTCCTCCTTGCGTATATCGAACAGATTGCCGAACGCCGTCTGCACCGCCAGTGCCTGCCGGGTGGCCTTGATATCGACGGTCAGCAGCGTCTGTCCGGCCTCGACCCGCTCCCCCGCCTGCACCAGCACATCCTCCACGATGACCGGCAATCCGAGGTAAAGCTCCCGATGCGACGGGTAGCGCAGCGTTCCGGAAGCAGCCACCGTCTCCTGCAGATATTCCGAGGCGGGGTACCCGATGGTAACCGTGGGCAGGCGGGAGACGATGACCGATGGTATCCAAAAAATACTGGCTGACAGCAGCACCACCGCCGCTGTAAGCCAGCCTTTGAGACCGATATGCTCCACACAACCATCCCCCTGCGTAATTCAGACTTACCGTTAGTGTTGCGCAGCGAAGCACCGTTTATAACATCCTTTCCCCAAAGATGGAAAACCGCTCCGGGGTATAGTTTGAGGGATACGGTCCCACACTATGTGGGTATGGAGGTGGAGTCGGATGAATCTAATCGAATGTACCCGCCGCTGTCGGCATCAGCGGGACGGCTGCTGCACGCTGGACGGGGCCGCGCCGGTAGCCGCTATTCAGGATCGGGACTGCTGTTACTTTGTCCCACTGGCAGAGCCGGCGGAAAATGCCGCAAAAAGGGACCCGAAACTGTCCTCCGACAGCCCGGATCCCCTGTAGTTTTCGATGGATCCTCACAACACCCGAAACGCCTGGGTGATCGAACGGACCGGAATGAGCTCGATTCCCGCCGCACGATCCTCCAGCTGCCGCATGTTGTGCGCCGGCAGGATGCAGCGGGAAAAACCCAGGCGGGAGGCCTCCGACAGCCGCAGTCCGGCGTAGGAAACCCCACGGACCTCACCGGCCAGCCCCACCTCCCCGAAGGCAATCAGATCATCCGGCACCGGCCGGTCAAGCACACTCGAGGCCAGGGCCAGTACAACCGATAGATCGGCCGCCGGCTCGTCCAATTTCAGCCCGCCGATGACATTGATGTAGGTGTCCAGCTGAGAAAAGGCAAACCCTGCCCGCTTTTCGAGCACCGCCAGCAGCAGAGCCATTCGGTTGAAATCAAAGCCGGTCGCCATCCGCCTCGGGTTGCCGTAGGCCGTCTTGGCTGCCAGCACCTGTACCTCAGCCAGAATCGGACGGCTGCCCTCGATGATACAGGCCACACAGGTTCCCGATACATCGGTTGGCCGGCCGGCCAGCATCATCGAGGAGGGATTTTCCACCTCGATCAGTCCGCTGCCGCTCATCTCGAAGACGCCGATTTCGTTGGTCGAACCAAAACGGTTTTTAACCGCGCGCAGGATACGGTAGCTCAGATGCCGCTCTCCCTCGAAGTAGAGCACCGCATCGACAATATGTTCGAGCACCTTGGGTCCGGCAATCACCCCGTCCTTGTTGACATGTCCCACGATAAAGATGGGGATCTCCTCCGATTTGGCCAGCCGCAGAAGCAGGTTGGTGCATTCCCGCACCTGGGTGATGCTGCCCGGCGAGGAGGAAAGGGTGGACATATTCATCGTCTGAATCGAGTCAATCATTACAATGTCCGGCTTTTGTGAGAGGATGGTCGACTGGATGCCAAAGATATCCGTCTCCGCCACCAGATAGAGATTGTCGGTCGTCACCCCCAACCGGCCGGCGCGCAGCCCCAGCTGACGGATGGATTCCTCACCCGACACATAGAGGATGCTGAATGCCTGCCCCAGATGGGCGCAGATCTGCAGCAGCAGGGTCGATTTGCCGATGCCGGGATCGCCCGACAGCAGCACCACCGAACCCTTGACCAATCCACCGCCCAATACCCGGTTGAGCTCCCCGATGCCGGTGTCGTACCGCGCTTCATCGCCAAAATCGACATCCCGCAGCCGCAATGGCTGGTAGGCATGTGCCACCTGGGCCGGCGCCTTGCCGCCCAAACCGGAAGCGGCCGCCGTGGGCGTCCGAACCTCCTCCTCAAAGCTGTTCCACGCCTCGCAGTTGGGACAGCGGCCGTTCCATTTGGGAGATTCATAGCCGCATTCCTTGCATACATAGACCTTTTTCTGTTTCGGTGGCATCCCTCTTCTCCCTTCTGCACTCGTTCATGCTTCCCCTTCCCCCGCGTTTTATCCGTACAGAGACAGAAGATGGGAGAGAGGCAGCCCGCCTCCCTCCCATCTGCGGGGATCGATCTGTCAAGCCGCCGTCTGAAAGGCGGACGCGCCCTCATAAAACCGCAGCAGCGCACCCAGCAGTACAAAGGCGACCCGATGCTGATAGTCCGCATCAGCGAGCAGCGCCGCCTCCTCCGGATTGGAGAGAAAGCCGCATTCGACCAGTACCGCAGGAACCGGCGCGTGATACAATAGATAATACTCCGACCCCGAGGTCTTCTCCACCCGGGTGTTGTCCGGCTGCAGCAGGGTGACGAAGGCATCCTGAATGATATGGGCCAGCTTTCGGTTGCGCGCATCCCGTTCGTTGTAAAAAACCTGTGCACCCCGATACTGCGGCTGGGTAAACTCGTTCTGATGGATACTGACAAAAATCGCCTCCGGATTCGCCTCCATCAGCGCCAGCCGGTTTTGCAGATCGGACCGCTTCTGCAGCGCGATCCTCTCCAGCCCCTCCTCGTGGAGGGAGATATCCGCCTCCCGGGTCATCACCGTTTCGATTCCGCAGAGGGCGAGCATATCTCGCAGGATCCGCGCAATCTGCAGATTGATCTCCTTTTCCAGCGCGCCGTTGATCCCGACCGCGCCGGAATCCATCCCACCGTGGCCGGCGTCGAGAATAACCAGCCGTTTGCCGGTACCCGCCGGCAGCGGTGTATCCGCTCCATCCATCCCATCCTCTGCCACAGACAATACGGCCGCCTGGGAGGGGACAAAACGCTGGACCCAGCCAACCAGCATGCCTGCCGTCAAACCGACCGCCAGCAGCAGTGCCAGCCAGGCAATCTCCCTTTTTCCCAACAGATAGACCTTCACGATGCATCACCACCGCTCCAGTCTATGTGCGCCGTCCAGACGGTATGCGAAAACAGACGGGCAATCCGATCGTCCGGCGCCTTCCGCCGGCGTTAGGGCAACGGCTTATACTGGGTATCGAAATCCCACGGCATGCCGCCGGCCAGACAGCCGCCATCGATGTGAATCATCATCCCCGACATATAGCTGGAAGCGTCGGAGGCCAGCATCACTGTCACACCCACCAGCTCATCCGGCGTCCCCGGACGGCGCATCGCGATGCGGTCACGCAGATAATCGCCCCGCGTCGGATGCTCCCAGGTGACGGTGGTCAACGGGGTCAGAATATGACCGGGGGCGATGGCATTGGCACGGATGCCGTACTGCGCCCACTCCACCGCCATCGAACGGGTCAACGCGGTCACCGCGCTCTTGGTCGCGCCGTAGACCGAGCACCCGCCCAGCATCCCAACCGAGTTGTGAGAGGCCACATTGATGATATTCCCCTTCTTCTGCAGCCGCATCTGTTTGGCAACCGCCTGGGAGAGGAAGTAGAGGCCCTTGAGGTTGATCGCCATAATCCGATCGTAGGTCGACTCCTCGACATCGAGGAAGCCTTCCCGCTTGTTGATGCCGGCACAGTTGATCAGCACGTCGATCCGGCCATAGTCGGCAACCACCCGATCCACCAGCCCCTGGAAGGAAGCGATGTCGGTCACGTCAAAACGAATGCCGACCGCCTTATCCCCGGCCGCCTGGATCTCCTCCACCAGCGCCTGCAGGCGCGCCTCATCGATATCAAGCAGCACCATATCGGCACCCACACCCGCCAACCCTTTGGCCAGCTCGCTTCCAATGCCGCCGGCCGCGCCGGTTAGCAGGATGACCTTGCCTTCAAGAGAAAAGAGCTTTTCCAGATTCTTTGCAATCGACATCGATTATCACCTCATCATCAAGCTTGTAAGGGGTCTGCTTTCATTATAAACCCTTCCGATAGGGTGTCAAGAGCCGCTCCCCGTCCTTCCGCAAAAGGGTTTGCGACAGATTTACAATTGGTTTACACCCGCCTATGGAAAATATGGTATGCTAAAATTCCATTCCCGACGGGATGGACCCAAACCGTCCGGCCAAGGAAGTGTATACCATGCCCCTTCACCCTAAAAAAGGAAATCCCTTCAAGCGGCTGCTCACCTGTCTCCTGCTCGCGGCCGTCGCCGCCGGCTTCTGGATGGTCTTTCGGATCTTCGTAGACACATCTCAGGTGGAAACAACCGCTGCCGTCAGAGACCTGCCCGGACATCACGCGGCCGCTGTTGCCGCCCCTGTCTCCTCCGAACAGGGGCCTTTTGCTGTGCCTCTACCCCTGTAAAGGTGAAAAACTATACATAAAAAGAGGTCCTGGATATGCCGTCAGGACCTCTTTCTGCTATCGACGCTGTGCCAAAAATGCCGAGCACGCTGCCACGGAAGAGCTGACAAAGCCGCCTACCGGCAGCATTCGATCAGATGGGCAAACAGGCTGCCATGCTCGGGATGATGGCTGAACAGCTCCTCCGGGTGGTACTGTACCGCGAAGACATGCGGCGCTGTCCGGTGCTCTACCGCCTCCACCGTCCCATCGGGGGCCACCGCGGTCACCCGCAGCTCGGGCGCCACCGTCTTGATCGCCTGGTGATGGAGACTGTTGACCTCGAGGGTCTCTTTCCCCATACAGCGATAGAGTACCGAATCCGGCTCGATCCGAATGGTGTGGGAGGTCTCATACCGCTGCATCTTCTGATCGTGAAGGAAAACCCCTTCACACTGGGTCTGCAGGTCCTGATAGAGGGTCCCGCCGAGCGCCACATTGAGAATCTGCAGTCCACGGCAGATGCCGAGAATCGGCTTGCCTGCCGCGATCGTCTTGTGGATGAGCGCCATCTCCATCCGGTCGAAATCGGGGACGATGGGCCCGCAGCAGGGCAGGATTTCCTCGCCATAGTAGCGGGGATTGATATCCAGGCCACCCGATAGCACCAGCGCGTCGAAGGAAGCGACGAAGGCATCCAGCACTTCGGGATCCTCCTGAATCGTCAGTACAACCGGCGCACCGCCCTGCTGGGTCACCGCATGCACATAGCGGTCCACCATACGGACGGTGTGGGATTCATGGGTATATTGCGGGGCGATAGCCACAATCGGTTTACGGGACACGTTGAACATCCTCTCATCTAAAATGGGGATATGCCTCGTTTATCATAGTATGTCCCCGTGAACTTTGTCAAGCCAATTCGTCCTTTTTCTGCAACATTTCCTGCATTTCGTCCTAGGAGACGACCGGACGCCTGCCCGCCCTGCCATCGCTCTTCCCCTCCAGCTCGCGGGAGACCTCCCGCCAGAAGGGGATGAAAAGCGCAACCGCGGCCAGCGTCGCAATCAGATCGGAGGCCGGGGCTGCCCAGACGATGCCGCTAATGCCAAACATCCGATCAAACAGCAGCATCAACGGGATATCCAGGCCGCCTTTTCGCAGCAGCGAAAGTACCAGCGGCTGCACCTTTTTGCCCACCGACTGGAAGATGGTAATCGCCAGCATGGTCACCGCAATACAGGGGCCGGTGATGCAGATAACCCGCTGGAACAGCTGACCGTACTGGATGGTAGCCGCGTCGTTGATGAACGCCTGTACAATCGGTCCGGCACAGGTAAAGAGCAGCACCGAACTGATCACCGCCACCGTCAGGCTGTAGAGGAAGGTGGTCCGGATGGCCGCCAGCATCCGCTTGAAGTTTTTTGCCGCGTAGTTATAGCCAATCAGCGGCAACACCCCCTGCGACATGCCGGTTGCAATCGCGAAGTTCATCATATCCACCTTTTTGGCCACCCCCATACCGGCCATCGCTTCGTTGGAGTAGGAAACCATCAGCTTGTTGAGGGTGACGTTGGAGAGAATGGCCATCATATTCATCGCACTGCTGGGCAGTCCGACCAGCAGCACCTCCCGGGGAATGTGCTGTCCCAGGGTATAGTAACGGGGATGCAGCATGATGTCGGTCGTATCACCGCGATACCGGATCAGCAACAGGAAGTAGACGGTCGCCGCCAGGTTGGAGAGCATGGTTGCAATCGCCGCGCCCGCGATCTCCAGCCGGAAGCTGAAGATAAAGATGGGGTCGAGGATGATATTCAGCACACCGCCCAATGCCATACCAAAGCTTGCCTGTCTGGAATAGCCCTCCGAGCGTACCAGATGCGCCAGCTCCTGGTTGAGGACGGTCGGCACCGCGCCGATGGTCACCGTCCAGAAGACATACTGGCTGCAGAAGGTGTAGGTTCCCTCGTTGGCACCGATCAGCGGCAGGATGGAACCCCGGACGCCGTAGAGCAGCACACCGTAGAGCAGTGCGATACCCGCAGACGTCCAAACGCTGAAAGCGGCAATCCTACGGGCCTTGGCGTGATCGCCCCTGCCAAAACAGCGGGACATCAGACTGGCTCCGCCGATACCAAAGAGGTTGGCAAGGCTTGTCAACAGCACAAAGGTCGGCATACAGAGGGAAACCGCCGCCACCTGGTTGGGGTCTCCGACCTGGCCGATGAAAAAGGTATCCGCCATGTTGTAGACCACCGTAATCAGCTGGCTGATGACGGTGGGGACAATCAGCGCAACCACCGCCTTGGACACCGGCATCCGTTCAAACAGTTCGGTATTATCCTGCTTCATCTTCCGACTCTCCCCTTCCCATGCGATGCAGCTCGTTGACAATACACCGGATTGCAAAGCGGAAGCTTGCCTCCCGGTCGACCGGGAAGTGGGAAAACCACCCCGCCTCCTCATGGCAGACAAAGCCGTGGGCCAAACTGCGCAATGCCCGCTGCAGATGGGCGCGCTCGCTCTCCTTGAGGCCATAGCTGTCAAGTACCTTCAAAATCGGTTCAGCTACCCGTCTGGTTTCCCGCTCCAACGCCGGGCTGTGCAGCCGCTGCAGGTTCATCACCACGCTGTAGAGCCCGTTGTGTTCCTTTGCAAAACGCCGATAGGCCTCTGCCAGCGCATAGACGGCCTCGTCGCCCTGCCGGCCCTCCACCGCCCGCTCCTCCGCTTCGGCCATCCGGGCAATCGCCTGCAGCCCCACCTCGACCAGCAGCGCCTGCTGGCTCGGGATATGGTTGTAGAGCGAAGAGGGCTGGATCCGCAGACGTCCAGCCAGCTCGGCCATCGAGAAGGTGGGTTCCCCCTTCTCCTCGACGAGCCGGACCGCCTCCTCCACAATCCGCTCCGCATTGAGTCCCTGCCGTGGCATCCCATCGCCTCCTTTAAAACGAATGTCATTCGTTATGATAAACGAATCGCATTCGTTTGTCAAGATCCATGCGCCTACCCCTCTCCGATCCCTCCTGCAGATGGGCAGATCGCCCTGCCTCGTGGGTACTCTCTCTCCCGACCGACACAGCGGCATGCGATCGGGTAAAATTTTCCTTTTTATCCGCTGCATCAATCGGAGCCGCCGGTGGCATCCTAGCTGTGATCCCAAAAACAAAGGAGGCAGTCCCATGATTGGAAATCACCCCACCCCCAACGAATCGATCCGCTGCACGGTCACCCAGTGCGCCTATCATTGCCAGAACAAAAACTACTGTTCCCTCGACTGCATCACGGTCGGCACCCACGAGACCTCCCCGTCGATGCAGCAGTGTACCGACTGTCAGTCTTTCATGCGCAAATAGCCCATTGTAGGCAAACAGCAGGGCACCCGGATGCGTCCAACATCCGGGTGCCCTCTTCTGCCGTCCCAACCGGCGGTTATTTCATATAGGTCACCATCGCATTGTCCTTCAGGGTGACGTCATGGGCGCCGCCTTCAACAATGCTGGTCGAGGAAACCAGTGTAATCTTGGCATTCTGCTGCAGCTCGGGAATGGTGGTCGCGCCGCAGTTGCACATGGTCGATTTGATCTTTCCGAGGGTCATAGCCACGTTGTCCTTCAGG
>CASGDD010000025.1 GCA_949300115.1 uncultured Oscillospiraceae bacterium | reverse complement strand
CTCATTGAAGAGGATGGCCACCCCGATCACCACGCCGAAGAGGAAGGGCTCCAGCCAGGAGTTGGTGGTGAGCAGCAGCACGATGAACACCAGCGGCACCGCGAAGGCCATGATCTTGCCCATCTCGGTCGAGGTGATGTTTTTGACCTGTTCGCTGTTGACCGCGTCGCCCGACAGCGCCGCCCCCTCCCCCGCCGCCGCACGGACAGCCGGTACGATCGTCTCCGCCCGGTCGCCGTCGACGGTGACCATGAAGAGGGCCGCCCCGTCCTTATACCAGCTCTCCACCGTCGCCGGATCGGCTAGCTCGAGCGGGCTGTGGATGTCGAGGACATCGTCCAGCCACATGACCGCGCTGACCCCGTCGATTGCGAGCAGCGTCTCCTTGAGCGCCAGCGCCTCGGGGATGGAGAGATCCTCCACCATGAGGTTTAGGTTGGGCAGGTCCCCCTCGAAGCTCTCCCCCATCACACTCAGCGCACGGGTGGAGGGGGAGTCCTCCGGCAGATAGGCGGAAAGGCTCTCGTTGATCGTGACCATCTGCATCAGAACCAGGCAGATGGCCGTCCCGAGGAGCATCCCCACCAGGATGGTCTTCTTAAAGCGCAGGATCAAGGTCGCCAGAACCTCCATCGAATCCCCCCATGCCGGCGCAAAATGATGAACAGCTGTAAGGATAATAAACAGCTGTTGATTTTTGTTCGTGTGTATATTATAATCAATAGAGAATCCGATTGCAAGAACAAATTTGTGTCAATCGCGCAGGCGGAAACGGGTGTGAGGTGATGAGGATGGAACAGGCGCTCGACCGCCGGATCCGGCGGACCAAGGGGCAGCTGTGCGAAGCGCTGATCGAGCTGCTCGGGCGGCAGGAGCTGCGGGATATCAAGGTCAGCGAGCTGTGCAAACGGGCGGATATCGGGCGGGGAACCTTCTATCTGCACTACAAGGACATCGGGGATTTCTACCGCCAGGTGGAAAATACGCTGTTTGCGCAGCTGCAGACGATTTTGGAGACCTACTTCCCCCAGGGCAGCCGCCCGATACTGGACGAGGGAATCGAGGCGATCTTCCGCTTTCTCGCGGAAAATGCTGATGTCTGCGCGGCCATCCTCTCCCAGCGGGAGAGCACCCTGGTCGAGCGCATTCTCACCTGCTGGAAGCCGCAGGAGGACGCCGCCTGGGAGGCGCTGCTCGGACCGATCTCCCCTTGTGAGCGGGAGGAAACCTACACCTTCATCACCCAGGGGGCGGTCGGCATCATCCGCGGCTGGTACACCGGCGGGATGAAAAAATCGCCCGCCGCCATGGCGCGCACCCTCAACCGGCTGATCGGCCGCTGCTCGGCACTGACCGAGCCGGCATCTCCCTCCGGCGGGACGGACTAGCGCCTCCGCCCGCAGCCGCGAAAGCAAAAAAAGGACCTCCGTCCCGAAGGATGGAGGTCCTTTTGTGATGGATATCAACCGGTTATTTCGCGATCTCCTTCATGTAGGTGGAGACGCCGACGCCCATGACGTCCTTGCCCAGCCGCTTGAGGGTACGCTCGATCGAGGAAATAGCCGAAACCATATCGCCGGTATCGATGTTGCCCATGTGGCCGATGCGGAACATCTTGCCGGCATAGGC
>CASGDD010000024.1 GCA_949300115.1 uncultured Oscillospiraceae bacterium | reverse complement strand
GGGAAGAGCAGGACGTCCCGGATCGAGTCGGAATCGGTCAGCAGCATGACCAGCCGGTCAACCCCGAAGCCGAGGCCGCCCGTCGGGGGCAGGCCATACTCCAGCGCGGTGACATAGTCGTAGTCGACCTGTGCGCGGCTGGTCGGATCGAGCTTTTTGCGCTCGGCGACCTGACGCTCGAACCGCTCCTTCTGGTCGATGGGGTCGTTGAGCTCGCTGAAGGCGTTGCCAAACTCGGTGGCGTTGATGAAGTACTCAAACCGCTCGGTAAAGGCGGGGTCGTCCGGCTTGCGCTTGGCCAGCGGGCTGATCTCGACCGGGTAGTCGTAGATAAAGGTGGGCTGGATCAGCTTGTCCTCGACAAAGGCATCGAAGAACTCGGCCAGAATCGCACCCTTGGTGGGCACCTCGGGCAGCGGCACATGGTGCTCGTTTGCCAGCGCGATGGCCTCCTCATCCGAGCCGACGGCGGCAAAGTCGACGCCGGAGTACTTCTTGACCGCCTCGACCATCGTCATCCGCTCCCAATGGGACAGATCGATCTGGTTGCCCTGGTAGGGGACGGTGAGGGTGCCGCAGACCTTCTGGGCGACCGTCTTCATCATTTCCTCGACCAGATCCATCATGCCGTGGTAGTCGGTGAAGGCCTGGTACAGCTCGATGGTGGTAAACTCGGGGTTATGCTTGGGGTCCATACCCTCGTTGCGGAAGATCCGGCCGACCTCGTAAACCCGCTCCATCCCGCCGACGATCAGCCGCTTGAGGTAGAGCTCGGTCTCGATCCGCAGCACCATATCCATATCCAGGGTGTTGTGGTGGGTGCGGAAGGGGCGGGCCGCCGCACCGATCTCAAACGGGGTCAGGATCGGGGTGTCGACCTCGAGGAAGCCCTTGCCGTCGAGGAAGGCGCGCAGCTCCCGCAGGATCAGGCTGCGGCGCACAAAGGTGTCCTTGACCTCGGGGTTGACGATCAGGTCGACATACCGCTGACGGTAGCGGGCCTCACGGTCCTTGAGCCCGTGGAACTTCTCGGGCAGCGGCAGCAGGGATTTGGCCAGCAGGGTGATCTCATGAACCTTGACCGACAGCTCCCCCATCTTGGTACGGAAGACCTCGCCGGTGACCCCGACGATGTCCCCGATGTCATATTACTTGTAGGCGGCATAGGGCTCCTCCCCCACGACCTCCCGCCGCAGGTAGATCTGGATATCGCCGGAGCCGTCCCGCAGCTCGGCAAAGCTGGCCTTGCCCATGATCCGCTTGCTCATCAGGCGGCCGGCGACCGCAACGATCTTACCGGTTTCCCCCTCGCCGACATCGGCAAACCGCTCCTTGATCGCAGCGGCGTGATCGGTGACCGGATAGCTCGTCCGGGTAAAGGGGTCCGCTCCCTCGGCCCGCAGCGCGGCGAGCTTGTCCCGCCGGATTTGAAGCAGCTCGCTGTACTCCTTCTGGGAAACAGCCTCACCCTGTGCCTGTGTATGTCCTTTTTCCTCCATGCTGGCCTCCTTGTCCTGCCTGTCGGCAATCCGCATTGTTATCCAAAAAGAAGGGGCGGCCCCGCCGCCCCCTCTGCCCTGTGTTTTTGCAGCCGGCGCTTACTTCCCGGTAGAGATCTCCAACACCTCATACCGGACGACAGCGCCGCTGGGAACGGTGATCTCCGCGACCTCGCCGGCCCGCTTGCCGATCAGCCCCTTGCCGACCGCGCTCTCGTCCGAGATCTTGCCCTCCATCGGGTCCGCCTCGGTCGAGCCGACGATGCTGTACTCCTCAATCTCTCCGTCCTCGTCCCGAACCTTGACACAGCAACCGACCATAACCGTCTCGTTGGTCAGCTCAGCGTGGTCGAGCACCCGGACGTTCTTGAGCATTTTTTCCAGAAAGATGATGCGGCTTTCGATCAGGCCCTGCTCATTCTTTGCCTCATCGTACTCGCTGTTCTCCGACAGATCGCCGAAGCCACGGGCGACCTTGATCTTCTCTGCGACTTCCTTGCGCTTGACCGTCTTGAGCTCCTCCAGCTCGTCCTCCAGCGCCTTGAGTCCCTCGGGGGTAACGACCATCTCTTTGTTGTTCACGATCCTGACTCCTTTTTCTTCGGCGGCAACGCCGCCCGCATAATATGCGAAAGACCGGGAGAGTTCCCCCGCCCGGTGAAGCAATAAGTTGTATTATAGTATAGAAGTCGCCCCCTGTCAAGTGCGCGGGGAGCCTCTGCGGCCGTCTTTCGCGGGGGCCGCCGGTGGTCACAGTATATGCGCGCAGGGCGGATTCTATCCGTCCTGTGCGCCACACACAGCCGCGGGGCCCCTTCGTTTCCGAAGGGGCCCCACGGCTGTTAAGAGAGGAGTATGAGAAAAGGGGAAAGCAAATGGAAGATGCGCCAAACCGGCGCGCCGTCAGGCAGCCTTACTCCTCATCGGAGGAGCGATCCATAAACTTCTTGGCCTCCTCGATGACCTTGCCCTCCAGCTGAGAGGGCAGCTGCTCATAGCGGACGAAATCGAAGGTGAAAGAACCCTGTCCACGGGTCAGGCTGCGGACAAAGGTGGTGAAATCGTGCATCTCGCTCATCGGGACCTCGGCCTCGATCAGCTGCATGCCGTCGCCGGCACCGCTCATGCCCAGCACCCGGCCGCGGCGCTTGTTGACCTCGCCCATCACATCGCCGGTGTTGGAATCGGGCACGACCGCCCTGAGGGTGCCGATCGGCTCAAGCAGAACCGGGCCGGCCTCGGGCAGCGCCGCCTTATAGGCGAGCTTGGCCGCCATACGGAAGGACTGCTCGTTGGAGTCGACCGGGTGGTAAGAACCATCCAGCAGCGTCGCCTTGAGCCCGACGACCGGATAACCGGCCAGCACGCCGTGGGCAACCGCCTCCTGCAGGCCCTTCTCGACCGCGGGGAAGAAGTTCTTGGGAACCGCGCCGCCAAAGACCTTCTCCTCAAAGACCAGCTCCTCGGAATCGGTCGGCTCAAACTCGATCCAGACGTCGCCGAACTGGCCGTGGCCGCCCGACTGCTTCTTGTGACGGCCCTGCTTTTTGACCTTCTTACGCAGGCTCTCACGATAGGGGATCCGGGGCACGGTCAGTTCGACCTCGACCCCGAACTTGGATTTCAGTTTGCTGACCACGACGTCCAGATGCTGCTCGCCGAGGCCGGAGATGACCTGCTGCAGCGTCTCGGTGTTCATCTGGTAGGAGAGGGTGCAGTCCTCCTCCATCAGGCGGGACAGCGCGCCCGAGATCTTGCCCTCGTCCCCCTTCTGCTTGACCTTGAGGGCCATCGAATAGGTGGGGGTGGGGAATTGGGGCGCGGGCGCCTTGAAGACCTTGCCCGGCGCGCAGAGGGTATCCCCTGTCTTGGCCGAAGCCAGCTTGGTGATCGCGCCGATGTCGCCGGCATAGATGGCCGGGGCGTCGGTCTGCTTTTTGCCCTGCAGGAAGAGCAGCTTGCCCAACCGCTCACTCTCGCCGGTGCGGGCATTGACAACGGCGGAGTCGCCCTTGAGAACGCCCGAGAGCACCTTGACATAGCTCAGCTTGCCGACAAACGGGTCGGCAACCGTCTTGAAGACATAGACCTCCAGCGGGCCGGCCTCGTCACAGGCCAGCTCGACCGGCTCGCCGTCGGCATTTTCGCCGACAACCGCTCCCGCCTCGACGGGAGAGGGCATGAGATGTTTCATATAGTGGAGCATCGCGTCGATGCAGTCCAGCTTGGTGGAGCTGCCGCAGAAGACCGGGGTGATGCTGCCGGACTTGATGCCGGCCTTGACGCCGCGCTGCAGCTCGTCCTGGGTGAAGGGCTCGCCGGAGAAGAACTTCTCCATCAGCTCCTCGTCGGTCTCGGCGACCGCCTCGCTCATCGCCTCGACCAGACCGTCCAGACGATGGCCGAAGCTGGGCATCGGCACGGTGTGGGGCACGCCGTTGACGTAGCTGTAAGCCTCCATCTTGATCAGATTGATATAGATGCGGCCGCCCGCCTGCTCTACCGGCACCATGACCGGGCAGACCGAGGGGCCAAACTCGCTCTTGAGCTCCTCAAAGACCTTGTAGAAGTCCGCGTTCTCGACGTCGATTTTGGAGACGTAGAACATTGCGGGCTTGCCCGCGGCGTGCACCATCCGGTAGGCCTTCTTGCTGCCCACCTCCAGCCCATCCCGGGCCGAGATGCAGATCACCGCGCCGTCGGCGGCGGGCAGGCCCTCATAAATACCCAGCTCAAAGTCGAACAGACCGGGCACGTCGATCAGGTTCAGCTTGGTGCCGCTGTATTCGGCGCTGGCCAGCGCCAGCGAGAGAGACGCCTTGCGGCGAACCTCTTCAGGCTCAAAGTCACACACGGTGTTGCCGTCGTCGGTGCGGCCCAGACGATCGCTGCCCTTGGTGGCAAAGACAAGCGCCTCCACCAGGCTGGTCTTGCCCGAGCCGCCATGACCGGCTACAAGCAGATTACGGACATTCTCCTTTGTGAAGCTCATACTCTCAGGAACCCCCTTAACAAGATTGGCTGACGTGCCTAGTCGCACGCGCCCTCACAAACTCATAGTAAGATTTTAACACATCACGGCGGGTTTTGAAAGCAAAAAACTGTAAATACCGACCGAGTGGCATGAGAATTCGCCGGCCATTCTTTGTGCATTTTGCACATGTTTGTCCTGAAAAACCGGATTAAACGGCGGAAAATAGGGGCCTGTACGGCAGCCGCAGGGCAAAAAAAGAGCCCCGCCAAAAACCTGTGGCAGGGCCCGATACGGCGGTTGTCGCCGCGGGATGTAGATTGATTTTTGGGGTCAATACCGCTTCATCAGCGGAACCGCGACGGTGAGAATCAACCAGGCACAATGGTAAAGGGTGATCGCCAGCGGCGAGAGTCCGCCCAGTCCGGTGGTCAC
>CASGDD010000023.1 GCA_949300115.1 uncultured Oscillospiraceae bacterium | reverse complement strand
TCGAAACGCCCCTCACCGACGAGTTTTCCCACATATTCCGGATAGGGGCAGCTCTCGGCGGCAATATCGGCCCGGCGGCACATCGCGGCAGTCATCTCCAGCTGCAGCGGATCGTCATCGACCAGCAGGACCCGCCATTCCCGCTGCCCGGCCGCAGGCTCCGCCGGAGCTGCCGGAGCCTCCGCGGCGGATTCGGGACCGGATGCGCTCCCGGAAAAGGTTCCCACCTCCCCGGTTTCCCGGACCGGAAGCGTCACGATGAAACGGCTGCCCTCCCCGAGACGGCTTTCGAGCGAGATCTTCCCGCCGAGGAGTTTCACCAGCCGGTCGACGATCGAGAGCCCCAGGCCGAAGCCGTCGACCCCGCGGGCCGAACTCAACCGGACAAATTCGGCGAAGATCCGCTCCCGCTCCCCACGGCCGATTCCGCGTCCCGTATCGCGCACGGAGAAGACCAGGTCGCCCCCCACGACGTCGACCCGGAGTTTCACCCATCCGGAATCGGTGAATTTCAGCGCATTGGAGAGCAGGTTGTCGGCAATCTGCCGGATGTGGAAGGCATCCCCCTCGACGATCCGGGTTGCCCCGCCGCCGGTCTCCAGCCGCAGGTCAAGCCCCTTGGCCGCCGCCGCTGCGGCGAATCCCGCCCGGATGGTCTCGAAGAGCTGTGCCGGATTGAATGCCACGCAGTTCACCTCGATCTTGTTGATGTCCAGGCGGTAGAAGTCCAGCAGGCTGTTGACCAGCGCCAGCAGGTGATCCGACGAATCCTTCATGTTGCGCAGGTAGAGTTCCTGCCGCCGGTCGTCGGTCAGGCGCGAGAGCAGGTCGATATACCCCATCACCGACCCCAGCGGAGCCTTGATGTCGTGCGTAATGGCCAGCATCAGCTGCTCGCGGGCGGCCAGCAGCGACTCCTTCTCGCGGTTGGCGCGCTCCAGTTCGCGGCGGTAGCGGTTCCCGCGGTTGATGTCGCGCCAGAGGATCCCCACGAAGAAGAGCATCAGCAGGACCGAACCGCCGGTCACGCCGCCCAGGATATGAGACGTCCGGCGCCGGATCGCCTCGTTGCGGCGGATCCTCCGCATCAAAAACGCCGTATCCTCGGCCTCGAAGTCGAGAATCAGGCTGTAGATCTTCATGTTCACCAGGTCGTTGCTGTAGCTGAGCCGCAGGCCCTCCTGCCAGACCCGGTCGTAAATCGTCTGCCGACTGCTCGCCACACTGTCCTGCAGCGCCCGGAGCACCAGTTCGATGGTATCCTTCACCATTCCGACAGGCAGCATGGGCCCGACCACCTCGCGGCGCGAAATCACCATGCTGGAATCCTCCTGAGGAGCAAACAGATCAGCCACACGCTGCAGAAAACGCCGTTTGCCCCGGGGTTCGACGATTGTATCCTGGCGCACGATCCGGCGGAACGGAACCGTATCGCCCGCAATGCTTGTCTGGGGACCGATCAGTTCGCGGATGCTCTTGTCGAGGAGTCCGGCCGTCGATCCGGCGCGGATCGTCTGCCGCAGGCTCATCGTGCGCCGCTCCTTGTCGTTGAGCAGGCGCGTAATGCTGTCCAGGCGCATGGTCTGCAGGGAGTCGTCCCCGACGGTGAGCGCCCGCAGCGAATCGATACACCCCCGCACGGTCCGCAACTCGCTCCGATAACGGTTTTCATAGGAGAGGTATCCGGCAATCATCAACTGTCCGTAGCTCTCGGCCTGGTACAGGTGGTAAAGCGTGCGGTTGACGGCCGTCCGCTTGGTGTGGAGCAGGATGGAGTCGCTGTCGGGCGCCGAGAGGCGCACCAAAGCCCGGTAGACATAGGCGATGGCCAGGATACTCACGACAGCGAGCAGCACATATCCCGCC
>CASGDD010000022.1 GCA_949300115.1 uncultured Oscillospiraceae bacterium | reverse complement strand
GTAGAGCTCGACAACGGTGTGCTCATACTCGATGCCGAACAGCGAGGGCACGAGATAGTTAAAGATATAATCGAGATCCTCCGACCGGCCGATGGCGAGCATCGTCTCGGCAATCAACACCTGATTTAAAAACTGGTGGTTGGCAACCGGCTTGGACGACCCGATGAAGTTGTACAGCACGGTGCGGATGTTCTCCTGGTTGGAGGTCTCCACCACCAGATGCACCGCCTTGCGCAGAAAGGGATCGGGAAAACGGGCGGTATCCCCCACCAGATCGTCCATCTTGAAGATTCCGCGCTCGTTGGCGGCAAAGGCCAGCTCGATCAGCTGGCGCACGGTGGGCAGACATTCCTGCTTGCCCTCCCGGGTACACTGGATATGCTGGACAAAATAGTCCGCGTTCATCTGATAGGTCATGCTGCCCGCTCCTTCCCCGCTTTCTCTAGTTCTGACCGATTTCGAGCGCCCGCAGTGCCAGCGATTTGACCAGCGAGAGGGCGGTGAGGTTCGCCTCATAGGCATTGGAGGCGGCCATCAGGTCGATCCGCTCCTCGGTGGTGTCGACATTCGGCATCAGCACATAGCCGTCCTCGTCGGCGTCGGGGTGGGAGGGGTCATAGACGGGCACAAAGTCGCGGTCGCTCTCGACCACCTCGCTGACCCGCACGCCGCCCCCCTCCACCTGGGCGGAGGCGGTCCTCAAGCTGTCCTCAAAGGTGATCGCCCGCTCCTGGAAGACGACCTGACGGCGGCGGTAGGGCTCGCCGTCGGCGGTGCGGGTGGTGTTGACATTGGCGATATTCTGCAGCGCGATATCCATCCGGAAGCGCTCGGCGGTCATCGCCGAACCGACGATATTCATCGAATCGAGCAGGGACATGGCCTGTTCCTCCTTCTATCCATCTAGCGGGTCGACTGGTTGAGCACATAGCGCAGGTTGGTAAACTGCCCGCTGATCTTCTGGTAGAGATAGAGCTGCTGGACATAGTTCTGGTAGAGCTTGAGGCTCTCGGTATCCGAATCGACGTTGTTGCCGTCCGGACGGATGGAGGTGGTGTCGTCGGTGGTGATATACGCCTTGAGGTCATAGGCGCCGCCCGCCTCCTCCCCCGCCAGCACATCCTGGAAGGTCACCGATTTGGCCTTGTAGCCGGGGGTCTCGAGGTTGGCCAGGTTGTGCAGGATCGCCTGCTGCTGGATGGCGAGCCCATCCAGGCTGCTTTTCATGATGCCGAAGGATTTCGAATCGAATAGCATGGCATTGCCTCCTTAACTTGCGGTACCCGACGCGCCGCTTTCGGCATCCAGGTTGCGAAGGGTCAGCTCCGCCCGGGTGGGGATTTCGGCGTCGGCGTCGAGCAGTTTGGCCATGATGACAAAGCGGTGGTCGCGGTCGTTCGGTCCGTACTTGACGGTGCAGGTCGAGAGGGTGAGGATGTGATCCTCCGGCCCGACCTCCACCCCGTAGTCGTAGATCGACTTCTCCATCGCCGTCGCCGCCAACCCGTCGATGCCCTCCTCCGGTTCGGGATCGATGAAGTAGAAATCGAGGTCGGTGTAGAGGACGGCGAAGATCTGGAAGGTCATGTAATCGTCGAGGGTGGCGAAGTGGATCACCGGGGTATTGCGCGCAAACTCGATGTCGGTGAAGTGGAAGAGCTGGGAGAAGCGCGGGCCGTTCGGCTGGTCGGTCAGGTCGCTGTGGCCGTAGATGATCGTGTTGTGGGAAAGCTCCTCCCGCGGCCCGATGATGCACTCGTAGTCGGCAAAGTAGCAGCCGTAGAGATCGTACTCCTTGCGCTCGTTCGCCCGCAGCTAGGCGGTGTTGTCGTGCGACTGCAGGACGCTGTTGTTGATCTCGGTGCCGGGGACGATGAGCCAGCCGACGGTGTCCCGGTTGGCACTGATCTCATAATCGAGCGCCTCGAGCACATCGGCGGGCGTCTCGGCGTGGGCATAGACCTCGAGTTGCGGCTCCGCTTGGGACGCACTCGCGGAGGATTCGGAGGACGCATCCACCGGCATGGCCGGTTCATCCTCCATAAAGAGGGCGACATAGAGGATGGCGCCGGCAAGCAGGGCGAAGAGCAGAATTCCCACCAAAGCAAGCAGCACCTTTTTCATCGGCCGTCCCTCCCCACACCGGTATACGGATGGGTCTTATCCCCCGACCCCAGCTGGTCGCTGCCATCCGAGACCGCGCCGAGCTTGTCGATGTTGCCCGACTTATCCTCCGAACCGGCAATCCGATGGAGCGGGGTGATGATGTAGGTGGAGAAGTGGTCGAGGGTCACCGCAATGTTGCCGCGGCTGTTGCTGCGCAGCGTCCCATAGTAGTCGATCCGATCCCGGTCGATGTTGTAGTAGTGCCAGTAGAGCAGGCTGTTCGCATAGCGGCTGCCGAGGCTGAGATAGAAGGTCGCCGGGCCGGGCAGCGAACCGTGGGTATTAAAGTAGACCATCACCGCGCGGTTGATGATATCGTTGTTGACCGAATACTGCCGCATCAGCGAATAGATCCTGTCGGCGTCGAGCGAGGTGAAGGAGAGACGGAAGTCGTAGACCTCGGTCTGCGGCACCACCCGGGTGAGATCGGAACCCTTAAACTCGAGCGAATAGTCGTTGCCCTGGAAGATGATCGTTTTGTCGGGGTAGTCCTCCCGCAGGGTGTTGAAGACGCTGGCGCCCACCCGCGGATACTCATCGATCATCACGATGATGGGGTTGCTGCCCTCGAAGTCGACATCCTCCGCCTCGAGGGGGACGAGATTCTGCAGATGGTCCTCCTCGTTGCGGTAGATGGTGACATTGTACTCCTTGGTCACCGTCTCATCGGGGGAGGTCACCTCGATGGTGATCTCGTTGGCCCCGTCGCTGAGCGCCTGGGCGTAGTTGCCGTTGTAGTCGCCGATCTCCTTGGTGCCGGCGAGCACCCGCATGGTGGCAAGCGGATCGTCAGTACGCGGGATGATATCGACCGAGGCGGTCTTTTCGGTGACCGCCACCTCATACTCGGTGACCGCCGGCTGGAAACTCGGGGTCATCTGGCCGTAGTTGATCGTCAGGCTGCGCAGGTCGGCGTTGCTCGTCTTGTCGATGAGATTCTCGTTGGTGAAGGTGATGGTATAATCCATCGTCCGGCCGCTCTGGGCGGTAACCTCAATGGTGACCGTCTGCTGCACCTCGATCAGCTCGATGAGCTCGGAGGGCTGGCCGCTCGTGACGACGGTGCCGTCGATGCGGATGGTCGCCCCCGGATGGTTGGCGGTGGCGGTGATAACCGTCCCGTCCGCCCCTTCCTGCAGGACGGCGGTGTACTGGGTGCGGCTGGCGACGAAGGTCGGTTCCAGCTTGCCCTCGAGGTTGGTCGCCTCCAGCCCCTTGAGCCGGGCGTCGTCGCTCGGCTGGCCGCGGGTGATGCGGATGACATATTCCTCTATGGCTTCTTCGTCCTCCGCTGTCACCTGGATGGTGAATTCCGCCCGGTCGCCGGGATCCTTGAGATTGAACAGCTTGGAGGTCATGCCGCTGCCGATCTCATAGGGGTAGATCCCATCCAGAATGCCGCCGTCGAGGATGTGGATGCGGGCTTCCGGATGGTTGGCAGTCGGGGTGAAGTCGACCTGATTGGTCTCATAGGGCACATCGATGGAATATTCGAAGGTGTCCGACCGGAAGGCGAAGGAGGACAGCGCTGTCCCCGTCTGGTCGCGGATCTCCAGACTCGAGAGGGTGGCGTCGTCGCTGGGCGGCTGGCGCTGCACCCGCAGGTAGTAGGTCTTTTCATGGCCCGCCCGCTCGCTTTCGGGGGTGACGACGATGATCAGCTCATGGTAGCCCTTCTCCTGCAAGCTCTCGTCGGTAATCGGCAGGATGTCGATCTCGTCGGTGGCCATGCCGGGCGTCAACGTATCCGTTTCCATCGCATAGAGCGGCTTCCCCTCGGTCGACCGGTCGTAGACCGCGATGTTGGCGACATGCTCGTCGGCCGGGGTGATGATCAGCTTGATCGACTCGGTCGCGTAGGGAATTTCCAGCCGGTAGGTGTCGTTCCGGTCGTTGAGCGCCGGAGTATAGCTCAGCGGCGCGTCCTCATAGTCGGTGACCTCCAGCGAAGCGAGGGTGGCGTCGTCGCTCGGGTCCTCCCTTGCGATATAGACGGTGTAGATTTTGATCGTGCTTTCATCCTCCGCCGTTACCTCCACCGTCAGCGCCAGCCGTCCGCCCGCACTCGGATCCAACTGGGCAAACTTCGTCTTGAGGTCATCCAGCCACTGCTTGTTGGGGTCGAGTGCGGTGTTGCCGCTAAGCCCAGGATCGATCACCAGCTCGGAAGCACGCGCATGGTTGGCGGTGGCCTTCACCCGCAGCCGCTCGGTCGAATAGGGGATGGTGATCTCATATTCCTCCTGGTCGGGGCTGAAGGAGATCAGGTTCTGGTTCGGTGTATCCTCGTAGCTGATCTCCAGCGCGGACAGGGTCGCGTCGTCGCTGGGCGGATCACGTTCGATGGTAAGCTCATAGGTGGTGCGATAGGCGGTTCTCGGATCCTCCGCCTGCACCACAACCTCCACCTCAACCGAATAGTTGGGGTCGGGTGCAGGGATAGCCTTGCTGGTGCTGCCGTTGCTTACCGATTGGGTTTCTCCCCTAGCAATAATCTGAATCTTGGTGTCTTCGGTATCCACCTTGGGCGGGGTATTCATCGTCGGGGTCAGGGTGAAGTTTTTCACCCGGTAGGGAAGGTGGATCGAATTTTGGCCGCTGTAGGTCGTCTGGCTGGGCGAAAAGGGAAATTCGATCTTCTCCCCCGTATCGGCGTCCTCAATGACCAACGTTTTGAGTGAACTGTCCTGGCTGGGGGTGTCATCCTCCACGCGGATGGTCAGGGTATAGCGGTTGGAACTCTCCACCACCGTACCGCTGTTGCGGCCGGGGATATAGAAACGAATGGTCAGCGTAACCGTCTTGCGGCTGGAATCGGCGGGCAGCCGATTGGCTCGAATGAGCAGATCGACCGTACCAGCCTTATCACTGGTCGTCTCCGCCCGTGGATTGGGAATCTGTTCCCCGGAGGTGTAATCCTCCGCTAACCCGCTGGTCTGGGTCTGGAGACTGACCGCATCGGTATCCCCCGACGCCTCCACGACTGCATAGGACGCCGCGCCGTTCTTGGCCCCCATGTTGAGCTGCAGCCGGTAGAGATAGGGCTCTTCCGGGTCGGGATACCCGTCGATCCCGCCCTGATAGGCATTCATGTTTTTCACAGAACTGAAGGCCAGTTCCTGATTGATCGGTTGATCCGCGTCCTCTCCCGCACTGCGCTCACTGACTTCCAGCACATGCACCGGCTTGCCGGTGCCGCGGATGGTAATTGGGATCGTAATCTCGCCCGAGTCTGACTTTAAAGTCCCCTGATTGTTCGGGCGGACATAGGAAAGCGTCGCAATCAGATTCCCTTGCACATCATCCTCCTTGGGATGAACGGTTACCGTTTGGATGCCTGTATTGCCGTTGTCGATCTCGACGATTTCATCATCCGGGTCGGAAGTACATTTCCATTTCCAATCGACTACAAAATCACCGTTAAAGCGGCTGATCTTGTCCTGTAGATGAAAATCACCGGTGATGTAGTCAAGGTCATCCCCGCTCGGCAGACGGATATAACTGCCACTGTGGCCGTTGTCCTGCTTGAGCTCGCTCTCAATCGTGTTCATTGCATTTTGCGGTGTCAACACATTGAGAAATACCGGCTCGGTAGTGGGCATATCAAAAATCAAATCAAACGTCGTTCCGTAACGGATATAGTTATCTTCGTCTTTGG
>CASGDD010000021.1 GCA_949300115.1 uncultured Oscillospiraceae bacterium | reverse complement strand
GTCGAGGCTGCCCACCAGCCCGAGATCGATCTGCACATCCACCGCCAGCGGCAGCGTCTGCAGAGTCTCAAAATCCGCCTCGAGCAGCCGGACCGCCTCGAGCAGCTGCGGATCCTCAAGCGTCCGGCGGACCTCGTCGAGCACCTCCGTCCCGCCATAGAGGGTGGGCAGCCGGCGGAGCAGCTGGACCGCCGGACCCCTGCAGCCCTCCAGTGCGGCCGCCAGCTCGCCGGGATTTTTCTCCCGCACCGCCCGATGGGCCGCCTCCGCCTGCGCCTCCGACAGCTGCAGCAGTTCGCACAGCCGCCGGAAGATGCCGACATGGCCGATTTCGACCGCCGGTTTCCCTTCGCCGCAGAGGGTCGCATCGAGCGCATAGCAGGCCGCCGCCAGCACCTCGCCATCGGCCGCCCGCGAGCCCGCCCCGATCAGCTCGAGGCCCATCTGCCCGATCTCACAGCGGCGCCCCTGCAGTCCGGGGCTCATCCGGTAGACATTCTGGTTGTAGTAGAGCCGCAGCGGCCTGGCCGCCTCCCGCAGACGGGTACCGGCCAGCCGGGCAATTGGCGCCGTGAGGTCGGGCCGCAGCACCAGCAGCCGCCCCTGCAGATCGGTCAGCTTGAACATCCGCTCGGGCGGGATGCTCTCCCCCTCCCGGGTGAAGACATCGTAGAACTCGACGGCCGGCGTGGCCACCTCCTGATAGCCGAAACCTTCAAAGATCCCCGCCATCGTCCGCTCCACCCGGCGCCGGGCGGTACATTCCTCAAACAGCAGATCCCGCGTCCCCTCGGGGGTCATCCATTCGTTGTGTTTCATCATTCTATTTCCCTTTGCTTTATTTCGGTGATATGATAGCAAAAGAAAACATCCCCGTCAAGCCCTGCGGCAAAGTTGATGCAAAACCGCCATTTCCTCTTCGGGAGACGGCGGTTTTTTGTGAAGATTCTTAGGATTAAAAGAAGGTAATCTGGCCGCTCTCGGGCAGATCGCCCATCGCGCCGGCGTTTTTGAGGATCTCGATGACGCTCTTGGGGACCCCCGAACGCACCGCGACATCGTCCATCGAACGGTAGGGCTCGGGTTGCTGGCCCGCCTCGTAGAGAGCCACCGCGGCCGCCTCCCCGAGACCCTTGAGCGCGCCAAAGGGCAGACGGACCTTGCCGTCCTCGGGGACATAGCGTACCGCCTGCGAACGGTAGAGATCGACCGGCAGGAATTCGATGCCGCGGGCCATCGCCTCGTTGACAATCTGCAGGATGGTGTACTGATCGTCCTCCTTGGTGGTGCGCTCGGTGCCCATCTGTTTGAGCGCCTCCATCTTCTGTTTGACCGCGCTCTGACCGTAGACGGCGCTCTCGGCGTCAAAATCCTCCCCGCGCACCGTCAGGATGGTGCAGTAATACTCGAGCGGATAGTAGATCTTGTACCAGCCCAGCCGGATGGCGCCGATGACATAGGCGGCCGCGTGGGCTTTCGGGAACATGTACTTGATCTTTTTACAGCTTTCGATGTACCAGTCGGGCACCCCATTCTCCTTCATGGCGTTGATATGTTCATCGGTGAACTGTTTGGCAGCCCGGCCACGGCGGGTGATCTCCATGATCTTAAAGGCCATGCTCGGTTCGAGCCCCTTGTAGATCAGGTAGGTCATGATGCTGTCACGGGTACCGATGACCTCGGAAATGGTGCAGGTGCCGTTTTTGATGAGGTCCTGGGCATTGTTGAGCCAAACGTCGGTGCCGTGGGAGAGGCCGGAAATCTGCAGCAGATCGGAAAAACATTTGGGCTTAGAATCGATGAGCATCTGACGGACAAAATTGGTGCCCATCTCGGGCAGCGAGAGGGTCCCGGTCTGGCAGTCGATCTCCTCGGCGGTGACCCCCAGCGCCTCGGGGGAGGTAAACAGGCTGATGACCTTGGGGTCGCTCATCGGCACATCGGTGGTTTTGACCCCCGTCAGATCCTCGAGGTGCTTGTAGAGGGTCGGCACATCGTGCCCGAGGATATCCAGTTTGAGGATGGTGTCATGCAGCGACTCGAAGGCGAAGTGGGTGGTGATGACCCCCGCATCGGCCGAATCGGCCGGATGCTGGACGGGGCAGAAGTCGTACACCTCGTACTCGTTGGGGACGACCACCATCCCGCCCGGATGCTGGCCGGTGGTCCGTTTGACGCCGGTGCAGCCCTGGATGAGCCGCTCCTCCTCCGCCTTGGAGACCACCCGTCCCTTCGCCTCGAGATATTTTTTGACATAACCATAGGCCGTCTTGGAGGCGACCGACGAGATGGTACCCGCCTTGAAGACATGATCCTTGCCAAACAGCTCCTCGGTGTAGCGGTGGGCCTGGGTCTGGTACTCGCCCGAAAAGTTGAGGTCGATATCGGGGACCTTGTCCCCCTTGAAGCCGAGGAAGGTCTCGAAGGGGATGTCATGGCCGTCCCGATGGAGCGGCGTCCCGCAGTGGGGACAGTCTTTCGCGGGCAGATCGAACCCCGAGCCGACCGAACCGTCCGCAATGAACTCGCTGTACTTGCAGTTTGGACAGACGTAGTGGGGCGGCAGCGGGTTGACCTCCGAGATGCCGGCCATGGTCGCGACAAAGGAGGACCCGACCGATCCACGCGAGCCGACCAGGTAGCCGTGCTCCTCCGAATTGGCCACCAGCTTCTGGGCGATGATATAGAGCACCGCGAAGCCGTGCTTGATGATCGAGGAAAGCTCCCGATCCAGCCGGGAGGCAACAATCTCGGGCAGCTCCTCCCCATAGACAGCATGGGCGCGCGCATGGGTGATCCGTTCGAGATCCTCCTCCGCGCCGGGAATCGAGGGGGTAAACAGCTCGCCGGGGGGGATCGGACGGACCACCTCGCACATCTCGGCAATCTTCCGCGGGTTGGTCACCACCACCTCATACGCCTTCTTTTCCCCGAGGTACTGAAACTCGGCGAGCATCTCATCGGTGGTACGCAGGTAGAGGGGCGACGGCTCCTCGGCACTCTCAAAGCCGAGCGAGGACATGAGGATCTCCCGGTAGATGGAATCCTTCTCATCGAGGAAGTGGACGTCCCCCGTCGCGACCACCGGCTTGCCCAGCCGTTCGCCCAGCCGGACGATGGTGCGGTTGAAATTCCGCAGCTCCTCCTCGCTCTGCACCGTCCCCTTGCGCAGCATGAAGGCGTTGTTCTGAATCGGCTGAATCTCCAGATAATCGTAAAATTCGGCGATGCGGCAGAGCTCACCCCACGGGCGTTTTTCGACCACCGCACGGAAGAGCTCGCCCGCCTCGCAGGCCGAGCCGAGCAGCAGCCCCTCGCGGTAGCGCACCAGCGCGCTCCGGGGGATGCGCGGACGCTTATAAAAGTAGTCGAGATGGGCCATCGAAACCAGCCGGTAGAGATTTTTAAGCCCCACCTTGTTTTTCACCAGGATGATCTGATGGTAGGAAGGAATTCGCTTGACATCGCCGATGCCGTATGCCTTGCCGATCTCCTGGATGGTATGGGCGCCGTACTGCCCCTCGAGCCGCTCAAACATCCGCAGGGTGATGGTGGCCAGCACACGCGAATCCTCCGAGGCACGGTGTGCGCCAAAATCGCCGCAGCCGAGATGGTCGGCTAGGGTGCCCAGCTTGTGATTTTTCAGCTCGGGATAGAGCTGGCGGGCCAGCATCAGCGTATCGACCGCGGTATAGGCGCAGGTCATGCCCGACCGCGCGGCGGCCGCCCGCAGAAAGCCCATATCGAAAGAGGCGTTGTGGGCAATGAGCGGGCGGTCCCCCACAAAGGCAAAAAACTGGGCCAGCGCCTCCGGCTCCTTGGGGGCATCCCGCACCATCGCGTCGGTGATCCCGGTGAGCTTGACCACCTCGGGCGGGATCGGCCGCTCGGGGTTGACAAAGAGGTCAAAGCTCTCGGTCACCTGGCCGTTGACCAGCCTCACCGCACCGATCTCGGTAATCCGCTCCTGGGCGGCCTGCAGCCCGGTGGTCTCAAGGTCGAAGACGACAAATTCGCCGTCGAAGGGCATATCCGCCGTCCCATCCACCGCCGGATTGCCGTCGTTAAAAAAGTAGGCTTCGAGCCCATACAGAATCTTGAAGGGATCCCCCTCCGGCAGCGACTCGACCGCCTTCATCGCGTCGGGATAGGCCTGCAGGACGCCGTGGTCGGTGATGGCAATGGCGGGATGACCCCAGGCGTGGGCCCGTTCGATCATCTTTTCGACCGGCGTCACCCCATCCATCGCCGACATGTTGGTATGCAGATGGAGCTCCACCCGCTTTTCCTCCGCCCGATCGGTCCGATGGATCCGCTCGGCGGTCATGATGTCGTAGGGCCGGATGACCACCTCGTTGTCCCATTTGTCATAGCTCGCCTCCCCCCGCACGATCACCGCCGTGCCCGGTGTCAGCTTGTCGAGCGGCTCCGCCTTTTCGGCGTCGGTGATCACCTTGAGGATCTGCGAGCTCCAGTCGTCGGTGATGTAGTAGGTAAAGATCGCCTTGCTGCCGTCGCGCGAATCGCGGCGTTCCGCCTTGAAGATCTCGCCCCAGACGGTCACCCGTCCCGATTCGAGGGTGACCTCCCCCAGCGGCATCGGCGTCTCTCGAATCGTCTTGCCAAAGACCGTCTTATAGCTGCCGGGGACGAGGGGCAGATCCTTAAAGCAGGCATTGCCCTTGGATGCCGGCCGCTTCGGTCCCTCCGCCGGCGGGCCGGGATGCTCCCCGTCCGGAAGCAGGTCGAAGGGGATCTCATCGGCCGGAGGCGCCTCCATCCGCAGCACAAGCGGCGCCTCGGGCAGGGTATCGACCTGGAGCGTCCCGCCGAGGCTGACCGACAGCTGCCGGCCGAACTGTGTCCGGATCAGCGTCTCCATCGCCCGTTCAAAGCCGGTCTCATGCAGCAGCTCGCCGCCGCCGTGCTGCAGCGCAATGTGCAGGGTATCTCCCTCGAGGGACAGCTCCGCGCCCTCGAGAAAGCCGTTGACAATGGTATGCTGCGCCTTGAGCTCCTCAACCAGGTCGCCGAAACAGTCGAGTGAGAAGAGCTCGGGCGGATAATGCGGGCGCAGCGTCACCCGCCGGACATCGAGCGCCCGGCTGAGCTGTTCGCCCAACCGGAACAGTTCCGCCCGGGTAAAACGTTCCCCGCTTTCAAAATGTACCACCAGTGTATGTCCGCCGTCACACAGGTCCAGAGCGCCGACCGCAGCCTTGGACAGCCGCTGCATCAGCGCTTCCTCCTCCCCTGCGAGAGCGCCAAACAGGTAGGAAAAACCGCACTCCGGCATACCTTTACCGCCCCTCCGCCATCCGTTTGACCTCCTGGATCAGAACCGCAAGTACCTCGCCCTCGGGGATCTTGCGTACCACCTCGCCATGCTTAAACAGCAGCGCCTCACCGTCCCCGCCGGCAATCCCGAGGTCGGCCTCCCTGGCCTCTCCCGGTCCGTTGACCGCGCAGCCCATCACCGCCACCGTAAGGGGGGCATCGATGCCGGCAAGGGCCGATTCGACCGACTCGGCCAGGCCGATCAGATCGATTTTGCAGCGGCCGCAGGTCGGGCAGGAGACGACATGCAGCCCCTTCTTCACCCCGGAGGCCCGCAGGATATCCTCTGCCGCCGCAATCTCCCGCAGCGGGTCGGCGGTCAGCGACACCCGGATGGTATCCCCGATGCCGTCGAGCAGCAGGCTGCCGATGCCGACCGCACTGCGCAGAATCCCCATCCGCTCGGTACCCGCCTCGGTCACCCCGAGATGCTGGGGATAGTCGAACCGTTCGGCGAACAGCCGGCAGGCACGCACCATCGTCGCGACATCGCTCGACTTGATCGACACCACGATATCCTCAAAGCCCACATCGCCAAGATACTCGATATGCCGGGCGGCGCTGGCAACCAGCGCCTCGGCGGTCGGACCGCCGTAGGCGGCGAGCAGGTCCCGCTCGAGCGAACCGGCATTGACCCCGATGCGGATGGGGATACCCGCCGTGCGGCAGGCATCGGCCACCGCCCTGACCCGGCTCCGGTCGCCAATGTTGCCGGGATTGATCCGAATCTTGTCCACCCCCGCCGCAACGGCGGCCAGTGCGATCCTATAGTCAAAATGGATATCCGCCACCAGCGGGATCGATACCGCCCGCTTGATCGCGCGGATCAGGCCGACCGCCTCGAGCGAGGGCACCGCCACCCGCACAATCTCACAGCCGGCCGCCTCGAGCGCCTCTGCCTGGCGGACGTTGCCCTCGACATCCCCCGCCGGCAGGTTGAGCATCGACTGGATGGGGATGGCCTTTTCCCCCGGCCTGCCGCCGAGGGTGATCGATCCCACCCGGACGGTCCTTGTCTCCTTCACGTTATCACCCTCCTGTCACCAGCCGCTGGATATCCCCGAAGGTCACCAGCAGAATCAGGCCCATCAGCAGCACAAAACCGGCAAAATGGACATACCCCTCATACTGCGGGTTGATCGGCCGGCGGCGCACCAGCTCGATCAGCAGAAAGACCAGCCGTCCGCCGTCCAGCGCCGGGATGGGCAGCAGGTTCATCACCCCGAGGTTGATGGTGATAAAGCTGACCATCAACAGCAGACTCTCCCAACCCTGGGAGGCCGACTCGCCAATCGCCGCGCCGACCCCGACCGGTCCGGCGAGATCGTTTAGGGCAAACTGCCCGGTGATCAGCCGGCCGACCGAGTCAAAGACCATCCGCACCAGCGACCAGGTGCGCTGCGCGGCATAGCCCAGAACATTGAGGGGGGTCTTCTCCTCGCCGTAGACCTTGAAGTCCAGCCAGACCGACCCCTCCGCGGCATCCGGATCGGGCGATCCCATCGGGATATCCTCGATGGTGATCCGCTCGCCCTCCCGCAGAACGGTAAAATCAAAGACGCCGGTCCGGCTGCTGACCAGCGCAAAGACGATATCGGTGTCGATATGGGTGCGGTAGCCATCGATCGCGTAGATCACATCGCCCACCCGCAGGCCCGCCGCCTCGCTGGCCGCCCCCTCATCAAAGACGGCGATGGTGGTCGTCCCCACCAGCGACTGCATGTTCGTGATGACCGTCATCAGGAGCAGGCCGAGCAGAATGTTCATCAGCGCACCGGCAACCACCACCACGATCCGCTTGAGGACATGGACATTACCGAAGGCGTGCGCATCCTCGCTGTCATCCAGCTCCCCCTCCATCTCACAGGACCCGCCGATCGGCAGCAGCCGCAGGGCATAGAGGGTGCCGCCCCGCTCGAAGGAGAGGATCGCCGGCCCCATGCCGAGCGAAAAGCCGTTGACCTTGATCCCCGCCCATTTGGCCGCGAGGAAATGGCCCAGCTCATGGATGAAGATGAGGAAGGAGAAGACCAGAACCGCTATGATCACGATGACAATCGTTGACAACCGTCCATCAACCTTTCTGCAGTGGATTTCCGAACGATCAGGCCCGGGCGGCGCGCACCACCCGGCGGGCAAAGGCATCGGCCGCCAGCACCGCCTCGACGGTATCGACCGGTTCATCCGGCCAGCGGGCCATCGCCTCCTCGATCCGCTCGGCGATCTCGAGATAGCGAAGTTTGCCCGCCAAAAAGAGCGCCACCGCCTCCTCATTCGCCCCATTGGCCACACAGGGATAGCCGCCGCCCCGCCGGATCGCCTCCCGGCAGAGGGGCAGGCAGCGGAAGGTCTCCTCATCGGGCCGGGCAAAGGAGAGCGTCCCCAGCTGGGCGAGCGACAGCCGCCCGCCGTCCATCGGCAGCCGGTCGGGCCAGGTCAGTGCGTACTGGATGGGCAGCTTCATATCCGGCAGCCCCAGCTGGGCGATCACCGCGCCGTCGACAAACGCGACCGCCGAATGGAGGATGCTCTCCCGGTTGACCACGATCTCGATCTGATCCGGGCGAACATCAATCAGCCAACGCGCCTCGATGAGCTCGAGGCCCTTGTTCATCAGGGTGGAGGAATCGATGGTGATCTTGGCCCCCATCTGCCAGGTGGGATGCCGCAGCGCCATGGCGGGGGTGACCGCCGCCAGCTCGGCGCGGGTTCTGCCGAAAAAGGGACCGCCCGACGCGGTCAGCAGAATCCTTTCGATCGCCGCAGCATCAGTATGCCCCTGCAGGCACTGAAAAATTGCCGAATGCTCCGAATCGACCGGCAGCATCCGAACCTCATGCCGGGCAGCCATCGGCATCACCAGATGGCCGCCCGCCACCAGCGTCTCCTTGTTGGCGAGCGCAATATCCTTGCCCGCCTCGATCGCTGCCACCGTCGGCAGCAGACCGGCGATACCGACCACCGCGTTGAGCACGGTATCGGCCGTCTCACAGCAGGCCGCCTCGATCAGCGCCTCCTCGCCGGCCTGCACCCGGATGCTGGTATCCGCCAGCCGGATTTTGAGGTCGGCCGCCGCCGTCCGATCGACCACCGCCACCTGCGCGGGATGGAAACGCCGGGCCTGCTCCTCCAACAGCTGGACGCTGTGATGGGCGGCCAGCGCCGTCACCCGAAGGCCGAGATGCGCGCAGACCTCCAGCGCCTGCCGTCCGATCGATCCGGTGGACCCTAAAATTGATACCGTTCGTGCCATATAGCCTCTCCATTTCCAAAGCGGCATCGAACGGATGCGGATGGCTTTCTCCGCTTCCGTTCCATACCGCTTTTGTAAGGGGTACCTCGATTGTGCCAGAACATTTTGAACCTGCTGTAACCAAACGGTCAACAAATCCGCGCCGCAGCGCCTGCCCGCTAGAGAATCGGCAGGTAGTGCTGCAGGATGGCGAAGGTCGGGTAGGCAAACAGTACGCTGTCAAACCGGTCGAGAATCCCGCCATGGCCGGGGATGATCGTACCGAAGTCCTTGATGCCGCACTGACGTTTGATCAGCGAGGCCACCAGATCGCCGATGACCCCCGCGCCCACGCTCACCATACCGACAAGAAGCAGATGGAGGTGGTTGAAATCCGGTTCCATCCCCACCACCGCGGCGTAGCCGTAGCTGTAGAGGTAGAAGAACAAAAGCCCGGACAGCAGTCCGCCGACCAGCCCCTCGACCGTCTTTTTGGGGCTGATGCGGGGAGCCATCGGATGCTTACCGCACAGCCTGCCGGTGAAATAGGCGCCGGCATCGGGGATCCAGGCGCTGCCCAGACCGAGGATGACATAGAGGTAGGGCGCCTCGGTTGTGCCGTCCCGCAGCAGGATGAAGGAGGACATCGCCGACGCAATGATCAGCGTAAAGAAGCAGGCCGAACCCAGCACCTCAAAGCGGATGTGATCGTGCTGCCCGATGTAGAGGGCAAAGAGCAGGGTCACATAGCCGAGCAGCAGTACCTTGAGCCACTCGCCGTCCCAGCCGATGCAGATGGGAATCAGAAAGCCCACCGTCAGCGAGAGGGCGGTCAGCAGCTTGCGTTTGGTATAACCGGCCGCCAGCAGCAGCTCGTGGATGGCCACGGCCGCCACCAACCCGATTGCCAGGTTGAAAATCCAGGTATGATAGAAAAACAGCAGGATAAACAGCAGCGGGAGACCGACCGCCGCAGACAGCAATCTCCGTCCCATACTCTCGCCCCTTTGCAGTGATCTCGGTCTGCCCGCCCTCCGAGCCCCTCCTCAGGTTCCCTGGCGGACGGACCGCCTCCCCGCTAGGCGGAGAGGCCCCCGAACCGGCGCGAACGCCGGCTGTACATCCACAGTGCCCGATCGAAATGGCGCGGTGTAAAATCCGGCCACAGCACCTTCATGTAGAGGAATTCTGCGTAGGCGCTCTGGCAGATCAGAAAGTTGGAGATCCGCTGTTCCCCACTCGGCCGGATGATGAGGTCGGGGTCGGGCTGGCCGGCCGTATCCAGCCGGGCCGCGATCTGCGCGTAATCAATATCTACAGGGGACAGCTCGCCCTTTATGCAGGACTGCGCCAGGCTTTTCACCGCGCGGGTCAACTCATCCCGCCCGCCATAGTTGATGGCGATGTTGAGGGTCATGCCGGTGTGGTTCCGGCTGCCCGCCTCCGCCCGCTCCATCAGCTCGCGGATATCTGCGTCGAGGGCGGAACGGTCGCCCAGAAACCGGAGCCGGACATTCTCTTCGGCGTACCGCTCGATCTCCCGCAGATACTCCCGCAGCAGCTGCATGATGCTGTCGACCTCCTCCTTCGGCCGCTTCCAGTTCTCGGTCGAAAAGGCGTAGACCGTCAGATAGCGGATGCCGATCTGACTGGCGTATTCGGCAATCTTCCGAAAGGTCTTGGCACCCTGGCGATGGCCTTCCTTGCGGGGCAGGCCCCGGCGTTTGGCCCAACGGCCGTTCCCGTCCATGATGATGCCGACATGCACCGGCAGCAGCTCGGCCGCCGGCGCACCCCGTCTCCTGTTCCAAAAGCTCATCCTCTGCCCCCTCGACCCGGCAATCTCCTGCTGCGGACGATTAAACCGACATGATCTCCTTCTCCTTGTCGGCCGCCTTGCTGTCGATCTCCTTGCAGAACTTGTCGGTCATCTCCTGGATGTCCTTCTCCGCCTGCTTGAGATCGTCCTCGGTCATCTCGGAGGATTTCTTCTGTGCCTTAAACTTTTCGATCGCATCCCGGCGGATCGAACGGATGGCCACCTTGGACTCCTCCGCCTCCTTTTTGACCTCCTTGACGAGATCGCGGCGGCGTTCCTCGGTCAGCGGCGGGAAGACGATGCGCAGCACCCGTCCGTCGTTGGCGGGGTTGATGCCCAGATCGGAGGCCTGGATCGCCTTCTCGATGAGCTTGAGCGCCGAGGCATCCCACGGCTGGATCACCAGGATACGGGCTTCGGCCACCGACACAGCCGCCATCTGGTTGATCGCCGTCGGTGTGCCGTAGTAATCGACGGTAATCCGGTCGAGCACCGCCGGATTGGCGCGGCCCGCGCGAATCACCGAATAGTTGGATTCAAGCGCACGGAGGGTCTTCTGCATCTTCTCATCGTAAGGTTTGTAGATCTCCTTCATCAGGTTTTCCTCCTTCACGGCCGGCTGTTGCGGCCGATTGATTCGCCTGTCCTGCAGGCGGGAAATACAGCTGGCATAAACAGGGGGTCCTTGTGTCCTTCTATTCCAAACGTCCCGGTTAGCGGACGATGGTACCGATTTCCTCCCCCATCACCGCCGCCACAATGTTGTCGGGGTCGGTTAAGGAGAAGACCAGAATGGGGATGTTGTTGTCCTTGCACATCGAGGCGGCGGTCGAATCCATCACGCCGAGCTCCTGTTCGAGCACCTGCATAAAGGACAGGCTGTCATACCGCTTGGCGTTCGGGTTTTTCGCCGGATCGCTGTCATACACCCCATCGACCTTGGTCGCTTTGAAGATGATATCCGCCTCGATCTCGGCAGCGCGCAGTGCCGAGGCGGTATCGGTTGAGAAGAAGGGGTTGCCGGTGCCGCAGCCGAAGATGACAATCCGCCCCTTCTCGAGGTGACGCACCGCCCGGTTGCGGATATAGGGCTCGGCGATCTGCTGCATGGTGATGGCGGTCTGCACCCGCACATCGGCGCCCAGCTGTTCGAGCGAATCGGCCAGCGCCAGCGCGTTGATCGCCGTCGCGAGCATCCCCATATGATCGGCACGGGTCCGGTCGTAGTTGCCGCCCGAACGGCCGCGCCAGTAGTTGCCGCCGCCGACCACAATTCCGATCTGGACGCCCAGATCGTCCACCTTCTTGATGCTTCTGCAGATGTTCTCGACCACCTGGAAGTCGAGGCCGAATCCCTTCTCGCCGGCCAGCGCTTCCCCACTGAGCTTTAACAGAATCCGTTTGTACTTCGGCTGCTTCATCGTGCACCTCCATCATCCCCGGCGCTCTTCCGAGAGCCGACTTTACCCTTCATTCTTTTCTATTTTACATGACAAGCGGGGGGATGTAAAGCCGGATTTGGATAAATTCTCCGTTTTCCTTAGAGAGGAGCCCATTTTCATGATGGACCGGTTTTCCATCTTCCCCCTGTCGGGGAAAGGGCGCCCGGCCGTACGGCCGGGCGCCCTTCCTTAAAGATTCTCGCGGCGGTCTCCGCCATCCTGACCCAACATAGCTCGGAAATCGGTGGGGGCGTCTGGGGACAGCGCCTTCTCGTTCCTTCGAGGCTCCCCTAGCATTCGTCCACGTCGAGAAGCAGAGAAAGCTCAATGTGCTTGCTGGCCAACTCCCGCGCCGCGGCCTCATCCGACCGCTCGATCGCGTCCAGAATCGCCGCGTGGCTTTCCCGCATGCGATCCCGTTTGCTGGTGAGATATTGCCAGGTATCCGTCTTGGAAAAATGATCCACAAAGACATAATTGACCCGCTTGCGGTCGGCATGGATCCTATCGTAGGCGCTGAGGAAATAGAGATTTTTGGCAGCAACATAGATGGTATAGTGGAAGTTGCTGTCCGCTTCACAAAAGGTCTGCGCATCCTCGCTTTTGCAGGCCTCCATAAAGCGGCGCATCTCCGCTAAATCCTGCATCGTCCGCCGGGTCGCGGCAAGGCCCGCGGCAATGGGGTCGATGAGCCGCCTGAACTCCCGGAGCTGATTGCACTGCGCCCGCGGAATACGCCCCACACAAAGTCCGCGCTTGCCTTCCTTCTCCAGAAGGCCCTCCGCCAACAGCGCATCCAGCGCATTGCGGACGGTGGTTCGGCTCACACCGATCTCGTCCGCCAACTCGACCTCCTTGAGCCGATAGCCCGGCGCCAGATCACAGGTGACAATCCGCTCACGCAGGATGTCCCGCACAATGGCATGGATTGGCAAAAAAGGATTTTCCTCCCGCCCGATCTCAATCCTTTTATGATAACAAAAATCCTTTGTCTGCTCTTCCATCTTTTGTTCCTCCTTTTCCATGAGGGCGCAGTTCCGCAGGTGGAACAATGGCTCCAGTAAATCGGGCATTTTCCATTTCGGAATCATTATACTGGAATCATTTTCAAATGTAAATCGCAGATCCTCTTTTGTCATCACAAAAGGGGCAACGCATCTATCGAACGGCAAGCCGCCCTGGAAGATCCCCCTCCCCGCGCGTCCGGCCAGACCGGTCAGACGTTTTTATAGACGATACCGTCCTTCATAACGAAGGAGCACCGCAGGTAGTCGGCAGGGTCCGCGAGCGGATCGCCCTCAAAGGCAACCAGGTCGGCAAGCTTGCCCGGCTCCACCGAACCCACCTTGTCCTCCCAGCGCATCAGCTTCGCAGCGCCCAGCGTCGCGGCATAAAGAGCCCGCTCCGGCGCCATGCCATACGCGACCAGCAGAGCAAATTCCTGCGCCATGCCGCCATGCAGCGAGAAGGGGGTTCCGGTGTCTGTGCCGAAAACAATCTCAACCCCGGCTTTCATACAGGCCTTAAAGCCGCGAATATGCGACTCATGCACGCTGACCGACTTATCGATCGCCCACTGTGGAATACCGGAGGCGGAGCCGTGCTCGATGATATGCATCGGCGCCAGCAGTGTCGGCACCAATGTGGTCTTGTATTCCACCATCAGGGCGACCGCTTCATCGTCCATGATCGTTCCGTGTTCGATGGAGGTGACACCCGCACGTATGGCATCCTTGATACCGGAAGTTCCATTCGCGTGGGTTGCCGTCGTCATGCCATACATCCTGGCGGCGTCACAAATCGTCTTCATCTCTTCAAAGCTCATCTGCTGGACACCCACGGTTGTACCCGGACTCATCACACCGCCGGTGGACATGAACTTGATGAAATCACAGCCATGTTTGACGTTATACCGCACCGCGTGCAGCATAGCGGCCGTACCGTCTACGACGAAGGGCGCCAGCCCCGGATCGCTCAGATAGGGGCTGTAGCTGTCGTCAGCATGGCTGCCCGTTGTGCCGATATACATGCCGCTGGTCATCAAACGAGGGCCGTAAAACTCCCCGCGGTTGATGCTGTTGCGGATCGCTTCGCTGATAAAATTGCGGTCGCCGCACACCCGCAGCGAGGTAAAACCCGCCATCAGGTCGGTCTGCGCGTTCTTAAGCCCTGTCAGCGTCCAGTCGGCGTCCGTCTCACGCGGACGGGTCGCGCCGGGATTGGGCTGTCCGCTGATGCCCAGATGAACATGCGCGTCAATCAGACCGGGGCTGACAAACCTTGCTGTCAGGTCAATCTGCTCATAGTCTTCCAGATTCCCCGCCTCTTTGGCCGGTACAACCGCTTCGATCTTATTGCCAATCAGCAGAACCACGACATCCCGCTTGACCAGCCCGGCCACCGGATCAAACAGCCGGGAGCAGCGCAGTGCCTTTTTTTCCATGACAGATCCATCCTTTCCCACAACCATTTTCTTCTGAAAAAGAGAGGTGCGGGGATTGGATACCCCGCCCCCTCTCCCGGCATGGTTACGCCATGATGATTCCAAAGATGAGATAAAGAATTGCGCAGATGACAAGCTGAATCAGACGGTAGGGCGCAAGCACCCTGGAGGTGTCGGCCGGGCTGACGCCGCAGGCTTCAGAGGGCAAAATCATCGCGTCGGAAATGGGCGAGAAGATATCGCCAAAGTGGGAGCCGCTGATGCAGGCGCCGACGGTCAAGGGAATGCTGATGCCCGCAGCCAACGCGAGCGGCAGACCCAGCGGGAAAATGATCACCGCAGCAGCGCTGAGGCTGCCGGTGGTATAGGAAATCAGGCAGCAGATCAGGAAGATAAAGAAGGGGATGAGCGACGGGGTAAAATTGCCTCCCAGGATCCCAATGATGTAGGTGGAAAAACCAAGCGCGTTGACAACCTGGCCAAAGGTAAACGCGAACAACAGAATCAGATAGACGGGGACAACATCGCGGAAACCGTTGACAAACACGCCCGTCAATTCGTTAAACTTGACATGTCCCGAGAAGGACGCATAGAGCACGGCGGTGACCGATCCGATCAGGATACCCGCTGTGACCACCAGGCGGCCTGACAAAAAGGAAAACAGGGGGATCGAAAGAATCAGCGCCGCAAACGGAATGAGAAGCGCCTTGGCATCCGGCACAACCTCAGGGCCGCCCAACATCTCCAGATCGACCGGATCGTCCTCGGTGATGTTCGGCCGCTCGCGCGCTTCCTTGGCAAGCTTTTTGATGGGGCCGATATCCGGAATGATGCCGTAAACGTAAAGGAAGGCCATGATCAGCGAAAGAATGGCAAAGAATTGGAAGGGAATCGCCTGGATATACACCGCGTATCCGTCAAATCCCTCCACCGAGGATACAATCAGTCCGGAGAAGAAGAGGATGTAGGCCGCAAACGGCATCAGAGAGGAAAAGGTGTCGACCGTTGAAGTGACGATCAACGGAACCTTCTCGATCGGCATTTTGTTCTTCAGGGTGGGATTCTTCATGATGCGCGGCACGCAGAGATTGGCCAGGTTCTGGCTGGCCGAGAACAAAATCGAAAACCAGAAGGTCATGATGGCGGTCTTTTTGGGCGTGTTCAGCTTGCGGTTGCACCACTCGCCAAACGCCTTAAAGCCTCCGGCGCGTTTGATGCACTGCAGCATGATCCCCACCAGGACGATACATAAAAGCACGTTGGTGTTGCTCTTCAGTCCCTCCGTCATGTAGGTATCCAGAATGGGCGGGATGAAGTGAACGCCATTGAGGATGATCGAGCCCAGCACGATCCCGCTGAATAACGATACAATGATATTGCGGGTCGACAGTGCAAGGACGATAACCAGTACGGGTGGGATGACCGATAAAATCGTGTTCATAGGGCAGCTCCTTTCCAAACGTTAGATCTTGCCGTGCGTCCACATGCAGTCTTCCTTTCACCTCCTGTATGGATTGCCGATCCATCAATCGAGTGTTTTGACCAAAGTCACCTCTCCTCTTTGGAAAAATTATAGTACAATAGGATAAAATGTGTTTTTTTGAAAGCAAAAAGATCCCATTTTGTCTCAAAAGGAGTACATTCAGCATTTTCCCTTGTAAAAACGGCTCATTCGGCTGCAGGATGGCAGCGCAACACCATCGCCAAAAATACCAGCGGCAGCTCGCCGATATTTTCGATGCTGTGGCTATCCCCATCCCTGCACTGCATGATGTCGCCCGGACCGAGCACCGCCTCCTGCCCGTTGTCGACCACCTTTGCCCTGCCACGGAGGATGTAATAGATCTCAAATTCCCCATCGTGCCGGTGGTACCCTATGGAAGCGCCGGGCGGCATGGTCGCGCATCCAAAAAAGCTGCCGGCGCCATAGCTTTCCGAAGCCTCCAAAAAAACACGCGCATCCACCGACAGTTTCCCATCCCGCATGTGTTCATAGTGCTTTTGCGTCATCTCGGATTCCCTGCGTATCATCCTCTTGTACCTCCTCCGTATTCATCAATATTCGATCGTAACAAGCTCCTGCGGGGTCACGCTCAGGCGCTTCGCCCCCTCGCGGGTCACGACAAAGTTATCCATACAGATGGCTGCCGCCTCGCCGTTTTGACACCGTGGATGGATGGAAAGATACATGTTCTCCTCGAAGGTCATCCTCTCCCCTTCATCAAAGATGGGACGGGCGACTATGTCGTACCCCTGGCCATGCGCGAAAAACTTGCGCTCCGGCTGATAGCCTCCCGCCTCCAGCCAGCGGTTGCACGCCCCAAACATCTCCCTCGCAGAGACACCGGGCTTGCAGCGTGCGGCCAAATCGTTTTCCAACCGAACCGCGTCCGCCCAGACCCGCTGCATCTCCCGCGAGGGCTCCCCCATCGAAAAGGTTCTGCCCAGCTCTGCCCACATGCCGCCCGGCCCCGCCAATTCGATGAGCAGATAGACACAATCGCCCCGGCGGATGGTGTGGTTGCTGTAGAGATAAAGGTTCCCATCCGGGAATCGAGGATGGGCGCCCGCGAGTACGACACATTCGCCGCAGAACATCTCGTCCGCAAGATGCCGAATCCGCAGGCAGAGCTCCCGTTCGGTCATGCCGGCGCGCAGAATCGTCGGCACCGCCGCCATCAGATCGTCGTGCAGACGCACCGTCTTTTTGCAGAGCGACAGCTCGTAGGGCGATTTGACCGCCTGGATGCGGTCCATCATCCCGCTGGCATTCGCGATCTCCAGCTTTGGGAGCGCCTCCCGCAGGTAGGCGTAGATTCCGGCGGGGAAATGGTTCATCGCGACAATGCCCACCCGGCGGATGCCCTGTTTTTGAATGATTCTCCCAATTTCCTCCGCGGGAAAATCGTCGGTGTAGCAGATGGAAGGCAGATAGGGCACCGAAATGTTTTCTGTGATTTCCGGGCAACAGGCAAAATCCCCATAGGCTTTCCCGCCGTAAGCTCCATGTCCCACAACCGCAATCCCCTCCTGGGAAAACAGGGTGACATGCGGATAGACCGTGTACTGCAGGTCGGTCAGATATTTCTGCGCGCCGCCGAACACCCTGCTGCCTGCCCAGAGCAGCAGGCAATCGTAGCCTTCCCGGCGCATCGCCTCACGGGTGATCCGCCATCGCCGCTGCAGCTCAGCAGGGTCGGTGCGGAAACGAAAGCGTCCCTCTCGATCCGCTTCCAAATCAAAACGTTCCTCTGTCATGCCGTTTCCTCCCTTTTGATGGATCCCGTGCTTTCCGAATGGCTTGTCTGATTGTAGTATACCGGAGACCGCCCCAATGTGTTTTCTTTGGAACAATCGCCCCGACAGATGGCCTGCATGTTCCCCAAAAGGCGCCGGCTCCCGCCATCTTCCTCCCCTTGCGGCAAGCGCTCCGAGCCATATGGGTAATGCCGCCTACGCAGAGGAATACCCCCCGATATCCTGCGGAGCTTCTGCCACATCGGGGGGTGCCTTGTCTGTATTCCCTTTTTACTGGGGCAGTTCAGCAGCTCCGTTTCGGGCACCGCCCCCAGACTGACGGGTTTTGCGATCGTACAGACCGGGTTGTGCCCGCTGCAGTTGGTTTTTCCCGATTCCCTTGGATCGCTTCTGTATGCTTTCCCCCATCGCCAGCCTCTGTCAGCTTCGCCCATGCCCGCGGCATTGGGGGAAGAAAAAAGAGCG
>CASGDD010000020.1 GCA_949300115.1 uncultured Oscillospiraceae bacterium | reverse complement strand
CCCCCCTCAGCGGCATCGATCCCCCCTCCGGCTGCCGGTAGCGCCCCCTTTTCCCTCCGCCGCCCGGCAGGGGCCCCGATGGCCGCCGCGTCCCCCGATTCGGACCGACAGGGGGCGCTGTCCTGCATCCCCGCCGCAGATGCATACAACACAGGCCGGCACCCAGATGGTGCCGGCCTGCACGACATTGTAGGTTGTACGTTGGAAAAGCGGTTGCCTCCCCCGAAGAGGGGCCTTCGGATCAGCGTACCACCTGGACGGTCAGGGTGACCTTTTCGCCGTTGATATCCTGCTCCTTGGTAAAGCCATCGGACGGAGCCGCGCCTTCGGTCATCGAGAGGGCCAGCACCTCGTCGGCGATCGTCGCACCGGCGGAGGCGATGATCGCGTCGATCTTCGCGCTGCCCGAATAGGTCACGGTGATGCGGTCGGTCACCTCAAAGCCGGCATCCTTCCGCATCGTCTGGATCTTCGAGATGACCTCACGGATAAACCCTTCCTCGATCAGATCGTCGGTCAGGGTGGTATTCAGGGCGACGGTCACATCGTTCTCCTGCATGGTGTAGTAGCCTTCCCGCTGCTTGGTCTCGATCAGCAGATCCTCCAGCGCCAGCTGGACCGTGCTGCCGTCGTCCAGGGTCAGCGGAAGGACACCCTCCCGATCCAATTCGGCCTTCGCCTTGGCGCCATCGAGACGGGCCAGCGCCGTGCGGATGGCGCCCACCTGCTTGCCGAATTTCGGGCCGACCGTCTTGAGCTGCGGCTTGAAGCTGTAGTCGAGCAGCTCGGAAAGATCGTCCACCAGACGCACCGCCTTGAGGTTGAGTTCCTCGCGGATAACCGTCAGATAGTCGTCGCTCAAGGCGACCTCGGTCTGCACCAGCATCTCGGAGAGCGGCTGGCGGTTTTTGATGCTCGAACCGTTGCGGGCGGCACGGCCGAGGGTAACCACCTCGCGGACGCTGTCCATCTCCCGCTCGAGCTGATCGTCGAAAAAGCTCTCGTCACAGGCCGGGTAGTCGCAGAGATGCACACTCTCGGGCGCGGTGGGATCGAGGCTGCAGACGAGGTTGCGGTAGATCGCATCGGTCATAAAGGGGATGAGCGGGGCCGCCAGCTTGGCGGTCGTCACCAGCGCGGTGTAGAGGGTCATATAGGCGCTCTCCTGATCGGGTCCGATCGCGTCGGTCCAGAACCGGTCACGGCAGCGGCGGACATACCAGTTGGAAAGCTCCTCCACAAACTCCTGCAGCGCCCGGGCCGACTCGGTGATCCGATAGTTCTCGAGATCCTCATCCACCTCACGGATGAGATGGTTGAGCTTGGAGAGCAGCCAGCGGTCCATCACCGACAGCGCATCCCGGTTGAGGGTGTGCTTCGTCGGATCGAACTGGGCAATTTCGGCATAGAGCACATAGAAGGCGTAGGTGTTCCAGAGGGTTCCCAGGAATTTACGCTGGCCCTCGACCACCGCCTTGTCGTGGAAGCGGTTGGGCAGCCAGGGGGCCGAGTTGACCTCGAAATACCAGCGGATGGCGTCGGCGCCGAAACGGTGCAGCGCCTCGAGCGGCTCGACCGCGTTGCCCTTCGATTTACTCATCTTCTGCCCGTCCTTGTCCTGGACATGCCCCAGCACGAGGACATTCTTGTAGGGCGCCCGGTGGAAGACGAGGGTCGAGATGGCGAGCAGCGAATAGAACCAGCCGCGGGTTTGGTCGACCGCCTCCGAGATGAAGTCGGCCGGGAACTGCTCCTTGAACAGATCCTCATTTTCAAAGGGATAGTGGTGCTGGGCAAAGGGCATCGAACCGGAGTCAAACCAGCAGTCGATGACCTCGGGCACCCGGTGCATCACGCCGCCGCATTCGGGGCATTTGAAGGTGATCTGGTCGATATACGGACGGTGCAGTTCGATATCGGCCGGGCAGTCGGGCGCAAGCTCCCGCAGCTCGGCAATCGAACCGACCGCATGCTTGTGCCCGCATTCACAGGTCCAGATGTTGAGGGGGGTACCCCAGTAGCGGTCGCGGCTGATCGCCCAATCCTGGATGTTCTCCAGCCAGTCGCCAAACCGGCCCTTGCCCATCGAAGGCGGAATCCAGTTGACCGTGTTGTTGTTCGCGATGAGCTCCTCTTTGACCTTGCTCATCTCGATGAACCAGGACTCCCGGGCATAGTAGATGAGCGGGGTATCGCAGCGCCAGCAATAGGGATAGCTGTGCTCGAAGGTGGGCGCCGAGAAGAGCAGGCCCAGCTCGGCCAGTGCCTTGAGGATCATCGGGTCGGCATCCTTGACAAAGACACCCGCCCAGGGGGTATTCTCCTTCATCTTGCCGGCGCCGTCGACCAGCTGGACAAACGGCAGGCCATACTTGCGGCCCACCTGAGCGTCGTCCTCACCGAAGGCCGGCGCGATGTGGACAATGCCGGTACCGTCGGACATGGTGACATAGGTGTCGCAGCAGATATACCAGCCCTTCTCCTTGGGATGCACCAGATCGAAGAGCGGCTCATATTCCTTGTACTCGAGATCGGTTCCCTGCATCCGCTCGAGGACCTCATACTCCTCAAAGAGCGAGCCCACCAGCGCCTCGGCCATGTAGTAGGTCTCACCGTTCGCCCTGAATTTGATGTAGGTTTCGGTGGGATGGACACAGAGCGCCACGTTGGAGGGCAGCGTCCAGGGGGTGGTCGTCCAGGCGAGGATGTAAGCATCCTCGCCCTTGGCCTTAAATTTCACGACGGCCGACTTTTCCTTGACATCCTTGTAGCCCTGCGCCACCTCGTGGCTGGACAGCGGGGTGCCGCAGCGGGGGCAGTAGGGTACGATCTTAAAGCCCTTATAGAGCAGGCCCTTGTCGTAGATCTGTTTTAACGCCCACCAGACCGACTCGATATACTCGTTGTGGTAGGTGACGTAGGGGTTATCCATATCCGCCCAGAAGCCGACCACGTCGGAGAACTCCTCCCACATGCTCTTGTACTTCCAGACGCTCTCCCGGCAGCGGTCGATGAAGGGGGCGATGCCGTATTCCTCGATCTGCTCCTTGCCGTTGAGCCCGAGCTGCTTCTCCACCTCCAGCTCGACCGGCAGGCCGTGGGTATCCCAGCCCGCCTTGCGGGGAACATCGTAGCCCTTCATCGTGCGGTAGCGGGGAATGAGGTCCTTGATGACACGGGTCAGCACATGGCCGATGTGCGGACGGCCGTTCGCCGTCGGCGGTCCGTCGTAAAAGACGAAGGTGGGCGCACCCTCCCGCATCTTGACACTCTTCTCAAAGATGTGGTTCTCCTTCCAGAACTTGAGGATCTCCGCCTCGCGCTCCGGGAAGCTCAATTCGGTTGAGACCTTCTTGTACATACCTACCTCCCAAATCTCATCAAAACGGCTCCCGTCCACAACAGGACGAGAGCCTCGTTTAACCACCCATTGTCACATACCAGCATATGCGCTCCCGGTAACGGAGGAATCCGGCAGCACCTACTGACATCCAATAACGTGTTGGGTGCTGCGGCTCGGGAGGGATTTTCACCTGCATCCTACTGCTGCCGGGCTCCCACCTGCCCCGGTTCGCTGGAAGGTTCGGTATGCGGCTACTCGCTCCGTCGCTGCCTTTTCATGATTATCTTAAAAGTATCACGAAGGGGTGGATTTGTCAAGGGTTCCGCGGGGGGTGTACATGGTTTTCTCCTTCCCTCCCCCGCCGTCGTTCGGAAAGGGTTGGGGATTCGATATGATTATGAATGCATGCGGCGTTTCTATTTCGCGATTTGCCCGTATTTGCTGTATTTCCCATCCACCTCTCCACGGGTACGGCTTCATCTCGGCGGCGATGGGAGATGCTCCGGTCGCCCTGTGTAAAACGGATGCCGGCGGGAGCGGGGAGCCGTCGGGTGAGGATTGCGAATGAGATCCTCATGTACTTCCGCAACCAAAAAAAGAGCGCGCAGGATGTCTACATCTCCGACCCGATCGACACCGACAAGGAGGGCAATTCGCTTTCGCTGATGGAT
>CASGDD010000019.1 GCA_949300115.1 uncultured Oscillospiraceae bacterium | reverse complement strand
AGCGCCCGCATCGCGTCGGTCAGCTGGATCTCACCGCCGGCGCCGGGGGTGGTCCTTTCGAGATAGTCGAAAATCTCGGGCGGCAGCACACAGCGGCCGAGGATCGCGTAGGGGGAGGGCGCCTCCTCCGGCTTCGGCTTTTCGACCATATCGTCCACCGCGTAGGCGCGGTCGGACAATCTCTCGGTAATCCGGGCCGACCCATATTTGCTGATCTCTTCAATCGGTACCTCTTTGACGCCGATGACGCCTTTGCCATAGCGTTCATAAGCCTCGCACAACTCGCCGCAGGCGGGGCTGTCGCCGATGATGACATCGTCGCCGTAGAGGACGGCCACCGGTTCCCCCGCCGCAAAGCTCTTCGCGCAGAGCACCGCGTGCCCCAGCCCCTTCATCTCGGCCTGGCGCACATACTGGATATTCGCAAGCTTTGTGATCGCCCGGATCTCCTCGAGCATCGCCCGCTTGCCGGTCCGCTCCAGCCGCTCCTCCAGCTCGGGGGAACGGTCGAAGTGGTCCTCGATGGCCGATTTGCCCCGGCTGGTGATGATGAGAATCTCCTCGATGCCGGCCCGTGCGGCCTCCTCGACGATATACTGGATGGCCGGCTTGTCGACAATCGAGAGCATCTCCTTGGGGATCGCCTTGGAGGCGGGCAGCACCCGGGTACCGAGCCCCGCCGCCGGAATGATCGCCTTGCGTACCTTCATAACGGTTTCCTCCGGTTTATGCATACATAACGAAAAGGGTAAACAGGAAATTGAGTACCAGAAACGCGGCCAACACGATGGTAATCAGCTGGCGGTTGACCCCGCCCCGCCTGCGCATCAGCTGCAGCTGTTCGAGCGGCGGCAGATCCTGCGCCTCCTCCTTGAGCTTGCGCAGCTGGGTGAAGACCTGGCTTTTGTAGATCTGATTGGCAAAAAAGCCCATCAGAATACAGAACCCCAGATAGACATAGGAGACCACCGACTGGATCCGCTGCAGCAGCAGCAGATGTTCCGGCAGTTCACGCAGCGTCCCCATCGCGAGCCCCTCCAGCAGCGCAGGGTCCCCCATCACCTCGATATAGAAGATGGCGGCCGGGGTGATAAAGAGGGCAAAGAGGATGGCTGCCAGAATCCCGATGGGATAGATTTTGCGGTAGAGGAAGTAGAGGAAACCGGCAATCATCGCCGACCAGTTGAAGCTCAGCTTCCCCTTGCCGCCCGAGAGGCTGCGGAAACGGGGCAGATAGTAGGCGGCGTTCGGCCCGATATAGGCCGCAAGCTCCTTGACCTTGATCCCCTCGATCTCCTCCTCCGGCTCGAGACCGCCGTAGGGATTAAACATCAGGGGAAAAGACCCCGTCCAGCCGCCCGGACCGCCCATGCCGGGGCCGCGGGTATACGGCTGCCCATAGGGATTTTCCTCCGTCCGGCCCCCGGCGTCCTCCTCATCCGGGCGCAGCGGCGCGCCGCAGGACTGGCAGAAGATGTTGCCCGCCGGATTGCGGGTATGGCAGACGGGACAGAGGATCTCGCCATGCTCACCGCCGGACGGGTCCTCCCCCGCCCCTTCGCAGGCGCCTTCCTCCCCATGCGGCTGTGCCGGCTCCGGTCGGGGCGGCTGCCATGCCTTGCCGCTGGCATGCTCCTCTTCGAGGGCGCAATGGCCCAGCTCATGATAACAGGCCCGATGGTGCGGCGCGCCGCACACCGGACAGACCACAATGTCATCGCCCGCCTGGAAGGGCTGGCCGCACACCGGGCATTTTACGCCGAGATATCGATCCAACGCTGCATCTCCTCACTCGCCATGGGCTGTCGGTACATTCGGATAGATAAAGGTATTATATACTACTTTTCCACAAAATGATAGCCCCAAGCGGTGAATTTTCCTTGGACCGCCCGGCATAGACTGCTGTGGATGCGGCTTGCCCTTTACAACCACCGCCGCATCCCGTATAATAGGATGCAAAGTCTGTGCATCAATCCAAAGGACGGATGAAGATATGCTCCAACTCGAAGAGGTTCGCCTGCATCTGCAGGAGATGGAACCGGAACTGAAAAATCTCGCCGAGGCGCTTGGACTCGACGCGGTCCGCGCCGAACTGGCGCAGATCGACCAGACGGTCGCCCAGCCCAACTTCTGGGACGACCATGAGACCTCCTCGGCGGTGCTCAAGCGGCAGCGCAGCCTGCAGAACACCCTGTCGAGTTTTGAGGCGCTGCAGAGCCGCTATGACGATCTGGTGACGATGGTGGAAATCGCCAACGAGGAGGACGACACCTCGATGGTCGAGGAGATTCTGCGCGACCGCAGGGAGCTGGACGCCGAATTTGAGGCGAGCCGGCTGGCCACCCTGCTGTCGGGCGAATACGACCAGAACAACGCCATTCTCACCATCCACGCGGGCGCCGGCGGCACCGAGGCGCAGGACTGGGCCCAGATGCTCTACCGGATGTACACCCGCTGGGCGGAACAGCACCGCTACAAGATCCAGCTGCTCGACTATCTGGCCGCCGAAGAAGCCGGTATCAAGACCGCTTCCATCCTCATCAGCGGCCTCAACGCCTACGGCTATCTCAAGTCGGAGGCGGGCGTCCACCGGCTGGTGCGGGTCTCCCCCTTCGACGCGTCCGGACGGCGGCACACCTCCTTTGCCTCGGTCGAGGTGATGCCGGAGATTGAGGACGACACCGAGATTGTCATCAACGACGCCGACCTCAAGGTGGACACCTACCGGTCGAGCGGCGCGGGCGGCCAGCATGTCAACAAGACCGAATCGGCCATCCGCATCACCCACATCCCGACCGGCATCGTTGTCGCCTGTCAGAATGAACGCAGCCAGCATCAGAACCGGGAGGTCGCCATGAAGATGCTGCGCGCCAAGCTCGCCGAAATCAAGGAGCGGGAACACCTCGAACATATCGAGGACATCAAGGGGGAGCAGATGCAGATTGCCTGGGGTTCCCAGATCCGTTCCTACGTCTTCATGCCCTATACCCTCGTCAAAGACCACCGCACCGGCTACGAAAGCGGCAATATCGGCGCGGTGATGGACGGCGATCTCGACGGATTCATCAACGCCTACCTCAAGGCGAAGAGCTTGGGCGAACTGAAATAGCCCCCTGCCCCGATGCAAAACGCCCGCCCGATCCCCCTAAAAGGGATCGAGCGGGCATTTTTCCTGCGTTTCATGGTTCCATTGGGAGGCCGAGGATGACCGGGCAGCCCAAGCTATTCGGCATACACCTGCTCGGCGATATGCACCGAACGCATCGCATCCTTCGCGTAAAAGTCGGCGCCAATCCGGCTGGCATAATCGGCGGTGAGCACTGCACCGCCCACCATCACCCGGCAATCGGGACAGGCGGCATGCAGCATCTCGATGGTTTTGACCATCGAAGGGACGGTCGTTGTCATCAGCGCCGACAGGCCGACCAGACGGGGGTGACGGGCCCGCACCGCCTCGACCACCCGCTCGGGCGGGACATCCTTGCCGAGATCGATCACCCGAAAACGGTAGTTCTCCAGCAGCGCACCGACAATGTTCTTGCCGATATCGTGGACATCCCCCGCGACCGTCGCGATAACGATCTCTCCCCTCGGGGCGCTCTCCTCCGCCCCCATCCGCGCCCGGATCTCGGCAAAGGCCGCCTTGGCCGCGTCGGCGCTCATCATCAGCTGGGGCAGAAAGAGGGTGCCCTTTTCAAAGCGGTCCCCCACCTCGGTCAGCGCGGGGACAATATACCGGTCGATCACCTCGAGCGGCGGTTGGGCGGCAAGCGCCCGTTTGGCCGCCTCGGCCGCCTCGGACACCAGCCCCCGCCCGATCGCCTCATCGAGCGGGATCTCCGCCGTCGCGGAGGGAGCCGCCGGTTTCGACTGCTCGACCCCGCCGAAGCGGGCAAGATACCCCTGGCATCCCTCGTCCCGGCCGAGCAGGGTGGAGGCCGTCTGGAAGGCGTTCATCAGCAGCTCGATGCGGGGATTGATGATCGCGGCGTCCAACCCCGCCCCCATCGCCAGCGAAAGCATCGCCGCGTTGAGCACCGGGCGTTCGGGAAGGCCGAAGGAGACGTTGGAGACACCGAGGATGGTACGCACCCCCAGCTCCTCGCGAAGGCGGCGCACCGTCTCGAGGGTGACCGCCGCGTTGCGGCTGCCGGCACTGACCGTCATGGTGAGTGCGTCAAAGATGAGGTCCTCCTTGTGGATGCCGTAGCCCCTGGCCGTCTGGATGATCCTCTTTGCAATCTCGATCCGGCCGTCCGGCGTTTCGGGGATCCCCGTCTCGTCGAGGGTCAGCGCGACCACCAGGCCGCCGTACTTCGCCACCAGCGGGAAGACCGCCTCCATCGACGCGCGCTTGCCGTTGACCGAATTGACCATCGGCTTGCCGTTGTAGCGGCGCATCGCCCGGGCCAGTGCCTCGGGATCGGCGGTATCCAGCTGGAGCGGCAGGTCGGTGACCGCCTGCAGCCGTTCGACCAGCTCGGTCAACACCGCCGGTTCATCGATCTCGGGCAACCCGGCATTGACGTCGAGCAGATCGGCGCCGGCGGCCTGCTGGTCGCTGCCCTCCCGCAGCAGGAAACCGAAGTCGCGGGTACGGAGCGCCTCCTTGACCCGTTTGCGCCCGGTCGGGTTGATACTCTCGCCGATCAGGCGGGTCGCACCGTCAAACAGCACACATTTCGCGTAGCTGCAAGCGACCGTACGGTGCTGCCGCTCGACCATGCGGGGGCTGCGCCCGCCGCAGGCATGCACCAGCGCGCGGATATGCTCGGGGGTTGTGCCGCAGCAGCCGCCGAGCAGCTGGGCGCCGCGGGGAATCGCTTCCCGCATCAGATGGGCAAAGGTCTCCGGATCGACATCATAGACGAAATGCTCCCCCTCCTGGCGGGGCAGGCCGGCGTTGGGGGTGAGGATGAGCGGTTTGGAGGAAATCGCCCGCATCCGGTCAAAGAGGGGCAGCATCTCGGCCGGTCCGAAGCCGCAGTTGAGGCCGATGGCGTCCACCCCCAGCCCTTCGAGCAGCGCCACCACCGTCTCGAGGTCGCCGCCGGTCAGCAGTTTGCCGTTTAAGTCGGGTGCCACCGTCGCGCAGATGGGCAGACGGCTGTGTTCCTTGGCGGCCAGCACCGCCGCCTTGAGCTCGTAGCAATCGGTCATCGTCTCGATGAGGATGAGATCGGCCTCCCCCGCCCCCGCCTCGATCGATTCGGCAAAGAGCGCCACCGCCTCCTCGAAGTCGAGATCCCCCACCGGACGGAGCAGCGCACCGGTCGGTCCGACATCGAAGGCGACATAGCGGTCGCCCCGCTCCCCCGTCTCCGCCCGGAACGCGGCGATCGCCTCACGGGCCAGCCGGGTGGCCGCCGCGGCTGTTTCGCGAACGGTGCAGCCGCTGCCCGCCAGCTTGCGAGCGGTGCTGCCGAAGCTGTTGGTGGTCAGGATATGGGCGCCGGCGCGCAGATAATCGAGATGAATCTGCCGGATCACCTCGGGATGACGGAGGTTCCAGCTGTCGGGCGCCTCGCCGGGGCGGAGTCCCGCCTGCTGCAGCGTCGTCCCCATCCCACCATCAAAAAAGAGAAGATTCTGTCCCAGTTGTTCACGAAATGTCATGGTTACCGCCTCCTGTAGGGGCAATCCCGCTGCCCGCACATCTCACAGTGATCTCCCGCACAGCCTGTCGGCTGGCTGCCCAGCCCGATCACCGCTGTCACCGATTTGACCGGCGTCAGCATCAGCGAATCGGTGCAGCTCAGTCCGATGCGGCGGGGCGCGTCGAGCAGCCGGAGCAGCTCACGCTGGTGTTCGAGGGAAAAGTCGCCGTAGCCGGGGGAAAAACGGCTGGTGGGATAGAGTCCCTCCGCCCGGTAGCGCAGGCAGACCTCGTCGCAGTAGCGCTCGATGAGCGCCGCCGCACAGCCCTGGAGCACCACCGCCGCCGCCATCGAAACCGCCTCCGCCCGGTGCATCAGCCGGTCGACCCCCGCGCCGAGGGTCGCCGCGAAGAGCACCGCCTCCCGGCAGCCGGCGAGATGGCGGGCCAGCGACCGGCTTTTGACCCGCATACCGCCGATCGCGAGCGTCTCCTCCGCCTCCCGCAGAATCGCCACCCGGCGGTCGGTAAAGCGGGGGGAGGCCGTCTCACACAGCATCCCGCCCCAACGGTCGATCAGCGCTTCGGTTTCCCCATCCGGCTGTCCGCGATAACCCATATACCGCAGCGCCTCCGCACGGTCGAGGGTCATGATACCGCCCTCACAACCGCGTCGATGCCCTCGATGATCTGGCGGGCGACCGCCGGCTTGTTCATCGTGTAGATATGCACCCCGCGGACACCGTTGGCGATGAGATCGATGATCTGCTCGATCGCGTAGGCGATGCCCGCCTGCTGCATCGCCCGCTCGTCCTCCCCGAATTTGTCGAGGATGTTCTGAAAGCGGGGCGGCAGCGCGGTGCCGCTGACCTCGACGATCCGTTTGATCTGTGCCTTGTTGGTCACCGGCATGATGCCCGCGAAGACCGGCGTATGGATGCCTGCCTCCCTGATCCGATAGAGAAAGCGATAGAGGATGTTGTTGTCAAAGAACATCTGGGTGGTCAGAAAATCGCAGCCGGCGTCCGCCTTCTCCTTGAGATAGCGGATGTCCTCCGCCTGGTTGGCCGCCTCGACATGCCCCTCGGGATAGCAGGCCGCGCCGACGCAGAAGCCGCCCGCCGCCTTGAGCTCGCCGACCAGGTCGATCGCATGGAGATAGTCCTTCGGCGTCTGCCCGTCGACGATGTCGCCGCGCAGCGCGAGCACATTGCGGATACCCGCCGACCGCATCGAATCGATGAGCCCGCCGATCGTCTCGTGGGTCGAGCCGACACAGGTCAGGTGCATCAGCGCGGTACAGCCGTTCTGTTCGATGTATTCGGCCATACCCATCGTGTTTTTGTAGGCGCCGCCGGCGGCCCCGTAGGTCACGCTGATGAAGTCGGGCGAGAGCGCCAGCGTCTCGTCGATCACCGCCTTCGCGTTCTCAAAACCCAGGTGGCGCTTGGGCGGAAAGAGCTCACAGGATACCAGCGTCCGCTTTTCCTTCAGTTTCTCCGCAATCGTCACATCAATCTCCTCGCTTTCCGATGTTCTGCGCAAACAAAAACCCCGCTTCGCGCAGTTGCGAAACGGGGCTACAGTTTCAGCTATCGCCTGTCATACCCTTCTGGATCGCAACACGCCGAAAAGTGCGGAACGCATCATCATCCCGCACATGCACATCATCATGTTGCTGTTTTGCCCGAAGCGACCCATCGCACAGGCTCCTTCCAATCAGGGGATAAACTATTGTTTAGTTTACCCCATCGGTCCGCCTTTGTCAAGTATGGACGCGACATTTCTATCGAATCCCTTTCACCGCCGCCTACGCGCGGTGGACTTTCCCGCCGGCCTGTGCTACACTCGGCTTAGACACCCAGCCCATCCACACATCCAGACGGAGGGAACCATGGCTTTTGATTTTAAAAAGGAATACAGGGAATTCTATCTGCCCAAAAACCAGCCGGAGATGGTCGAGGTCCCGCGGGCGCAGTATATCGCCGTCCGGGGAAAGGGCGACCCGAATGAGGCGGGCGGCGCCTACCAGCAGGCGATCGGCATCCTCTACGCGGTGGCCTATACCCTCAAGATGAGCTACCGGACCAACTACCGGATCGAGGGCTTTTTTGACTATGTGGTGCCGCCGCTTGAGGGATTCTGGTATCAGGAGGGCATCGGGGAGCTTGACTCTGCCGACAAGTCGGCCTTCCGCTGGATCTCGGTCATCCGTCTGCCCGATTTTGTCCGCCAGCCGCATTTTGACTGGGCGGTCCGGACGGCCTCCCAAAAGAAGAAGCTGGACTGCCGGTGCGCGGAACGGCTGACGGTCGAGGAGGGACTGTGCGTACAGATGATGCATCTGGGGCCCTTCGACGAGGAACCCGCGAGCATCGCGCGGATGGACGCCTATCTGGAGGCGCAGGGCTATACAAAGGATCTGACAGATCGCCGGCTGCACCATGAAATCTACCTGTCCGACGCGAGAAGGGTACCCCCCGAACGGTGGAAGACGGTCATCCGATACCCCATTCGAAAGGCCTAGCCGTCCGCTGCGCGGCCAGGGTTGGCTGCGAATTTCCGGCACGGCAAAGGGGCGATATTCGGTTTTTGAGCGGGAGATCGAAGCCGGCCGGGTGGTTGACGGGACGGACGATTGACACCGCTTTTCTTCCCATGCTATACTGAAAACTGGCATCGGTTTCCACCCGGCAGACGGGTGCCGATGACCGATGGAACGAGAAAAAGGAGGAATCTATATGCGGGTCGCGATGATCCAGATGCAGGTCGGAGAGGACAAGGTCGGCAACCTCTATCACGCGATGGACCTGATCTCGAAAGCCAAGGCGGGCGGCGCCGATCTTGCCGTACTGCCCGAGATGTTCTGCTGCCCCTATGAGACCCCGCGTTTCCCCATCTACGCCGAGCCGGAGGGCGGGCCCCATTTCCAGATGATGGCGAAGGCGGCCGCCGACAACGGCATCTATCTGGTCGCCGGGTCGATGCCCGAATCGGACGAGGCCGGACACACCTACAACACCGCCTACGCCTTTGGGCCGGACGGCAGCCTGCTGGGCAAGCACCGCAAGATGCATCTGTTTGACATCGACGTCAAGGGCGGCCAGTCCTTCCGCGAATCGGATACGCTGACCGCCGGCAACCAGGTCACCACCTTCGACACCGAATTCGGCCGGATGGGCCTCGCCGTCTGCTATGACATCCGTTTCCCCGAGCTTTTCCGGCTGATGGCCAATCACGGCGCCAGGGTCATCATCGTGCCGGGCGCCTTCAATATGACGACCGGCCCGGCCCATTGGGAGCTGAGCTTCCGCGCCCGCGCACTCGACAACCAGGTCTTCACCGTCGGCGTCTCCCCCGCCCGGGATGTAAACGGCAGCTATGTCTCCTACGCCAACTCGATTGCCTGCTCCCCCTGGGGTGACGTCCTCTCCCGGATGGATGAAAAGGAGGGCATCGGCTACGCCGATCTCAACCTTGCGCGGGTGGATGAGGTGCGTGCCCAGCTGCCGCTGACCTCCCAGCGCCGCCTCGACCTCTATTCGCTGACCGAATGCCACCGGTAAATCGACCGTTTCCCCGGCCCCGCATCCTGCGGGGCCGTTTTGCTGTCCTCGGTGTAAAATAGTTGCATCTTGCAACTATTTTACATTTCCGTAACATATCCTCTCCAAAATCTGTTATACTGATCTGCAGACCCACAGACCGTGAGGGAGTAGCGCGCATCCGGGCGATGGCCTGGGCAGGATCAAAAGAGAGCGTCCTGCCTCCATCGCTCCCGGGTGCGGATTGTCAACAGTACGGATGACCGGACGTCATCCTGGCAATCCTTAATCCGCCAGACTCACCAACTTTGTTTGGAGGTATCACGGTGAAAGCGTACACACAGTCGATTCAAGAGGTCCTCACATCGTCATCCACCACCCCGCAGGGGCTGTCCGCCGGGGAGGCGGCCGGCCGGCTTGCGCAGTACGGCGAGAACAAGCTCGCCGAGGGCCGGCGCAAAAGCTGGCTCCAGCGGATCTGGGAACAGCTGCGCGACCCGATGATCCTGGTACTGATCGCGGCAGCGGTCATCTCGGGCGCCTTCGGGGAGATCGCCGATATGGCGATCATTCTGGTGGTGGTCGTCCTCAACGCGGCGCTCGGCATCTACCAGGAGAACAAGGCCGAACAGGCCATCGAGGCGCTGCGCGCGATGAGCGCACCCCATTCGACCGTCCGGCGGGATGGCCATCTGGCGGTCATCCCCTCCCATGAGCTGGTCCCGGGGGATATCGTGCTGCTCGAGGCAGGCAACGCGGTCCCGGCCGATCTGCGGCTCATCACCGCCGCCAGCCTCAAGATCGAGGAGGCGGCGCTGACCGGCGAATCGGTGCCGGTCGAAAAATCGACCGAGCCGCTCGAGGGGGAGGAGGTCCCTCTCGGCGACCGGGTCAATATGGCCTATATGGGCACCAACGTCACCTACGGACGGGGCGAAGGGGTGGTGGTCGCCACCGGTATGCAGACCGAGATGGGCCGCATCGCCGACATCCTGACCCACACCGAGGAGGAGAAAACTCCGCTGCAGCAGAAGCTCGCCTCGCTGAGCAAGATCCTCAGCGCCGCCGTGCTGGCCATCTGCGCCTTCATCTTCCTCTTCAACGTCCTGCAGGGCGGCGCGCTGTTCGATTCCTTCCTCACCGCCGTCAGCCTGGCCGTCGCCGCCATTCCCGAGGGGCTGGTGGTGGTCGTGACCGTGCTGCTCTCGATCGGCGTCACCCGGATGAGCGAACGGGGCGCCATCATCCGGCGGCTGACCGCCGTCGAAAGCCTCGGCTGCACCGAGGTCATCTGCTCGGATAAGACCGGCACCCTCACCCAGAACCGGATGACCGCCGTCGACAGCTGGGGCGACCGGCAGATGCTGGGGACGGCGATGTACCTCTGCAACGACGTCGAGCGGAACGCCGACGGCAGCCTGCAGGGGGACCCCACCCAGGTGGCACAGAAGGCCTTCGGCCTCGAGGTGGGCGGCATTCCCGATCTGCCCCGGGTGGGGGAGATCCCCTTCGATTCCAACCGCAAGATGATGACCACCCTCCATACCGAGGGGGCGGGCATCCTGCAGTGTACCACCGGCGCGCCCGACGCCATCCTCGCCCGCTGCGACGCCATCCTCCTGGATGGCAGGGTGCAGCCGCTCGACGAGGCGACACGGCAGCAGGTCGCCCAGCAAAACAAGCGGATGGCCGACCGGGCTCTGCGGGTCTTGGGCGGCGCCATCCGGCGGCATGACACGCTGCCGGCAGCCGATCCCGCCATCGAAGAGGGGATGACCTTTGTCGGGCTGATCGGCATGATCGATCCCATCCGGCCGGAGGTCAAGGCGGCCATCGAGCAGTGCCGGACCGCCGGCGTGCGGGCGGTGATGATCACCGGCGACCACCGGGATACCGCGGCGGCCATCGCCCGTGACCTCGGCATCCTCACCGATCCGAGCCAGGCGATCACCGGTGCCGAACTCTCCGCGATGTCGGATGAGGAATTTGAGCGCCGGATCGACTCGATTGTCGTCTACGCACGGGTCCAGCCGGAGCACAAGGTGCGTATCGTCAACATGTGGCGCAAAAAGGGCAGGATCACCGCGATGACCGGCGACGGCGTCAACGACGCGCCCGCCTTAAAATCGGCCGATATCGGCGTCGGCATGGGCATCACCGGCACCGACGTCACCAAGAATGTGGCCGATATGGTGCTGTCGGACGACAACTTCGCCACCATCGTCTACGCGGTCGAGGAGGGGCGGCGGATCTACGACAACATCCGTAAGGCCATCCAGTTCCTGCTCGCCTCCAACCTGTCGGAGGTCATCTCGATCTTTTTAGCCACCCTGGCGGGGCTGAAGCTCTTCGCCCCCATCCACATCCTCTGGATCAACCTCATCACCGACACCTTCCCCGCCATGGCGCTGGGCATGGAGCGGGCGGAAGCCGATTCGATGAACCGGCCGCCCCGTCCGTCCAACGAGTCGATCTTTGCGGGCGGGCTGGGCATCGACGTCCTCTTCCAGGGCACCGCCATCGCCCTGCTGACGCTGGCCTCCTTCTTCATCGGCCATGCCCAGTCGCAGGTCACCGGGATGACGATGGCCTTCATGACCCTTTCGCTCTGCGAGGTCTTCCACGCCCTCTCGATGCGCTCGCGAACCCATCCCTTCTGGACGGTCAAGGGGCACAACCGCACGCTGATCGGCGCGATCCTTTTGAGCTTTGTGCTGACGCTGGGGGTCATCTACCTGCCGGGGCTGAACACCCTCTTCCAGCTGACCCCGCTGCCGGTGGCCGACCTGCTGCTGGCCATGCTGCTGGCCCTCGCGATCCTGCCGGTCGTCGAGATCGGCAAGGCGATCCACCGGCGGAGCCGCGCCCACTAACCGATGATTCGCCGTCGGACATAGAGGTCCGCTTCATCCGACGGTTTTCGAAGAGCCGGCTGACAGGCAGCCGGCTTCTTCCTTTGCGTCCCGACCGTCTGCGTCATTTTACATCTTGATTGTCCTGCCGATCTGTTGTATGATAGTGGAAATACGGCTATCTGCCGTATCCATCATCGCAACCATCTCAACTTTACAAACAAAAAGGAGGAAACCTACGATGGAAGATGGCAACCCACTGATAGCCATCCTTCTCACCGCCATTCTGATCCTGATCAACGGTATGCTCGCCTCTGCCGAGATCGCCTTTGTCGGGCTCAGCGAACCCAAACTGCGTCCCCGTGCCGAAAGCGGCGACAAAAAAGCCAAGATCCTGCTGCGCATGAAGCAGAACCCTTCCAGCTTTCTGTCGGCCATCCAGATCGGCATCACCCTCGCGGGTCTGCTCTCGGGCGCCTTTGCCGTCGACAGCCTGTCGAGCGCACTGACCGGCCTTGCGGTCCAGCTCGGCGTCAGCGGCTTTGCCCTCTCGGTGATCCGCGTCGGTTCGAGCGCCTTCATCACCCTGCTGCTGACCTATTTCACCATCCTCTGTGGTGAGCTGGTCCCCAAGCGGATGGCGATGAACAACCCCGAAGGGGTCGCCCGCAAGATTGTCGGCCCCATCAACCTGCTTTCGAAGATCACCAAACCGTTTGTCTGGCTGCTCGCCACCTCGACCAACGCGGTGCTGCGGCTGATCGGCATCGATCCCGACGACAACGGCGATGCGGTCACCGAGGAGGACGTCATGCTGCTGATGCAGGAGGGCGCCATGCAGGGATCGATCGAGGACGACGAGCTGAGCTTTGTCCGCGGTGTCTTTGAATTCGGCGACCTCACGGCGGAGGATGCGATGATCCACCGCACCGAGATCGAGTCGGTTCCGCTGACCGCCAGCTATGAAGAGGTCGTGGCCAAGATGTCCCAGACCGGCCACAGCCGTTTCCCGGTCACCGACGGCAACATCGACCACATCGTCGGCATTCTCTACACCCAGGACCTGGTGCGTCAGGCGCTGGGCAAGCGGGACAATCCGCCCTCCATCCACGAGGTGATGCGGGCGCCCTACTTTGTCCCCGAATCCAAACCGCTTTCCAAGCTCTTCTCGGATATGAAGCAGAGCCATCACCGGATGGCGGTGGTGGTCGACGAATACGGCGGCACCTCCGGTCTCATCACCATGATGGACCTGCTCGAACAGATCGTCGGTGACATCGATCCGGAGGAGGACGATCTGGTGCTGCTCGACGACGGCAGCTACCGTATCGACGGCCGGATGGACATCGACGATGCCGCCGAGGAGCTGGGTTTAAACGATCTGCCCGAGGACTGCGACACGGTCGGCGGATTGATTGTCCGTACACTGGGCCACATTCCCGAAAAGGGCGAGCACGCCCACATCGAGCACAGCGGCTATCGCTTCGATGTCGCCGAGGTCGAGGGCAGCTACATCAAAACGGTGCTGGCCCACCGGCTTCCCGAAAACAGCGCCCATCCCACCGAAGAGGCGGCTTCCCCTTCCAAATAACCCAAAACCGCATGGCCGGACCGATCTCCGCCATGCGGTTTGTCCTATCTGCCGTCATCCGGAAAACCCAGCGTCTGGGTTTGTTGCACATCGCGGCAGAATTTGCTATAGTGAACCCAGGCTGCCGGCGCGGCGGACGCCGCGGGCAGCCCGAAACCCCAGGAAAGCAGGTAGACATATGGAAAAAATTCGCGTTGGTATCGTAGGCTATGGGAATGTCGGCCGCGGCGTCGAAAAGGCGGTCAAGGAGAACCCGGATATGGAGCTGGTCGCCGTTTTCACCCGGCGTGACCCCGCCTCCCTCTCGATTGACACCCCCTCCGCCAAGGTCTACAAGCTGGAGGACGCCTTCTCGATGACCGATGAGATCGATGTCATGGTGCTCTGCGGCGGTTCCGCAACCGACCTCGCGGTGCAGGGTCCCCAGTTTGCCGCCCATTTCAACACGGTCGACAGCTTTGATACCCATGCCAAAATCCCCGCATACTATGCCACCCTCGACGCGGTCGCGAAGAAGACCACCGCCATCATGTCGACCGGCTGGGATCCCGGCCTCTTCTCGATGATGCGGGTGCTGTCGGGCGCGGTGCTGCCGAACGGTTCCGACTATACCTTCTGGGGCCGCGGGGTTTCCCAGGGCCATTCGGATGCCATCCGCCGGATCCCGGGCGTCCAATATGCCATCCAGTACACCGTCCCCATCGACGCGGCGGTCGAGGCGGTCCGCGCGGGCCGGCAGCCCCAGCTCACCACCCGGGAGAAGCACACCCGTGAGTGCTATGTCGTCGCCGAGGTGGGCGCCGACCGGGCGGCGATCGAACAGGCGATTGTCACCATGCCCAACTACTTTGACGAGTACAACACCACCGTCACTTTCCTCGACAAGGAGACCTTCCTGCGGGAACACCGGGAGATGCCCCACGGCGGCATGGTCCTGCGCAGCGGCGTCACCGGCGACGGGCACAACCAGATTATTGAATTCGATCTCACCCTCGACTCCAACCCCGAATTTACCGGCAGCGTTCTCGCCGCCTACGCCCGCGCGGCCTATCGGCTCGCCAAAGAGGGTAGCTACGGGGTCAAGACGGTGCTCGACGTACCGCTTGCCTATCTGGCCGCCGAGGACCGGATGTCGCTGATCGCCCACCTGCTCTAGACGTCCACAGCGATACGGCCCCATCGGGATGACCTCCCGGTGGGGCCGTTTTGTACCATCTCCTTCGGGTGACAGAACCCGTCCTAACCCGTCTGCGCCTCGATATAGGCACGGGGTGAGCAGTGGTAGTAGCTGCGGAACGCTTTGTGGAAGTTGCTGCTGTTGCTGTAGCCCAGCATCAGGGCAATCTCCTCGACCGACAGGGAAGTACAGCGCAACAGGGCCGCCGCCCGATCCATCCGCTGTTCGAGGAGAATCTTCGAGAAGGTCTTGCCCCGCTCACGATGGATGACGGTGGAGATATAGTTGGGGTGATAGTTAAAGTGCGCGGCGACATCCTTCAGCGTCACCACGTCGAGATGCGCGCTCATATACTGCACAATCCGCTCGGACAGCGTTTCACAGGCCGGTCCGGGATGAAGCGCAGCATACTGGCGGGTGATCTGCATGAGAAAGGCCAGCACCAGCGGCTTGAGGATATCCTGGGTGTCCGGCCTTTTGTCGGCATACTCGAGCACCATCATCTCCAGCAGCATCCGGACCATACAGTGGTCGGCCACCGGGAAATGGATAAACTCCTCCGAAAAATGCCGGGTGGTCGGGTCGAGAAAGAAATGAAACAACTTTGAACTGGTGGAGAGCATCGGCAGAAAGGCGCGGAAAAAGGTCTCCCGTTTGACCAGCACCCCCAGGATCAGAGTCTCCTCGTTGTCGTGGACACAGAGCGCGTGCCCGGCATAGGGCTGCCCGGCGTAGAGCTCGTTCTCCCGGATGGTGATCTTGTGGTCGTACTTCGAGCTCAGTGATTCATACTTTCCCTTGTAGGTGTAGTTGAAATAGAAGTAATCGTGCCGGTGGAACAGCTCCTGTTCGCCGCTGCTGCGATGGACACAGATGAGAATATCTTCCTCCGGCGGGCCCGGCCAATGGTACAGCTTTTCGGTATGCCCGTCCAGTTCAAAATCGTGATAGCTGAAATCCAGCTGGCTGTAGGCGTCCTGCAGTTTCTGGATCGCCTCGTCAAGGTGGTGGAGACCCATGGCGCACCCTCCCCTTTCTGCAAGCAATGGCCACGCAGCCGGCATCCTCTGCGGTGCAGGGATGGCCGCTTTTACGAGAAAAGCAGCATGGCAGCTCGAGGTGCTGAAAAATTGCCCTATAAATGCTTAGAATGAAATGCTGTTTCATTCTAATTTTTCCACTATACTGTATCATAGAACCCACTCAAAAGCAACCTATACGGAGCAAGCTTGTCTATTCCGCCGCGCCGGCACAGAGGAGGGAATGCCTATGGAATATCAAGGAAAGATTGCCGTTGTCACCGGCGGCGCCCACGGGATCGGAAGATGTATTGCCGAAACCTTTGCCCAGGCGGG
>CASGDD010000018.1 GCA_949300115.1 uncultured Oscillospiraceae bacterium | reverse complement strand
CATACGGCCTCGGGGTGGGCTGCCGCAAGCAGGCGACCGGGCTCAATCAGCTCGACGAACTCGAACAGCGGATCCTGCTCGAGCGTCCCGAGCTCAGCTGGATCAGCCTCAGCCTGCGGGGGACGACCCTCTATGTCGAGGTGCGGGAGGCGGAAGCGAAGCCGCCGGTCATCGATACCGCCCGCCCGGCCAACATCGTGGCCGACAAGGCGGGCCAGATTGTCCGGATGGAGGTCTACGAGGGGGAGGCGGCGGTCGCGGTGGGGGACGCGGTTGCCGAGGGGGATCTGCTGGTCAGCGGTGTCCTCGAGGGCAAGGAGGGGGATGCGATGCTGCGGCATGCCCAGGCGCGGATTCTCGCGCGGGTGGGACATACCGAAACGGTCGAGATCCCCTATCTGCAGACGGTGCAGACACCGACCGGCGAGGTGATCGAGCGGAACTATCTGCGCATCCTCTCCTTCGACCTGCCCCTCTTTCTGGCAACGCCGCTGGAGGGGACCTATACCGTCGAGGGCGAGACCGAGCAGCTGCGGCTCTTCGGCTGGCAGCTGCCCCTCTGGCGGATCGAACGGCGGTATACCGAGGTGACGGTGGCATCGGTCACCCTCGACCGGGCGGAGGCGCACCGGCAGGCGATGGCCGGGCTGCAGTCGATTGTGGAGGCGCGCTATGCCGGGCGGACGGTGATCGAGACCCACTGGCAGGGGACCGACCTGGGGGATCGCTACCGGTTGGAGGCGGAGGTGATCTGCGAGGAGACGATCGGCGTCGAGCGGGAAATTTATCGGTAAAATACAAATCCAAATCAGATCCTTTGGAAAATTTGGGGATGATTTTCCTGTCAAGGTGTGTTATAATGTTGACAATTGGGGTAGTGTCCCCTTTTGCAAGTGTTATGGTAAACGAAGGAGTAGATGGATGATCGAACAGGTGCTGAACATCGAGCGGATGGAGGACGCGCTCGCCCTCTTCGGCAAGCTCGATGAAAATATCGCGCTGATCGAGCGCGAGCTGGGCGTCCGGATTGTGGCGCGCGGCACCGAAATCAAGGTAAGCGCACCGAGCGAATCGGCCGAGGCGGTCACCAAAGCGGTGAAGGTGCTCGAGGGGCTCTTGACCCTGCTGCGCAAGGGGGAGACAATCGGCGAACAGAATATCCGCTATCTGATGACCCTCGTCGACGAGGGCAAGGAGGACCGGGTGGCGGCGCTGGTGGCCGACTGTGTCTGCATCACCGCCCGCGGCAAGCCGATCAAGGCCAAGACGCTCGGACAGAAGAATTATATCGAACAGATCAAGGAAAACACCATCGTGCTCGCGGTCGGCCCGGCCGGCACCGGCAAGACCTATCTCGCGGTGGCGATGGCGGTGCAGGCGCTGCGGGATGGGACGGTCAACAAGATCATCCTCACCCGGCCGGCGGTCGAGGCGGGCGAACGGCTGGGCTTTCTGCCGGGCGACCTGCAGCAGAAGATCGACCCCTATCTGCGCCCGCTCTATGACGCACTCTTCGAGATGCTGGGCCCCGAGGTCTACGCCCGCCATCTCGAGCGGGGCACCATCGAGGTGGCCCCCCTCGCCTACATGCGCGGCCGGACGCTGGATGACGCCTTTATCATCCTCGACGAGGCGCAGAATACCACGCCCGAGCAGATGAAGATGTTCCTGACCCGCCTGGGCTTCGGCTCGAAGGCGGTAGTGACGGGGGATATCACCCAGATCGACCTGCCCGATGAGCGGAAATCGGGGCTGGTGGAGGCGATCCGGGTCCTCCGCGGCATCGAGGATATCTCGATCCTCCACTTTACCGAACGGGACGTCGTCCGGCACCGCCTGGTACAGCGGATCATCAAGGCATACGAAAAATACTATGAAGAAGGGAAACGGCAAAGATAACATGAGCACGATTAAGGTACAGATCGTCAACAAACAGCGCACGATTAAAATCCCGTCGGGGACAAGGCTGCTCATCCGCCGCTGCTGCCACGCGGTGGTTGAGACCGAGGGCATCACCTCCCCCTGCGAGGTGAGCGTCAGCTTCGTCGACAACGATCAGATCCGGGAGCTCAACCGGGAGTACCGACATAAGGATATGGCGACCGACGTCCTCTCCTTCCCGCTGGGGGAGAACGGCGTCTACGATAAAAACCCCCAGACGGGTGCCGACATGCTGGGCGATATTGTCATCTCGATGGAGAAGGCGATCGAGCAGGCGGAGGCGTACGGCCATTCGCTCGAGCGGGAGGTCGGCTTTCTGACCGTCCACGCGATGCTGCATCTGCTGGGCTACGACCACGAGGGCGGCGGCATCGAGCGGGTCCGGATGCGCGAGCGGGAGGAGACCGTCCTTGTCAAGCTGGGCCTGCCGCGGGACGCGAGCTATGTGATGTACGACGATGAAAGGTAGCCATCCGCCCTATGATCCCCACGGCTTTCGCTATGCCGTCCGGGGGATCGGACGGGCGCTTGTGGGGGAGCGCAACCTCCGCTTTCAGCTGACGGCGGCGCTCTACCTGCTGTATGGGATGCGCTTTTACGAGCAGGCCGAGCTCTCCCGCGGCGAGCGGGCGGTGCTGCTGCTCTGCATCGGGCTGGTGCTTGCCTTTGAGATGATGAACACGGCGGTCGAGTATGCGGTCGATTTAACCAGTCCCCGGCGGGCGCCGCTGGCGGGCTGGGCGAAGGACGCCGCGGCGGCCGCCGTCTTGGTCATCGCCCTTGCCGGTGTGGCGGTGGGGTTGCTGCTGCTCTGGAATCCGGCGGTTTTTGTCCGGATGCTCGACTATCACCTGGCGCGGCCGTCCCGCCTGGCGATTCTGCTGCTGACGCTGCCGCTCGCCTGGCTGTGGGTCTATCGAGGCCCGGGCGGCCGGCGGGATCATGAGAAAACGGAGGAAAAAGATGACAGATAACACCCGTTCGGGATTTGTAGCGATTGTCGGACGCCCCAATGTGGGCAAGTCCACCCTGCTCAACGCGCTCATCGGCGAGAAGGTCGCCATCGTGTCGGATAAGCCGCAGACCACCCGCACCCGCATCACCGGCGTGCTGACCAGGGGGGCGGTGCAGATCGTCTTTGTCGATACCCCCGGGATGCACCGGCCGCGCACCAAGCTCTCCGAGCATATGGTGGGCGCGATCCGCCAGTCGGTGGGGGACGTCGACGCCGCGATTCTGGTGGTCGAGGCGGAGGGCGCTGTCCAGGAGGCCGAGCGGGAGCTCATCCAGCAGTGCCGGAGCCGCCGGGTGCCGGTGATCCTCGCCATCAACAAGATCGACACCCTCGAACGCAAGGACCGGCTGATCGAAAGGATCGTCCAGTTCACCGCCCTTGCCGACTTCGCGGCGGTGGTGCCCATCTCGGCGAAGGGGGCGGACGGGCTGGAGGCGCTCATCGATGAGACCGAAAAGCTGCTGCCCGAAGGGCCCCACTTCTTCCCCGACGACACGCTGACCGATCAGCCCGAGCGGGTGCTGGCGGCCGAGATGATCCGTGAGAAGCTGTTGCAGAATCTCGAGGACGAGGTGCCCCACGGCATCGCGGTGGTGATCGAGAGGATGCGCGAGCGGGAGAATGCCGAGCTCCTCGATATCGACGCGGTGATCTACTGCGAGCGGGAGAGCCACAAGGGCATTGTCATCGGCAAGGGCGGCGCGATGCTCAAAAAGGTGGCGTCGGCGGCAAGGGCCGACATCGAGGCGTTTTTCGATATCAAGGTCAACCTCCAGTGCTGGGTCAAGGTCAAGGAGGACTGGCGCAACCGCGAGGGGCTCATCCACAATTTCGGCCTCGATCAGTAGCGTCCATCCACGCTGGCGCGGATTTCCGCTCATATCGGCGGACGGACAGGGTACCGTAATCCTTAAGGATCCTGTTGGATGTCGGATAGGCGGGAGGAGACGAGCGATGATGGATGCACGGCAAGCCTGGCGGATCTTCGAGCAGACCGGCCGGGTGGACGCCTATATGCTCTATAAACGGTTGGAGAACAACCGGCCGGACGAAGAGGAGGCGGAACCGTTTGACCCAGTTCAAGACGGATGGGATCGTTCTGAAGGAGGTCCCCGTCTCGGAGGCGGATAGGATGGTGACCATCCTCACCCGCGACCACGGGATGGTCAGCGGGTTTGCCGGCAACGCCAAACGGCTGCGCAGCCGCAAGGCGGCGGCCTCCGCCATGCTCTGCTATTCCCACTTCGAGCTGTTCGAGCGGAAGGGCCGTTACATCGTTGACAGCGCCGAGGCGATCGAGATGTTCCTCGGGCTGCGGCAGGATGTGGTGCGGCTGTCGCTAGCTGCCTATTTTGCCGAGCTGACCCGCTGCCTGGTGCCGGAGGGGGAGGGCGGCGAGGATTATCTCCGCCTCCTGCTCAACAGTCTCCATCTGCTCGCCGGGGAGAAACGCCCGGCGGCGCTCATCAAGGCGGTGTTTGAGCTGCGGATGCTCGAACTCGCCGGACATATGCCCGATCTGGTCGGCTGCACCTGCTGCGGCGCCTATGAGGGGGCGTTTTCGCTGCTGCCGGGGCGGGCGGTGCTCTGCTGCCATGCCTGCGCCGAAAGGCAGCCGGAGATCCAGGACGGGGAACAGCCGATGCCGCTGCTGCCGGGGGTGCTCGCCGCTATGCGGCATATCCTCTACAGCGACGAACGCAGAATTTTCGATTTTACCCTCTCGGAGGAGGGGTTGCAGGCGCTCGAGCGGACGGTGGAACGCTATCTGCGCATCCAGCTCGACCGCGGCTTTTCCACCCTCGATTTTTACCGGTCGATGCAGCGGGGACTCGGCTAGTCCGGCTGCACGGCCGAAACAGGGGAAGGACGGGGAATGCCCCTTTCCAGGGGACGTCTTGCCCATCCACCCGCAACCGCAAGGGAGAAGGATCATGACAGAAACACGACCGCTTTCCAAACACGAACGGGCGCTCGAGCTGGACAAGGTGCTTGCGATGCTCGCCGATCAGGCGACCTGCGACGGCAGCCGGGCGCTGGCGCTTGCGCTGCGCCCTCAGACGCGGCTGTCCGCCATCCAGGCCGAGCTCGCCCGTGTCTCGGACGCCTACACCCTCTCCATCCGATACGGCGCCCCCTCGCTCGGCGGCATTCGGGATATGACCGATGCGCTTTTGCGGGCGAAGGCGGGCGGCATTCTCACACTGCCTGAGCTGCTGGGCGTCAAATCGCTCCTGCGCAGCATCCGCACCGTCAAGGAGTGGCGGGCGCAGGCGGGGGACGCCCCCACCAGCCTCGACCTGCTCTTCGAGGGACTGGTGCCCCAGCGGGCGTTCGAGGAGCGGCTGGCCAACGCGATTTTGTCGGAGGAGACGCTGGCCGACGACGCCAGCCCCGAACTCGCCTCCATCCGCTATAAGATCCGGCAGGCGGGGATGCGCATCCGCGAACAGCTCGACCGGATGATCAAATCGCCCACCTATCAGAAGTACTTACAGGACGCGCTGGTAACCATCCGCGACGGCCGGTTTGTCGTGCCGGTCAAGGTCGAATACCGCAGCGAGATCAAGGGGCTGGTGCATGACACCTCCGGATCGGGCGCGACCGTCTTCATCGAACCGATGGCGGTGGTCGAGGCCAACAACGAGATCAAGGTGCTCGAGGGCAAGGAGAAGGAGGAGATCACCCGCATCCTCGCCGAATTTTCCGAGATTGCCGGCGGCCTGTGCGATCTGCTGACCTACAGCTATGAAAATATGCTTGAGATCGACCTCTGCTTCGCCCGCGCCAACCTCGGCGTGCGGATGAAGGGGACGGTTCCGCTGGTGTCGGACGACCGGGTGATCGACCTGCACGCCGCCCGCCATCCGCTCATTCCGGCCGGCAAGGTGGTGCCGATCGACATCCGGGTGGGGGCGGATTTTACCGTGCTGGTGATCACCGGCCCGAATACCGGCGGCAAGACGGTGGCGCTCAAGACGCTCGGACTCATCACCCTGATGGCGATGTGCGGCATGATGATTCCGGCGGGGGACGAGAGCCGGGTGTCGGTCTTCTCCCATGTCCTCGCCGACATCGGGGATGAACAGAGCATCGAACAGAGCCTGTCGACCTTCTCTGCCCATATGACCACCATCATCGAGATTCTCAAGCTCATCGACGAAAACAGCCTGGTGCTGCTCGACGAGCTGGGCGCTGGTACCGACCCGGTCGAGGGCGCGGCGCTCGCCATTGCGATCATCGAGCGGATCAAGGCGGCCGGCAGCCGGGTGGCCGCCACCACCCACTACGCCGAGATCAAGCAGTATGCGCTGGCCAACGAGGGGATTGAGAACGCGAGCTGCGAGTTTGACGTCGCCACCCTCCGTCCGACCTACCGGCTGCTCATCGGCCTGCCGGGGCGGTCGAACGCCTTTGCCATCAGCGAACGGCTGGGCATCGAGCCGGGTATCGTCGAACGCGCCCGCGAGCTGGTCTCGAGGGAGGATACCCAGTTTGAGGATATCGTCAGCGAGCTGGAGGCGACCCGCACCGAGCTCGAGCGGGAGAAGGACCGGGTCCGCGCGACCGAAGCCGCGGCGGAGGAGGCAAAGCGGGAGGCCGACCGGACGCTCCAGAGGGTGCGGCAGGAGCAGGAGCGGGCGCTCGAAAAGGCACGCGGCGACGCCAAACGGCTGGTCGAGATGACCCGGATGCAGACGACCCAGCTGATGGACGAGCTGATCGAACTGCGCAAGGCGAAGAACAGCGAGGATTTCGCTTCGCGGGTTGACCGGGCGCGCAGCGAACTCAAAAGCCGGCTCGACCGCATCGAGGACACCGCCAATCCGGTGGCGCCCCAGAAGCCCCGCGGCAAGGGACCCTCCCGGCCGCTTAACAAGGGGGATCGGGTGGTCATCACCGACATCGGCAAGCAGGGGATTGTCATCGCGCCGCCCGATAAATCGGGGATGGTGCAGGTGCAGGCGGGCATTGTCAAGACGAGCGTGCCGGTCTACAGCCTCGAGCTGGTGCCCGACAAAAAACCGGCGCCCCAGAAGGGCGGAACGGTGACCCGGCAGGTCGCCTCCCGCGGCGAGACGAAGATCGAGGATGAGATCAACGTCATGGGCATGACCGTCGAGGAGGCGCTGATGGAGGTCGACCGCTTTATCGACGGGGCCGTGCTATCGGGCATCACCACCCTGCGGATTGTCCACGGCAAGGGCACCGGGGCGCTGCGCAGCGCCATCCAGCGCTACCTGCGGGGACATAAGCATGTCAAAAACTTCCGCAGCGGCATGTACGGCGAGGGGGAGATGGGGGTCACCATCGTCACCCTGAAGTAGATTTTTAGACGAAAAAGAGAGGGCGCATCCCGGAGGATGCACCCACATGGGCCCCTAAAGCCATTTGGATTTCCAACTGGCTTTTAGGGGCCCTTTGATTTCGCGCGGGCATTGCGGCGCGCAAGCAGCAGCTCGGAGCCGGCCGCCCGCAGGGCAGCGCTTGGAGCGGAGGGGCCGATTCCCCCTGTGCGGCCTGTCGGGTTGCCCAGCACGCTACGAACATATCCTGAGGGATGCGCGGGAGGATGCATCCGAGGGGAGCATGAGCGGGACGGGAAGGCCGATGGGCCCTGCCGTCCCGTTTTGATCGCTAGCCTGCCCTTTTGCGGGCATCCCACCGCAGACGCGTCCGGCAGCCCAGCAGCGCGGCGGCGAGCAGCAGGAGGAAGCAGGCGGCGTAGGCGGGGAAGAGGGTGGAACTCCAGCGGGTCAGACCCAGCCCTAGATCGAGCAGCGGCAGATAGAAAAGCTGGCTCCAGAGGCCAACCGGGCCGGGCCAGTAGGCATGCCTGACGAGCTCCTGAACGGCGATCAAAACCAGGTCGGCCGCGGCGGCCGCATGGAGGCAGCAGAGTACCGCCCGGCTGCCGGAGAGATGGGGGCGGGCGAGAAAGGCGGCAAGCGCCCAGAGGATCAGCAGCCCGATGCCGCTCCAGAAGGCCAGCGGCATCGGCACGGCGTCGGCTTCCAATAGGGTTCGATG
>CASGDD010000017.1 GCA_949300115.1 uncultured Oscillospiraceae bacterium | reverse complement strand
GGATGCCTCGGAGGAGTTTAACCGGACGATCGAGCCGCTGATGTCGATCTACGACCCGGTGCAGTACTGGACCGAGCCGTTCATCCTGCCGATCGAGATCACCGAGGATAGGAACATCTGGGTGTCGACCGAGTACGGCCTCACCCGCTACACCAACGGGTCCTCGAACGGCACCCGCCACGACGGGGTGGATCTTGCCGTCAAGCGGGGGACGCCGGTGGTGGCGCCGAACGCCGGCCGGGTGATCTACGCCGGCAACCTCCAGATGACCGGCAATACCGTCCTGATCGAACACGGCTATGGACTGAAGACCTGGTTCTATCACATGGACAGTCTCACCGTCGAGACGGGCGAGAGGGTGGAGCAGGGCCAGCAGATCGGCACGGTCGGTTCGACCGGCTTTTCGACCGGCCCCCACCTCCATCTGACCTTCAGCGTCCGCCAGACCTACCTCGATCCCTTCGCCTTCATCGAACGCCCCGCGGGGCTGTAGGGTGGCCGGAACGTCTGTCCGCCCCTCTCAAAGAGAACCTCAAACGCGCACCCCGTCCGTTTAATCCATACGGAAGGGGTGCGCGTTGTGTGTGGGGGCACCATCAGGGGCAGTAGAGGATCATCTGCAGGGTGGTCTGTCCCGTGTGGGTGTTGCGGTAGGCGTGCGGGGTGTCGCCCGGAAAACGAATGTGCTCGCCCGCGGTGATCGCAAACGTCCGCTCGCCGGCCTGGATTTCGAGCGCGCCGGACAGCAGGCTGATAAACTCGACCGTTCCCCGCCCGTGCGGTTCGGCATGCCACCGGCTTCCCGGCTCGAGCTCCATATAGTAGACGGAAAAACGGCGGCCGTCGTCGTCCGGAAAGATGGAAAAGTTGCGCACCCGGCCATCATCCTCGAGAATCGGTTCGATGTCGGCGGTTTTGATGATCGCGTAGGACGGCTTGGGGCGGGTGACGAGCGCATCGAAGGGCACCCCCATCCCATTGGCCAGCTTCCAGAGGGAGGAAAGGGTCGGATTGCCCTCCCCCCGCTCGATCTGCGCCAGCATGCTCTTGCTGACCCCGCTGAGACGGGAGAGCTCCTCCATACTCAGCCGGCGGGCTTCCCGCAGCCGTTTGATATTGTCGGCAACCACCCCATGGATCGCGTCCATCCCCATACCCCCATATTGACATTATAATGCACATATTGTATCATTATATAGAACAAACGGGCCGAAATACCGCCCAGCATAGCTTTATTGTACAGGATTTCATCCCAAAAGGAAAGCCCCGCACCGGGGAGAAGGAGGCAGCGATGCAATACGATTTTGACAGGCCGATCGACCGCACCGGCACCATCTCGATCAAGTGGTCGCCCGAATTGCGCACACAGATGTACAAGGAGCGGGAGATCCTGCCGATGGGGATTGCCGATATGGATTTTCCGACCGCGCCGGCCGTTGCGGAGGCGGTCGGACGGCGGGCGGCGCATCCGACCTACGGGTATGGCTACCCGTCGCCCGACTATCTGCAGGCATGTGTCGACTGGCAGCGGCGGCGCAACGGCTGGGAGATCCGCCCCGACTGGATCCTCTATACGCCGGGGGTCAACCTGGCGCTCGTCTGCGCCATCGAGATGTACGCCGCGCCGGGCGAAGGGGTCATCGTCCAGTCGCCCGTCTACTACCCCTATTTCGACTATGTGCGGGGAACCGGCCGCAAGCTGCTGCTCAATCCGCTGCGCAACCGGGAGGGGCGGTATGAGATGGATCTGGAGGGGCTCGAGCGGCTGGCCGCGGCGCCCGATACCCGCCTGCTGATCCTCTGCAGTCCCCACAATCCGGTGGGACGGGTGTGGAGCCGGGCAGAGCTCGAACAGGTCGGCGCGATCTGCCTGCGGCATGGGGTGATGGTGGCGGTCGATGAGATCCACGCCGACCTCACCCTGCCACCCCACCGCTTTGTTCCCTATGCCACCGTCTCGGAGGCGATGGCCCAGCACTGCATCGTCTGCACTTCCCCCTCCAAGAGTTTCAACCTCGCCGGGCTGCTGGTCTCGGATATCATCATCCCGAATGACACCATCCGGGCCGCCTTTGCTGCCAAGCTGGCCCCCTACTACCTCTGGCCGGGCAACTTCGGCGCGGTGGCGCAGATTGCCGCCTACAACGAGGGGGAGGCGTGGCTGGATGCCCTGCGGGCCTATCTGGCGGACAACGCCCGCTATATCGCCGACTTTTTGGCCGACCGGCTGCCCCAGGTGCGCTATCGAATCCCCGAGGGCACCTATCTCGCCTGGCTCGATTTCAGGGCGCTGGGATTGACGCCCGAGGCGCTGTGGGAGCGGATGCTGCATCGGGCGCGGGTCGCCACCGACAACGGGGTCCTCTTTGGGCCGGCGGGGGAGGGGGACGGCTTCCAACGCCTCAACTTCGCCTGTCCCCGCAGCCAGTTGACCGAGGCACTCACCCGCATCGCCGGTGCTTTTGCATCGCGGTAACGGCGGCGATGCCCCATACAAAACGGACCCCCGATTCCAACCGAATCGGGGGTCCGATTGATCTGGGACGTTTTACGCCTTGTTGGCCGAGCCGAGGACGTCGAGAATCTTGTGCCGGACGAGATCCTTGATGTTCTGGCGGGCGGGGGTGAGATACTGGCGGGGATCGAAGTGGCTGGGGTTCGCGGTGAGATATTCCCGCACGCCGGCGGTGAAGGCCAGCCGGAGATCCGAGTCGATGTTGATCTTGCAGACGGCCATCTTGGCGGCCTGACGGAGCATATCCTCGGGGATGCCGATGGCGTCCTCCATATGCCCGCCGTTGTCGTTGATGATCTTGACATACGACTGGGTGACCGACGAGGCGCCGTGCAGCACGATCGGGAAGCCGGGCAGACGGCGGGAGACCTCCTCGAGGATGTCAAAACGCAGCTGCGGCTTCTGGCCGGGCTTGAACTTGTAGGCGCCGTGGCTGGTGCCGATGGCGATGGCGAGCGAGTCGACGCCGGTGCGGGAGACAAACTCCTCGACCTGATCGGGCTGGGTGTAGGAGGCGTTTTCGGCCGAGACGTTGACGTCGTCCTCGATGCCGGCGAGCTGTCCCAGCTCACCCTCGACGACCACCCCATGGGCGTGGGCATATTCGACGACCTGGCGGGTGACGGCGATATTCTCCTCGAAGGAGTGGTGGCTGCCGTCGATCATGACCGACGAGAACCCGTTGTCGACGCAGGATTTGCAGATCTCGAAGTCGGCGCCGTGGTCGAGATGAAGGGCGATCGGCAGACCGGTGTCCTCGATGGCCGCTTCAACCAGCTTGCGCAGATAGACCGGCTTGGCATATTTGCGCGCGCCGGCCGACGCCTGCAGGATGATGGGGGAGTGGAGCTCGGCGGCCGCCTCGGTGATCCCCTGGACGATCTCCATGTTGTTGACGTTGAACGCGCCGATGGCATATCCTTCGGCATAGGCTTTTTTGAACATTTCGGTGGTGGTGACAAGTGGCATCGAAAGTCAACTCCTTTATGTCAGCGTGTTGCGAGGGTGGAATCTCTGCGGGGCACCGTCCGGGCCTCCGCCGCAAACTGCCAGCGGCCGGCGGTACCTGCGGGAAGGGCGCCGGCGGGGGGATTTTCTGCCCCGGCCCCGTTTGCGCCTGCCCCTATTATACCGTATCCCATGGATAAAGTAAATCGAAAGGGAGAACTTTTCCGCCTGCAGCTTGTGCCAGCCCGGGATGGCACAATATACAGCTTCCCCTCGGCTGGATATGCAGCCTGTTCCTGCAATTTTTTTCGACCTTTCGGCCGGTGGAAGGGGCAGAATATGGCAGAATCCCACCCGATGGGCCGTTTCCCGCTCCGGCTGCCGGCATCGGACGGTTTTCATAAACCCTGCCGGCACAACCGGTTGTATAAAGTTGGGTGTAAACTCTCTCCACCGGCGGGAAAAAGGGCGATTGGATGGGAAATCGCGGGGAAACCTCCCATCCTTTCCACACTTTCCACCACGTTTTCCACAACTTTGGGGGAATTATTGACCGTTTCCACCGGGTTTTCCACAGGGCTTATGTAAACGCGGCAATACAACGGGTAGAGGAAAGCGGGGATTTTTTCCAAAGCTGCATATCCGGCGGACGGGCGGATGTTTATGCTGCATATCCCTGCCGCCGGTTGGCAAAAATACTGGAAACGGATGTCACAGCCTGGCAGCGGCCGCCGGCGTGCGGGATGGAAAGGAGCCCTGGGGATGCTGAGGGGTGTCAACAAGCGGATGATTGAGATTACCGAGACCGGCAACGACGCGTTCGAGCGGGTGTTTGTCGTGCTGCGGGAGGGACTGGACAGCCGGACGGCCGAGGCGCTGGGCGAGGAGGCCGGCCGCTATGCGAGGGAGCTGGCCCGCAGTCATCGGAACCGGCGTCAGGAGGCCGCCCTGCCCTTCGTCTCCCCCAGGCCGGCGCCCGCCGGACGGGGCACGCTCGCGACCGCCGTCCGGCGGAAAACCCGTCGGGGCCGGGGCTTCTGGCTGGCGGTTCTGGCCCTTTCGCTGCTGGTTTTGGCCGCCGCCCTCGCCGGACTGATCCTCTGGTGGCCGGGGGTGTGAAAGGATGGGAAACGATCAAAAGCCGGTTCTCTCCCGATGCGAAGGCATCCTGGGGAGGGAACCGACTTGCTGCGGGTAGGGGAGGATTATCCGAGGGTCTGGATGAGCAACATGTAGACGGCGGTGCCGCCGGCGATGCTGAGCAGGGTGTTTTGCCGCCAGCGGTGGAGCAGCAGGATGGCGGTGAGGGCGGCGAGCTCGGGCAGCCCGTGGTTGCCCGCGAGCGGGTGGACATTCCGCAGGCAGTAGACCACCAGCAGGCCGATGACCGCGCTGGGCAGCAGATGCTGCAGCCGCTGGATGAAGGGCGGCACCGGCCGGCCGGCGCGGAAGATCCAGAAGGGGAGAAAGCGGGTCAGCGCGGTGGCGGCCGCAATAACCAAGATCGAGAGCAGCAGCTCGGTGTTCGACTGCGGGGTCATGAGGCAGCGCCCCCCTTCCGAATCCTGCCCTCGAGGGCGAAGACGGCAAGGATAAGCAGCATGGCGGGGATGATGAAGCGGTCGGCGCCGAAGAGCAGCAGGCAGAGAAGGGAGCATCCCACCCCGACAGCCGCGCTCGGCCGCTGATCCCGCTTGCCGCACTGGTTTAGGAAGGAGACAAAGAACATCGCGGTGAGGGCAAAGTCCAGCCCGGTGGTGTTGAAGGGCAGCAGATGGCCGGCCCAGGCGCCGCAGAGGGAACCCAGAATCCAGTAGAGCTGGTTTAAGAGGGCGACAAAGAAGGAAAACCAGCCCCGGTCGATCCCTTCGGGCGGGGTATGGGCGCAGAGGATCGAGAAGGTCTCGTCCGACAGCGCGAAGATAAGATAGGGGCGGAAGCGGCCGAGGCCGGCAAAGGTGTGCAGCATCGACAGGCCGTAGAAGAGATGGCGGGCGTTGACCGCCAGGGTGAGGAGCAGCGCGGAGAGCGGGTCGAAGGAAGCCGCCAGCAGCGAGACGGCGAGATACTGCATCGATCCGGCGTAGATGAGGGCGCTCATCAGCAGGGTCCACCCGGCGCCCAGCCCGATATGCTGCATCAGCACGCCGTAGGCGATGCCGAGGAAGAGATAGCCGGCCATGACCGGCAGGGTGAGCGGAAAGGCGGCCCGGAGGGCGGGAAGGGGATGGGCGGGGGAAGCTGTCATAGGCGGTATCGCTCCTGTCTGTGCATGGGATGGCGGACGGCTTGCCCGCACTCCCTCTACGGTAGCGCCGAAGGGAGGATCTGTCAACCATCTTCCGGCCGCCGTTTGGGGAAAACTTTACGCCAGCCACTTTTCTTTCCCGCAGGATCTTGCTATAATAAAACCGACTATCTGTCGAAGGCAGCGGAAGGCTGACTGCGGAGGGAGGATCGTGCGATGAGAGAGACGGACCGGCCGGGACGCCGGACCGGCGGGGCGACGGCCCCGGCGGAACCGGCACGCGAGGTGATCGCGGGGCGGCAGGCGGTGCTGGAGGCGCTGTCGGCCGATGCGCCCATCGATGTGCTCTATGTCGAACGGGGGGAGCCGGGCGGCAATCTGCGGCGGATCCTCGCGATCGCGAAGGAGAAGGGAATTGTCATCCGGGAGGCGGCCCCCCAGAAGCTCGAGGGGATGGCCGGACTGCCCACCCACCAGGGGGTGGTGGCGACGCTGGCCGCCCACCGCTACGCCGAGGTGGGGGAGATGCTGGCGCGTGCCGAAGAGGCCGGGCGCCCGCCGCTGCTCGTCATGCTCGACGGCATTGAGGACCCCCACAACCTCGGCGCGATTATCCGCTCGGCCGAATGTGCCGGGGCGGACGGGGTCATCATCCCCAAGCGCCGCAGCGCCTCGCTGACCCCGACCGTCCACAAGGCGGCGGCCGGTGCGCTCATGCATCTGCCGGTGGCCCGGGTGGCCAACCTGGTTGCCGAGATCGAGCGGCTTAAGACGCTGGGCTTCTGGGTCTACGGCGCCGATATGAACGGGACCCCCTACACCAAAACCGACCTGCGGGGCAAGGTGCTGCTCGTCATCGGCGGCGAGGGCAGCGGGCTGAGCCGGCTGGTACGGGAGCACTGCGACGGTATCCTTTCGCTGCCGATGTTCGGCAAAATCGGATCGCTCAACGCCTCGGTGGCCGCCGGGATTCTGCTCTATGAGGCGGTCCGCCAGCGTATGGAGGGGGGAGATGTAGGATGAACGATCGAGGCCGTTCGGTCGATGAGATTCTGGCGGAGGTCCGCCGGATGCGGGCGGAGCAGTCCGCCCCGATGCCCAAGCCCGAAACGCCCCTTCCGCCGTCCGAGCCGTCGGCGAAGGCCCCGTCCGTCCAGCAGCCGCCGGAGGATGAGGACGGCGATGTCAAGGTCTATGTTCCCCACCGCCGCCAGCGGGAGAGTGCTGCCCGGCAGCGCCCGGTGGTCTCCACCGGCCGTCCCGAGTGGGAGGAGGTATTGCGCGGCCGCCCGGCCTGGGAGGAACCCGAGCCGCAGCAGGAGGAAGAAGCGCCCCGGCAGCCGGTGCATACCCGGCAGGAACGTCCGGCGGCGGGATCGCCCTCCCGTTTTGTGCGCCGTCAGGAACCGGTGCGATCCGAACCTCTCCCGCGTCCCGACAGGGAACCTCCGGCGGTCGCTGCGCGGGAGATGCCTCCGGTACGGACGGAACCCCCTGCGCGGGCGGTGGATGAACAGACCACGCCCCCGCCTGAGCAGCCCAGCTTTCGGGGATTTAAGGAGATGGTGGAGGCGGATGCGGCGGCCGAGGCGGCCGAGCGGGAAAAGCCTCGGGGCTTGAAGGTTGCCATCCGGCGGCGCAGCCGTGCCGAACATCCCACGGCGCCCGCCCATCCGGCAGCGTCGGCGGCGCCCGAACCATCCACCCCGGCGGACACGGCATGGCCGGCGGCCGGGGCGGAATCGCTCGATCCCTTCGCGCCCGATGAGACGCCCGGACCGGTGGCCTCCCCGGTGCAGATCCCCGAAGATGCGCCGGCATCTCCGCCCGCATCCCCCGCCTTTGTGCTGCAGATGGAGCGGGTGGCGCCCGCCGCCCGTCCGGCGGTCGATGCCCGCAGCCTGATCGAACAGGACAAGGGGGAGAGCGTTTACACCGGCGCCACCACCCCGGCGGGCGAGGAAAAAATCCCGCCCGAGCCCAAGGCGGCAGGCCGTTCCACGGCCGATCCGGAGGCGTTCGAATACCGGCGGGGGGATGACCGCAAGCGCATCCGGCGGGCGCTCGATACCCGCGGCCGCCTGTTGGGGGCACGGTTGATCTGCTGCCTTCTGGCGGCGTTGGCCAGTGCGCTGCTCGCGCTGGGCGGGAAGGTTTCGCTGCCGCTTGTCAGCGGATGGGCGGCCGATCCGGCGCTCTATGCGCGGCTGCAGCTTCTGATGCTGGGTGTGGCCTCGCTGGCGGCCTACGATGTGGTGGGCGGTGGGATTGCCCGGCTGCTGACCCTGCGGGCGGACGCGACCACCCCGATTGCGCTGGCCACCGCTGTGACGGTGCTGCACAACACCCTGCTGGCTGTCCATCCCACCCACCTGCTGCAGAGCAATGTCGAGCTGTATACCCCGGTGGTGGCGTTCGGGCTGGTGGCCGCGCTGTTTGGCCGCCGGGCCCAGCACCGCCGGATGGTGCGCAACTTTGAGACGATCTGCGAAACCCGCAGCCCCCATATCGGCCAGCTGGTGACCGACGAGACGCTGGCCGAGGCGATGCGCCGTCCCGGCAGAGATCATCCGACCCTCTGCCAGGGGGTGCCGGTCGATTTCTATGAGGACTTCTTCGCCCAGTCGACCCGGCGCGACCCCAGCGATTACATCGCGCGGGTATTCTCCTATGTGCTGCTGGTCTTCTCGGTGGGCATCGCGGGCTGGGTGACCTGGATGCGCGGCGGGGACGCGGTGGCGCTGCTGTCGGTGCTGTCCGCGCTGCTCTGCATCTCGGCCCCCTTTACCTATCCGCTCTGTGTCCATCTTCCGCTCCTGCGGGCCGCCCGCAAGCTGCATGCCGAAGGGGCGATGCTCAGCGACAGCGAGGCCGTCCAGCATTTCTCGGCGGTCGACTGCATTGTCGCGACCGAACAGGACCTGATGCCGGAGGGCAGCGTGCTGCTGCACGGCATCAAAACCTTCGACAACCACCCGATCGATGAGGCGATCATCGCGGCGGTCAGTCTGGTGCGGCCGATCCACGGCTGCCTCAGCGAGGTGTTTATGAAGGTCATCGAAAACCGCGAGGATCTGCTCTTCCCGGTCGAGGGCACCCAGTATCTCGACGGCAAGGGGGTCTTCGGCTGGCGCGGCAACTGCCAGATCCTCTTCGGCAGCCGGGAGATGATGATCCAGTACGGCATCCCGGTGCCCTCCCGCGACTATGAACAGAAGTACGATCGGGACGGCCGGAGCCTGCTCTACCTCGCGGTGGGCGGCGCGCTGCATGCGATGTTCATCATCAGCTACAATCCCGACGGCGAGGTGGGGGATATGATCTTCCGGCTGGCGCGCAACGGGGTGATGACCTGTGTCGCGACCATCGATCCCAACCTCAACGAGGAGCGGCTCGGCGAGATCTTCGATGTCGATCCCCGGTTTATGAAGGTGATCGACGCCGGCAGCCAGGCCATCCTCGGCGAAGCGGCCCGGACGGGCGAACGGACGGGCGGCATCCTCTACGGGGGCGACTTCCTCGGCTTCGCGTCGGCGGTGCTGGCCGCCATCCGGCTCAAAAACCCGATTACGCTGGGCATCCTGCTGCAGATTGTCGGGATGCTGCTCGGTTTCGGGGTGGTGGTTTTCTTCGCCGCCTCGGGCAATGTTGGGCTGATCACCGCGCTGATCCTGCTTTGCTACCAGCTGTTCTGGACGCTGATGGGCGTCTTCTGGCCCAATATCCGGTCGCTCTGAGCGAACTTGGGCGACATGGACCGACGATTTTTCGACTGCCGCTCCCAAATGGGGGCGGCAGTCTCGTATAAGCATACAAAAAACGTGATTCGATTTTATAGATTTTAACAATCCTACAAACCGAAAGCAAAAAAGTGCCGTTTTTCTGTTGAAACTGATTGCATTGCCGCCGCAAAGAAGATATAATAGCACTTAGGTCGTGCCATCGAAGGCCCTTTTCCCAAAGGAAATGGGGAGACAGGCGGCGCGCCATACGTGCGCAGCAAACCGTGACAAGCCCTTCCGGCTGATTGCGAATGCGCGGAAAAATGGAGGGCCGATATGAAATTCAGTGCTGAAAAAATCAAAAACATAGCCTTTGCCGGTCACAGTGACTCGGGGAAAACCTCGCTTGCAGAAGCGCTGCTGTTTAAGACGAAGGCAACCGACCGCCTCGGCAAGACTTCGCAGGGCAACACCGTCTGCGACTTCGATCCCGAAGAGGTCAAGCGCGAAGTATCCATTTCGGCCGCGGTCGCCCCGATTGTGGTGGATGGCGTGAAAATCAATATCATCGATACCCCGGGACTGTTCGACTTCGCGGCCGGCTTTTATGAGGGCGTGCGCGCCGCCGAGACGGTGCTGGTCGCTGTCAACGGCAAGGACGGTGTGACGGTCGGCGCCGAGAAGGCGGTCAAGCTGGCGAGGGATTCGAAGAAATCGATCATGTTCTTCATCTCCAAGATGGATGTCGAGAACGTCGACTTCTACAAGACCTTCAGCGAGCTGCACGACGAGTTCGGTTCGAGCGTCTGCCCGGTGGTCATCCCCTATGTCAACAATCGGGTCATCGAGTGCTACATCGACCTGATCAGCATGAAGGCCTACAAATATGACGATAAGGGCGGCGCCTCCGAGGTGCCGATGCCCCAGTTTGACGAGCTTGAGGAGATGCGCGCGGCGCTTTCCGAGGCGGTGGCCGAGACGGACGAGGAGCTGCTCGAGCAGTTCTTGATGGAGGAGCCCTTCACCGAGGACCAGATCCGCACCGGTCTGGAAAAGGGTATGCGCGAGCATTCGATCGCGCCGGTCTTCTGCGGCAGCGCCTTTACGATGGCCGGCATCGATCTGCTGATGCAGGGCTTTGTCCACTTTGTCCCCTCCGCGAAGGACTGCGCCGGTGAGCTGGCGACCGACGGCGAGGGCAAGGAGGTCATGGTGGACTGCGACGAGAACGCCCCGCTTTCCCTCTTTGTCTTCCGGACGGTTGCCGACCGCTTTGTCGGCAAGATGAGCTTCTTCAAGGTCATCTCGGGCAAGGTCACCGCCGATGCCCAGCCGGTCAACGCGAGAACGGGCGAGACCGTCCGCCTTGGCAAGCTCATCTATGTCATGGGCGCCAAGCAGACCGACGCCAGCGAGATCTGCGCGGGCGATATCGGTGTTGCCACCAAGCTCGATGAGGTCGTGACCGGCGACAGCCTGTGCGATGCCAAGCGGGTGGTGAACTTTAAGAAGACCCAGTTCCCGACCCCGGCCCTCTCGATGGCGATTGTCGCCAAGGCCAAGGCGGATGAGAGCAAGATTGCGCAGGGCCTCCAGCGTCTGATGGAGGAGGACCTCACCGCCTCCTATGTCTCCAACGCCGAAACCCACCAGCAGGTCATCTCCGGCCTGGGCGAGCAGCACCTCGATGTGCTGGTGTCCAAGCTCAAGAGCAAATTCGGCGTCGAGGTCACCCTCGAGCAGCCCCGTGTCGCCTACCGTGAGACCATCCGCAAGCCGGTCCGGGTGCAGGGACGCCACAAGAAGCAGACGGGCGGCCACGGCCAGTTCGGCGATGTCTGGATCGAGTTCGAGCCCTGCGACAGCGACGATCTCGTCTTCGAGGAGAAGGTGTTCGGCGGTTCGGTGCCGAAGGGCTTCTTCCCGGCGGTTGAAAAGGGCCTGCGCGACGCGGTCAAATCCGGTCCGCTCGCCGGCTATCCGATGGTCGGTCTCAAGGCCACCCTGGTCGACGGCTCCTACCACCCGGTCGACTCCTCCGAATTGGCCTTCAAGATGGCCGCGTCGATCGCCTACAAGGACGGTATGCCCAAGGCGAGCCCGGTTCTGCTCGAGCCGATCGGCCTGCTCAAGGCGTATATCCCCGATGCCAACACCGGCGATATCATGGGCGAGCTCAACAAGCGCCGCGGCCGTGTGCTCGGTATGAACCCGGCCGAGAGCGGCATGACCCTCATCGAGGCGGAGGTCCCGATGAGCGAGATGCACGACTTCTCGACCCTGCTGCGCTCGACCACCCAGGGACGCGGCTACTTCACCTTCGATTTTGTCCGCTATGAGCAGCTGCCCGGTCAGCTGGAGGACAAGGTCATCGCCGAGGCGAAGAAGATGCGTGAAGAGGAGTAATCCTCCCGCCCGCGTTTGCAACAGGATTTCCCATACCCCGGATGCCCGCCGCGTCCGGGGTATTTTATACCCATGCCCACGCAAGGAGGGATCTGCTGTTGGATACCATCCCCGCCAAAACCATCCTCCACCGGGTGAAGGACCGCCGGTGGTTCGGATGCGAGTACAACATGAATCTCTACCGCGGCTGTTCCCACGGCTGCATCTACTGCGACAGCCGCAGCGACTGCTACCGCGTCGAGGATTTTGACCATGTCCGCTGCAAGGCGGACGCGCTGCGCATCCTGCGGGATGAGCTTGGCCGCCGGGTGCTGCCGGGGGTGGTGCTGACCGGCGCGATGAGCGATCCCTACAACCCCCACGAGCGGACCGAGCTGCTCACCCGTCACGCGCTCGAACTGCTGTCGGCCTACGGCTTTGGGGTGGCCATCGAGACCAAGAGCGACCTTGTCACCCGCGATCTCGATCTGCTGTGGGAGATCGGCAGGCAGGCCCCGGTGCTCTGCAAGCTGTCGATCACCGCCTGCGATGACCGGATGGCCGCGGCGATCGAACCGCACGCCGCCCCCTCTTCGGCACGCTTTGCGGCGCTCGAGCGGCTGAGCGCGGCCGGGATCTTTGCCGGGGTGCTGATGATGCCGCTGCTCCCCTGGATCACCGACAGCGAGGAGAATGTCCGGGGGATTGTCCGCCGGGCGGCCGAAGCGGGCGCCCGCTTTGTCTATCCGGCGATGGGGCTGACGATGCGCGACGGCCAGCGGGAATATTTCTACCGCGAGCTGGAGACCCGCTTTCCCGGCGCGGGATTGGCCGAGCGCTATAGGCAGCGGTATGGCAGCCGCTACCGCTGCGCTGTGCCGCGGGCCGCCGCGCTCTTTGGTGTCTTCGAGGCGGCCTGCCGGCAATATGGGCTGCTCTACCGGATGGAGGAGATCGTCCGCGCGACCCGCAGGGGCTATGAGACGGGCCAGCTGCGGCTGTTTTAACGGCATACCGGCGGGCCGATCCGCATACACTCGGATAGACGGGCCGCGCGGCGGCCCCATCGATGGGAGGGTGATGCGGGATGATGATCGTTTCCCTCAGGATTACGCGCAGGCGGCTGTTAGGACTGCTTGGGATACTCGGGGCGGCGGCCCTGTGGGTGATGCTGCTGTTCACCGGCATGGCCGAGCGGGCGGTGATGGGCGCGGCGGAGGGCGCCGGCATGCCGGTGATGGAGACGGCCGCGGCGTCCGAGCTGGACGCCGAAACCAACCATGCGCGGGTGGCCTTTCTCGAATCCTTCGGCTGGGAGGTCAAGGAGGCGCCGGCCGAAATTGCCGAGATCACCCTGCCTGAGACCTTCAGCGAGGTGATGGAGCGCTACAACCGTCTCCAGCTCGAGCAGGGTTTCGACCTGACCCCCTACCGCGGCAAGGCGGTCACCCGCTGGTGCTACGAGATCCTCAACTACCCCGACGTGATGGAGGGCGAGCGGGTGGTCGCCAATCTGCTGGTCTATCAAAACCGCATCATCGGCGGCGATGTCTGTTCGGCCACCATGAACGGCTTTATGCACGGCTTCGCGGGCGACAGCGGCTATGAGGAATAGCGCCCCGCCCGGCAATCCATCGCTCCCCCGGTATCGTCCGGGGGATTTTTTTGTTCGGGGCGCCGCGCCATTTGTTGACGGTAATCAAAAAGTTATGGAAACGAATTGTGAACAAATCTTCACATCCACCGGCCAATGGCGGGGGTGCCCTTCATGATTTCGTAACATTTTAGTGGGCAGTTTGGGGTAAAATAAGGTTGTTTCCCCCGAGCTTTGGGAGATCCCGCCCAGGGTTTGTTGAAATTATGGCCATTTGGTACATTTTTTTTGCTGCAACTTGTTGCTTTTTCTGAATTTATTATGTAAAATAAAGATAATTGCCGCAGATTTAGTGATTTTAACAAATAGGACGTCCATTCAGGAATCTGCAGAACTAAGGCGAAGAGGGGAAAATAGATGTCGAATCGACTGTTTCAAGGCGTAATCCATCAGATGCGTGACGTAATCGACCGGGTGATCGGTGTGGTGGATGAAAATGCGACCATCATATCCTGCAGCGAGCTTAGCAAGATCGGCGAGACCAACGAGTTTGTCTCGCTCGAGCTCAACGACTCCCACGATCTGTTCGTCCGGGACGGCTACACCTACAAACCGTTCGGCACCCGGCTGAAGCCGGACTACGCGGTCTTTGTCGAAGGCGCGGACGAGGCGGCCGCCAAGTATGCGGCGATCCTGGCGGTGAGCCTGCTGTCGACCAAGCAGTATTACGACGAGAAGTACGACCGCAGCAACTTCATCAAAAACGTCATCCTCGACAACATCCTGCCGGGGGATATCTACGTCAAGGAGCGGGAGCTGCACTTCAACACCGACGTCAACCGGGTGGTGCTCATCGTCCGCATCCTGCAGGCGAACGATGTCAGCGCGTTTGACATCGTGCAGAATCTCTTCCCCGACAAGCAGAAGGACTTTGTCTTCAACATCAGCGAAAGCGACATCGTGCTGGTCAAGGAGATCAAGGCGGGCATCGAGTCGAAGGATCTCGAAAAGCTCGCCCGTTCGATCCTCGATACCCTCGGCAGCGAGTACTACATCCGCGCGACGGTGGGCATCGGTACGATTGTCTTCGGCGTCAAGGACCTCGCCCGCTCCTTCAAGGAGGCGCAGGTGGCGCTCGAGGTCGGCAAGGTGTTCGGCACCGAGAAGCCGATTGTCTCCTACGACAACCTCGGCATCGCCCGGCTCATCTACCAGCTGCCGACCACCCTCTGCGAGATGTTCCTCAAGGAGGTCTTCAAAAAGGGTTCGATCGAGTCGCTCGACCAGGAGACCCTCTTTACCATCCAGCGCTTTTTCGAAAACAACCTCAACGTTTCCGAGACCTCCCGCAAGCTGTTTGTCCACCGCAACACCCTGGTTTACCGGCTGGACAAGATCAAAAAGCTCACCGGGCTCGATCTGCGGGAGTTTGACGACGCCATCATCTTCAAGGTGGCGCTGATGGTGAAAAAATACCTGACAGCCAATCCGGTGAAGTACTAGCTTTTGACAAGGATCATGGCCGGATCATTTCCACGACGAAAGATGGTGCGTAAGGCAGATGATCGAATTTACCAACGTCACCAAGACCTATCCCAATGGGACCAAGGCGCTGCAGGATGTCAATCTTGTGATCGACAAAGGCGAGTTTGTCTTCATTGTGGGTTCGTCCGGTGCCGGCAAAAGTACGCTGATTAAACTGATTATGCGGGAGGAGAAGCCCACCTCGGGCGATATCACCGTCAACGGCTTCCATCTCACCCAGCTCAAGCGCCGCCAGATTCCCCTCCTGCGGCGCTCGATGGGGGTTGTCTTCCAGGATTTCCGGCTGATCCCCACCATGACCGTCTACGACAATGTGGCGTTCGCGCTGCGGGTAACCAACGTCTCCTACCGGGACATCCGCAAGCGGGTGCCCTACATACTGGGGCTGGTGGGGCTTGCGAGCAAGGCCAAATGCAAGCCCGAGCAGCTGTCGGGCGGCGAGCAGCAGCGGGTCGCGCTGGCCCGCGCGCTGGTCAACAATCCGTCGATGATTATCGCGGACGAGCCGACCGGCAACATCGACCCCGAGCTCTCCTTCGAGATCGTCGCGTTGCTCAACGAGATCAACCGGGTGGGCACCACCATCCTGATGGTGACCCACGAACATGAGCTGGTCGAACAGTTCCACCGGCGGGTGGTGACCATCGAGCACGGCAATGTGGTGACCGATGGGACGGATTGGAGGTACCATGAGAGCTAGCAGCTTTAAGTACCTTCTGGGCGAAGGCGCCCGCAGCATCTGGGTCAACCGGCTGATGTCCTTTGCTTCGGTGGGGGTGATGGTCTCCTGCCTGCTGCTCATCGGCGGCGCCATCCTGCTGTCGGAAAATGTGCTCGCCTTTGTCGGCATCGCGCAGGAACAGAACGAGGTCTGGGTCTACCTCAAGAGCGGGATGAGCGACGAGGAGATCGCGGAGGCGGGCGAGAGCCTGCAGGCGCTCGGCGACATGTCGGTCGAGCTCTATTCGCGGGATGAGGTGCTCGAGGATACCATCGCCGAGTACCGTGCGGAGGGCAACGAGCGGGCCGCCGCGGTCTACGAAAGCTACCGGGGGGAGGAAAATCCCCTCGCCGACTGTTATATTCTCAAGCTGCGCGACATCGACGCGATGGATGAGATTGAGGCGCGCATCCGGACGATGCCCTATGTCGACAACATCTATGCGCCGACCGAATTGGCCGCGACCCTGCTCGCCATCCAGCAGCTGGTGACGGCGGCCGGCGTGGGTATTGTGATCATCCTGGGGGTGGTCTCGCTCCTGATGATCGCCAACACCATCCGGCTGTCGGTCTTTTCCCGGCGCAAGGAGGTCAACATCATGAAGTTCGTCGGCGCGACCGACGCCTTCATCCGGCTGCCCTTTATGGTGGAGGGCGTCCTGCTCGGATTGCTCGCCTCGTCGCTCGCCTACGGCATCCTCTTTGCCGGCTACACCTATCTGATTGGGCAGTTCGATGCGGGTGCGTCCCAGTTTTTTAAGGACATGGCGGCCCACATCATCCCCTTCTCGGCGGTGGCGCTGCCGCTGGCGATCGGCTTTGTCGGCGCCGGTGTGGGTATCGGCGTCATCGGCAGTATGCTCTTTGTGCGCAAATATCTGCGCGTCTAAGACCCTTTGCGGGCCTGTCCCATCGATTCCGTCTCAGGGAGGCATGTTCATGAAGACAGCAACGAGTTCTGCCCGGCGGCTGGTTTCCGGTTTGCTGGCCGCCGCGATGCTGGCCGTCTCGACGGCCGGCGCCGTGTGGGCGGACGATGCAAAGACGCCGGAGGACGAGTGGGCCAGTCCGGATGGCCAGCAGAGCCAGCAGGACGCGGCCGATGCCCAGGCGGAGGCCGATTTTGAGGCGGCCTACCAGCAGCTCTCCGACCGGTACAAGAAGATCCAGGCCCAGCTCGAATCGATCAAGAAACAGAAGTCGAGCGTCACCTCCAAGAAGAAGAGCGCCCAGGAGAAGAAGGCGATGCTTCAGCAGGAGATCACCCTCACCGAGGAGAAGATCGAGGTGCTGAAGGAGACCATCGCCCAGACCGAGGCGGATATCGCCTATTATGAGGAGGAGATTGCCCATAAGGAGGAAGAGATCGCCCTCAAGCAGCAGGAGATTGACGCCGCTGATCAGGAGCTCAAGGACCGGCTGCGGGCGATGCAGCTCAGCGGGATGGGTTCCGATCTCGACGCGCTGCTCGGGGCGGGCAGCTTCGGGGACGTCATGCTGACCGCCGTCAACCAGGCGCGGGTGGCCGAGCATGACCAGGCGATCATCGACGATCTCTACTACAACAAGCATGACCTCGAGACCAAAAAGGGATGGGTCGAGGAGGCCAAGGCGGAAAATGAACGCAAACGGCAGAGCCTCGAGGCCGACCGGGCCGACCTTGACGCCTCGATCGAGGAGCTCGAAAGCCTGACCGCCCAGGTCAACGGGGAGATTCAGCAGATTGCGGCCGAGGAGCAAGAGCTCAGCGCCGAACAGGCGGATATCCAGAAGCAGCTCGAGGCGATTGAAAACGAGATCCAGAGTATCATCGCCAACAATTCGGGCGACACCGTCTACGGCACCGGTGAGTTCATCTGGCCGCTGCCCGGCTACACCAAAATCACCTCCAACTTCGGCCAGCGGGAGATCAGCGGCCAGCAGGACAGCCACACCGGGGTGGATATCTCGGGCAGCGGGGTCAACGGCGCCAACATCGTGGCGGCCGACTCGGGCAAGGTGATCGCGGTGCGCGACTACACGTCCGGCTACGGCAAGCATCTGATTCTCGACCACGGCGACGGCAAGACCACCGTCTATGCCCACTGCAGCGCCATCCTTGTCAGCGAGGGTGAGGTTGTGCTGCAGGGCCAGACGATCGCCCGGGTGGGCTCGACCGGCTGGTCGACCGGCCCGCACCTGCACTTTGAGGTCCGTATCAACGGCAAGGCTGTCAATCCACTGCAGTATTTTTCCGGCATCTGATCGGACGTTTGTCCTAGGCGTGCCGGTTTTGAAGAGGGACCGCAGGAGCTTCCGCACCGATGGGGGTGTCTCCGGCGGTCCCATTCCACCGTCCGAGAAAGGTTTTTCGCTCGGATCTGTTTGATGAGGTGACGCATGAACAAGAAGATATCTCTGGGGGTGGCGATTACCCTGATGGCGATCGCCGCCGCCATTACCTTTTCCATCACGATGATCTATTCGATGAGCATGTTCAACGACAAGGTCTTCAATCTCAAGGAACGGGAGGCCACCTACAACAAGCTCGCCGAAGCATCCGAGGTCTACCGTACCTATTATCTCGATTCCGATCAGATTGACGAGACCACCCTCAACGATTCGATCATCCGCGGCTATGTCGCCGGTACGGGGGATATCCGGGGCCAGTACCTGACCGCCGAGCAGTATGAGGAGATGCAGGCCGGCTACGACGGCCAGACGGTCGGCATCGGCGTCGAGATTCAGCAGGATGCCTCCGGCTATCTCAAGGTGGTGGAGGTCTATGAGGACGGCCCGGCCGCCGCGGCCGAGATGGCGGTGGGCGACCTCATCGTGCAGGTCGATGACCTCGAGATTACCGCCGGCAACTACGAGGAAGCGATTGCCGCCATGGCGGGGGAGGAAGGCTCGACCGTCCGGCTGCTGGTGCGCCGCGAGCTGGAGGAGGAGGAGATCGAAATCACCCGCCAGCGGATCGACGTCCAGTCGGTGAAGTCGCAGCTGCTGGCGGACGGCGTCGGCTATGTCCGGATCACCGCCTTCAATGCCAACACGGCCGATCAGTTCAAACGCGCGGTCGAGACGCTCGAGGAGGAGGGCGCGAATGCCTTCGTCTTCGATGTCAGGGAGAACCTGGGCGGCCTGCTCGACGCGGTGGTGGAGATGCTCGACTATCTGCTGCCCGAGGGGACGCTGGTGACCATCGAGGAGAAGACGGGCGAGATCGTCCATGAGTCGGACGCGAGCGAAAAGACCTTCCCGATCACCGTCCTTATCAACGAGCGGACGGCGAGTGCGTCCGAGCTGTTCGCGGCGGCGCTGCGGGATTACGACCGGGCGACGCTGATCGGCACCACCTCCTACGGCAAGGGGACGGTTCAGAGCACCGTCCGCCTCAACGATGGTTCCGCCCTGCAGATCACAACCGGGCGCTACTACCCGCCCGCCTCGGACAATTTCGACGGCATCGGGCTTACCCCCGATATCGAGGTGCTCATCTCCGACGCGATGGCGACCAATCTCTTCGATCCCGAATACGATCCCCAGCTGCAGCAGGCGGTTGCCGAGGTGAATCTGCTGCGGGTCGAGATGGGCCTGCCGGTTCCCGAGACCGAGGAAGATGTCGAGTTGGTCGACGGCGATGCGGATGATGTCGACCGGGGGGATGAGATCGACGAGGACGCGGCATCGGAGGAGAGCGAGAGCTCGGCATCCAGTGAGAGCTCGGCATCCAGCGAGAGTTCGGCATCCAGCGAGAGTTCGGAACCCAGCGAAAGCTCCTCATCCGACGAGAGCTCGGATAGCAGCGAGGAGGCCGAGGAGCCGTCCGAAGAGGATAGCGAGGCGGAAGACACGGAGGAGAGCGACTCTTCGGAGAGCGAGGAAGCGGAGAGCGCCGGCGATGAGGGGGATGCGGACGAGAGTACCGCCCGCCTCTATGGCATTGCCTGGCCGGAGAGTCTGCCGGCTGTTCGGGTCTGCTGACCGATCCATCGATTCAACCGTTCTAACACGTCCACATGCCCGCATATGCATGAGCGAAAGCGGGGTGTGGACGTGTTTTGTTGGATGACCCTGGCGCCCGGCCGGGCCCGGTGGCGGCTGCGGCGTCCGCCGCCTCGGCTGGAGGTGCGGACGGTCTATCGCGGGCGTGGGCGGATGCTCGAGGCGCGCTTCGCCCCGGGATGCCCCCGCGAACGGGAGTTTATCCGGCTGCTCACGCAATGCGGCCCCGCCTGTCGGCAGTTTCTCTGGGCGGAGGATTTTCCCGCCGGCCGGATGCCCGAGGCGCTGCTTGCCCGCCGCCATCGGCCGGATGCCTACCGGCGGGAATGGATGCTGCGGACGGCGATCCGCTGTCTCGAACTGAGCCGGCTGCCGCTGCCCCGCCGCACCGCCATTCTCTACGATCCCGAGGGGGTATATGCCGACTGTGCCGAACGGATGCTGCCCTATGCCGCCTGGCTCAAGGTGGTGACCGGCCATCCCGAGCGCTACCGGCAGACCGAGGAACGGATGATGGAGCTCTATGGGGCGCCGCTGCTGGTGACCGGCGATCCTGCCGCCCTCACGACCGGCTGCCTGGTGCTGGCGCCCGGGCAGCAGCCCGCCTGGGATGCCCGCCTGCCGCCCGTCTTTGGCGCGGGGCGGGTGGCCCACGCCGGATCGGTGGGCGAATACCAGCCGGATACCACCGGGTTCGAGCTGCCGGCCGGCATCGATCCGCTCGCCTTCCTCAGCGCGGCCTGGCAGCTGGAGGGTATCGAGGAGGCGCTGCGCCCACCCCTATCGGTCGTCTACGCGGGCGGCCGCTGCACACTGGAGCGGGTCGCCGGGGCGATGCGTGCCCACGGGATGGGGGCAGGCTGACCGAGTGGATTTTGTTATAATCACAGCCGGATGGAACCCCTGTCGCGGCGCCATGCCGCCCACGGCCGGATGCCGGGAGTTGCGGTGGACCGAAGGGGTAGGGGCCCCCACCCCCATCGTTTTGGCGGGCGATACCCGCCCGTCGGCCGGGTGGGCTTGACATCCCCTGGCGTCGCGTCTATAATAATACGTACTGTTCCCGTCGGT
>CASGDD010000016.1 GCA_949300115.1 uncultured Oscillospiraceae bacterium | reverse complement strand
CAAACCGCCCCTCCTCGATCATCCGGGCGAGTGGCGCCCGTCTGTGCAGAAAGAGGGAGAAGTTGATGATCCGAGCCGGCCGGGTCCGATTGAAGAAGGCCGCTGTCGCTTCGGCATTCTCCATACCCCGGCCGCGGCCGGCAATGCCGGTCATGATGTGGGCGTCATAAAGAAGCCCCGCCCGATGCAGCCGGTCGATCTGTCGGTAGGCTTCCGCCAGCGTATGGTCCTTCTGCATCTGACGCAGCAGGTCATCCAGCCCGCTCTCGATCCCCAGATAGAGATGGCGGACCCCCTCCTCCGCAAGGCGGCGCAGCGCCGCATCGCTCTTCTGCGCAATGTCGGTCACCGTCGCGTCCATGTGAACGGCTTTGCAGCCGGGGAAATACCGATGAATTTGTTCAAGAATCCAAAGCAGCCGGTCGGTGGCGAGTCCAAAGGCGTTTCCGTCCCCCAGAAAGACGGTCTTGGGATTGCCGCCCAGCGCCGCCACCCGTCTGAGCTCCGCTTCAATCTGGTCAAGCGACAGCTCCCGGTAGGCCAGATGCTTAAACAGGGTGCAGAAGCTGCAGCGGTTGTAGCGGCAGCCCACCGCCACCGGCAGCATGAATGAGGCCCGTTCCATCGGTCCACGACAGATCTGTCCTTCGTATTGCATCCTGTTTCCCCCTTCCCCCAGGTCCAGCTCCCGTTTCCATCCTCTATTATAGTGCAATTGTAGGTTGAATCAATAGAGAAGATCGATTTTTCTCCGCAACCATCGCCGGGCAGACAAAAAGCGGTACCGCCGCCCGGACGGTACCGCCTTTGTATCTGCCGCAGAGCGGCTATTTCTTTTCGAACACAACCTCGCCGCCCAGGACGGTCATGCTGCAATCGAGCAGACGGTGGATATCCTCCAGCGGATTCTGGTCGAAGATCGCAAAGTTCGCCCGCTTGCCCACGGTGATCGAACCATGGGTATCGAGCACGCCCATCAGGTCGGCCGCATTGATGGTGCCGCACTGGATGGCCTCCAGCGGCGTCATGCCGTTCTCCACCATCAGCACCGCTTCATAGGCAGTCAGATGGAACTTGTTAAACGGGGTACCGGCATCGGTGCCCAGCGCAATCTTGACACCCGCCTTGTGCGCCCGGCGGAAGCTATCGTGATGCGCTTCGATCGCGTTGGATGCCTTGCGGACGACATAGTCGGGAATCCCCGCCTCGGTTCCGTTGACCACGATCCAATGGGGCGCCGCCAGGGTGGGCACCAGATAGACGTTGTGCTCCTTCATGAAATCGAAGCACCAGTCGTCAAGGTAGAACCCGTGCTCGATCGAATCAATGCCGGCACGGAGGGCGTTCTTGATGCCGTCTAAACCCTGCGCATGGGTGAACGTCTTGGCACCGCACTTGTGCGCCTCTTCGATCGCCGCGCGGAGCTCATCCTCGGTCAGCTGGGCGGAACCGGGCTCGACGCCCTTGGTCATCACGCCGCCGGTCGCCATCACCTTGATCCAGTTGGCACCCGCCTTGAGCTGTTCGCGGGCGGCCTTGCGGCAGTCGTCGGGACCATCGGCCTCTCTGCCCGAATCGTAGCCATGTCCGCCGGTCATGCAGATGCAACGTCCGGCCGTCTGCATCTCAGGCGCCACGATCTCGCCCTTCTTCTCCGCCTCGTGCAGCGCGATGTCGATGTGATGGGGCGCGCCCGCGTCGCGGACATAGGTGACGCCCGAATTGAGCAGCGTCCGCAGATTGTTGATGGCACGGACGGTGATCGACGCATCCGGCAGCGGGGTCTTGACACCGTTGCCCGCGTCCGAGCACATATGCACATGGCAGTTGAAGAGTCCGGGCAGCATGGTCTTGCCGTTTAAATCGACAACCTGCGCACCCTCAGGGGCCTCCAGATTCTGGCCGACCGCCTTGATGATTCCATCCTCGGTCAGCACCGAGGTGTCCTTCGAGATCGCGCCGGTGAAGACATCCAACACGGCAGCATGGGTAAAGAGCGTAGTCATGATAAGCCTCCTTTTCCATTCGTGACCGCCAACGGTCCTCATGCAGTCGCCCTTATTATAGCAAAAGTAGACAAAAAATCAAGATCACATGCGAAATTCTTTTACTTTTCCGATCTGTCGCTTCGATGCAATAGCATGAAAATCTGCCGCGGCGGACCCAAAAAGCCCTGTACGGCTGTCGCCGTACAGGGCGCTGTTTGTAGTCTGCCAGTCACCGGCCTCGGTATTCCGTCCACCTCCGGCAACCTGGCATATTGGATTTGAGCTTGGTTTTACTATACCGTGAAAATGTGACCGCCGTATTGCGGCACCGTTAAAGATCTATCACCTGCCGCCAAACAAACTGTGTCCCGCCCGGTCAGCTGTAGAAATAGTTGGCGATGCCCTGCGCGGTGGCCCGGGCATAGAGCTGCTGGACCGATGGATCGACCAACCGCATCGCTTCGTTCGGGTTGGAGAGGAAGCCGTACTCCACCAGGATGGAGGGGTGCTCCTGCGGCAGGGTGACCCGATAGCGGTAGAACTTATAATCCCGATTGTAGTTGACCGAACCGCCGTAGACGCTGCCGGCCGCCTGGTTGAGCTGCTGGTAGACCGCCTGGGCCAGCGGCATCGAGAAGGAGTTGAAGTAGTAGACCTCCGGCCCGTAGGCGGTCGCGCTGCCCGAATTGTGGTGAAGCGAGACAAAAAGGCAGCCGGGATAGCTGCGTGCCGCCGCCATCCGCTCTCGAAGGGTCATGCCGCCCGAGGTATTGAGGATCACCACATTGGCCCCCATCGCCCGCAGTTCGCTGGCCACAAGGCTCGCCATATTCTGGTTGAGCTGGGCCTCGGTGATGCCGGTCGGGGCACTGGCGCCGACATCGCTGCCACCATGACCCGGATCGAGCAGGATGGTCGTACCCGCCAGGCTGCGCGGGTTGGCAAAGCGCAGGGTCAGCAGCCCATTCTGGTCGTAGGAGGAGGTCACCCCGCCGAAACGCCCGGTGAGCGCAAGGGTAAGGGTCACCACCGGCCGGCCATCCACCGTCCCGGTTGACCAGCTGCCCGACGAGAAGAGAACCCCATCCAGGGCAGGTACACCGTCGGGGTGGGCGGTCGCATAGTCAAAGGTGATGGTCACCGAGGTGGGAGCATAGCGGGTCACCTCATAGTTCTCCCCGCCCTTGTAGCCGACACCGTCCAGCGCGATCGAGAAGGGCGCATTCCAGAGGTTCTGGATCTGCAGCTCGGTGTAGGTGCCGGTATTCTGCACCGCAATGCCGCTGATCTGGTTGTCCCCATAGCTGGCATCGCCAATCGGGCTGACGTCCTCGGCATAGACCCGCTTGCCCGACTGGAGAATGTAGTAGCTGTGTTCCCCGTAGGTCAGCAGGCCGCTCGCCAGGTAGTCGATCGTCCCGGCCGGCAGCGGATAGCAGGTTGGGGTGGAGTTGTCGTTGAGCACGTCGGTCGGGAAGGTCTCGGCGTAGGCGTTGACAATCTGCACCGCCGTCCCGCTGCCCAGTCCCTCGCCCAGTGCCATCCGCTTCTGGACGGTGACCGTCCCGCCCTGCATCTCGCTCGAATAGCCCTGCCATTCGGCCCGGTAGCTGACCGCGCCGAGGTTCTGCTCAGCATCGGTCGCCGCCGGGACGGTGAAGGTGCCCGAATAGCGGCGGTAGTTCGATTCGATGTCGATCGAGTCGTCGAGGATGGTATCGGGTGTCAGGGTGATCGTCTGGCCGGCGAGGGTCGCGGTCACCGAGGCATCCTCATAGGCAAACGCCCAGACGGTGATCTGGGAGCCGCCCGCCACCGCCGCAGCCTGGTCGAGAACGCTGTCGATGACCCGAATCTCCCGGGTAATGGTATAGGTGGCCGTCCGGCCCTTGTGGGAGAAGGTAAAGACATTCTCCCCCGCCTCCAGCTCGGCGTCGACCGAAAAGTAGCCGTTGTCGTTGGTCTCCAGCGGCTCCCCGTTGTAGAGCACCTCAAAATTGGGATCGGAGGCGCCGAGGAACTGCACCGACGGTTCGTGGGTGGTGTAGACCGTCTGTTCCGGTTTGGAGATGTAGAGCACCCGCAGAATCGCCTCAGCCGAGGTCTCCTCGTTGAAGTAGGAGACGAGCGCGTCGGTGGCCCCTTCTGGATTTTCCAAAAGGCTCGCAAGGGAGGTAAAGGAGGTCCCCTGAAAGATCTCCCGCTCCTCCAGCCGGATGACCTGCCGGACCAGCTGGTCGTGATAGCCCCACCCCTGGATGTCCGAACCGACCTTCTCGGAGGCCTGTACCCCATAGAAGGGGATCTCCACCCCCTCAAAGGTGGTATTCCACCACTCGGCCAGGGTGGTAAACGGCTCCTTGCTGTCGGTAATCGCGTTGAGCAGCCCGACAAAAACAAAGTCCAGCTGGCTGGAAGCCACCAGCTCGCGGATATCGGTGTGGCCATCGATCAGCGACTGGAAATCGGCATCCGACTCGGACCCCTCCTCGTTGGCGGATTCGTTCGCCCAGACCGCCGAGGTCAGCAGCCCCGCCTGAATGGTGGCGGAACTCGACCGGATGCCCCGCAGCGCCGCCAGAATGGCCGCTTCGGTCGAATCGAAGAGGTAGCGCTCGACCCCGCCGCTCATGCCGCTGTCGCGGTAGAGCAGGTAGCTTGCCTGGGTATCCTCCAGATAGTAGTCATCCAGCAGAATCCCGTCCACCGGGTAGGTTTTGGCAAACGCGCCAAACTCCCGGCGGATGGCGTCGAGTGCATCCGCCGCCACCGCAGTATAATGGGTAAGCTTGTCCCCCTGGGCGGTCCACAATACCCCCAGCTCGGCGTAGAGATAGAGCCCCGCCTCACCGGCACGCTCGATCAGATATGCCATCGGATCGAAGTCAGCCGAAACGGAGGGCAGGCGGCTGGAGGTATAGATGACCCGATCCTCCAGGCGGGTGTGGACAATGACGGTATTCATCGAAAGCGAGAGGGCTTCCTCCAGCGCGGCATCGATCTCCTTGCGCCAGTCCGCCTCCGACGAACCGGTCATAAAGTCGACGCCGGGGGTCAGAAAGACCGCCCGCATCCGGGAGGGCTTCTGAAAGTGGGAAGCGCGCTCGGTGTAGAGCAGGTCCTCTGCCCAAACCGCCGCCTCCATCTCCCCTTCTTCCGCCGGCTGCAGGGTCAAATCCTGCTCGACCACCAGCGGCTGAAGGCCGCTCTCCGCCCTTTCCGGCTCGAAGTCCATCGCCATCAGCACAGCCGTCACCGTCGTTCCGCAGAGGACAATCACCAGCAGAACCGCCACGATTTTTTTTATGATCCTCGAATGAAACATCCCCGCACCTCTTGCCGCGGTGTTTGATTGCGTCCGTTATCCCAGCAGGCGCTGCAGATTCTGCTGCTCCGCCCGATGGACCTGGCTGTCACTTACAAACAGGCTGGTATAGCTGTAGACCGAAAAGCCCGCATAGCGGTTCGCCTTCCGGGCGGTCTGCACCTGCCGCATCAGCAGATCTCCTGTCTCGCTCCACTCCCCCTCCTCGCCGATCCGGTAGCCGGCAATGCCGACATAAAAGTCGACACCCGGCGCCGTCACCAGCGAAGCCCAGTGGTTGACCGTCTCGGCAAAGGGCTGGGTCGAATGACCAAAGCCCCAGTAGACCTGCGGGCAGATGTAGTCGATGTAGCCCGGCTCGGACATCCAGGTGTAGACATCGGCATAGAGCATCCCGTAGGTGTTGTCGATATTGCCCGACGGGCTGATGCCGAAGCGGATGCTGCTGTCGTAGTTTTTGATGGTCGCGTAGACGCGCTCGATCAGCGCATTCACCTGGCTCCTCCGCCAATCGCCCAGCGACAGGCTGGAACCGCTCGCTGCATAGACCGCCGTATCAAAGCTGTCCTCCACCCCGTGCGGATAGAAGTAATCGTCAAAATGGATCCCATCGACCGCGTAGTTCTCGATGATCTCCCGCACACCGTTGACAATCAGCTCCCGCACCTCGGGGATGGCCGGATTGTAGTAGAGCCCGCCGCCCGACTCGACCACATAAACGCCGCCGGTCTCCTCCCCGTTCCACCAGGCGGCTGCCGGGTTGTCAGCCGAGAGCGCCGGCTTGCTCGAGGCGCGCACCCGGTAGGGATTGAGCCAGGCATGCAGCTCCAGCCCCCTGGCATGGGCAGCCTCGATCGCGACCGCCAGGGGATCATAACCGGGATCGACCCCCTGTGTTCCCGTCAGGATATGCGACCAGGGAAAGTAATCGGAGCGGTAGAGGGCGTCGGAAAAGGGACGGACCTGAAAAAAGACGGTGTTGAGCCCGTAGTCGGCAATCCGGTCGAAGGCATCCTCGATCGCCGTCCGCGCCGCCGACGCGCTCTTGCCTTCCAGCAGGGTGGTCAGCTCGAGATAGGAGATCCAGACGCCCCGCATCTCACCATCGTCCGA
>CASGDD010000015.1 GCA_949300115.1 uncultured Oscillospiraceae bacterium | reverse complement strand
GGCCGGTTTTATGGGCCCGCTCATCAGCTTCTTCCGCACCCGCGTCACCGATCCGCTGGTCCATGGGACGGTCGCCGCGCCGGCGGCCTGCGGGGCGCCCTGCTGCGCCAAAACCAAATGATCCGTGTCCGTTCGGTCGATTGAGCGCTCGGGGACTGTCCTCAAACCAAGAAATGACCGGATGTTTCGCCGGGATGGAGGCGGGGCAGGGAACATCCTTTGTGGATTCCGGGCCGTTTTTCTGTATCTCCGTTCCCATACGCATAGAGGCTATTTCGACTTTGCGGACCATCCCCTCGGATGATGTTGTCCGTACAAAATCAAATCTCTATCCAAAAGGCGATTGCAGATCAAATCGACTTTTTGACACACGGAAACGCCCCGCCTGCAGGTAAAACAGGCGGGGCGCTTTTGGCAATCTCGTCAGGATCAGAAGACGATGAACTGGCTGAGGATGAGCATCAGCGGGATGGTGAAGATCGAGAGGGCGGTGGTAAAGACAATCAACTCGGAGGAATACTCGGGATGCTTGCCGTAGGCCGAACAGAACATGCTGATGGTGGTCGCGGTCGGACAGGCCATCGAGATCAGCACGACCGAGAAGATCGGCTCGGGGATGGCGAGCAGCCGCAGGATGAAGATCATGATGAAGGGGAAGAGGATCAGCTTGAGGAAGGCCACCCGGTAGGTCGCCGGGCTCGCCACCAGTTTGGCGACATTGGCGTGGGCAAAGTAGGTGCCCACCAGAATCATCGCGAGCGGGGTGTTGAGGTCGGCGATGTAGGTCATCGGGGTGAGGATGATCTCGGGCAGCCGGATCTGCAGGATGTAGAGTAGGAGCCCCAAAAAGGTGCTGATGATGCCGGGATTGAGGAGCATCCGCTTCAGCGAGATGCCCTTGCGGTCGCCGGTGACCCGCAGGATGCCGTCGGTCCAGAGCATGATCGTCAGGCCGATGGTATAGGCCGGCCCATAGAACAGCCCCTCCGAACCGAGCAGGGCGGCGAGCAGCGGATAGCCCATGAAGCCGCTGTTGGGGTAGATGGAGGCCGCGCTCTCGATGCGGGCGCGTTCGGGCTCCTGCTTGCGCTTGCGCCGGAAGATGAGGGAGGCGAGCACCGCGCTGAGCCCGAGGCTCAGTAGGCTCAATCCCACCGTCAGCACGGTGCCGTGCAGCCGTTCGTTGTCAAATTCGGTCTGGTAGGCGACCACCTGCAGGCAGGTGACCACGATGGTCAGCAGAAAGCGGGACAGCTCCGCCCCAAACTGCACACTCAGCATTCTCGACTTGGCGCAGGCAAACCCCACCACCATCAGGATGAACATGATGACGACCTGCGTCAGTACCGTTCCCGCTCCGCTCACCCAATCCAGCTCCTTTCCAGCCTTGGCCGGGACGCCGCGGCGCCCCCCACGCGGATCCGATGTGATCCGCAGCTGGAGGAAATCATACCCTGTTTCCCCTGGATTGTCAAGAATTTATCTATCCAAAAAAAGCTCACCGCGGCGGCCCTTTTCCCGTCATGTTGGGGAAGAAAAACCGCCGCAGGGCCCTGAAAAGCGCCGGCAGCACAAAGCCGCCGGCGCCGGTGGACGGAGATGGGAGGGCGATGGGATGCCGCCAGCTGTCGGGAGGGGCCGGTCAGCGGCTCTGCAGCATCGTCCGTTCGATCAAGACCACGTCGATCACCTCGGCGGCCAGATAGTCGCTCTGCGCCCGGCAGACGGTCAGCGAAACGGTGACGCCCGGCTCATACCGCGCGACCTCCTGCGACAGCTGCTGGACGGTGCCGACATCCTTGCCGTTGATCTGGGTGATGATATCATAGAGGGCCAATCCCTGGCTGCCGACGGCGGTGTCCGTCTCGATCGCCTCGATGATAAGGCCGGTCGGCCAGTTGTTGATCTGGGCCTGGGCCACCGTCACCGCCGACACCTGGATGCCGAGCGAGGCGCGCCCCGAAACCTTGCCCTTCTCGATGAGCTGGTTGATGATCGGCACCGCCTGATCGATGGGGATGGCGAAGCCGAGCCGTTCATAGTTCTCGGTGGTGACCTTCGAGACGACAATCCCCACCACCTGGGCATACTGGTTGACCAGCGGCCCGCCCGAACAACCGGGGTTGATGGTCGCGGTCGTCTGGATGTAGGTCATCGTATCGCCGACCACCTCGCTGCCCACCCGGTCGAGGCCGGAGATGATGCCATCCGACACCGAGTTCTGATAGCGGATGCCGCCGGCGCTGCCGATGGCGACCGCCAGCTCCCCGACCCGGAGTTCGTAGCTCACCCCCAGCTCGGCCGGCTTGAGGTTGGTCGCGTCGATCTTGAGGACCGCCAGGTCGCTCTCGGCGTCCGAGCCGACGATCCGGCCGACATAGTTGGTGCCGTCGTCGTGTACGACGGTGATCGATTCGGCGCCCTGGACGACATGGTTGTTGGTGACGATGTAGCCGTCCTTGGTCAGGATGATGCCCGACCCCTCGTTGATCGGCTTATCCGGCTGGCTCTTGTTGTAGATGAGCACGGTCACCACCGAGGGGGTGACCTCCTCGGCGATCTCGGGGATGGAGAGCACCCCATCCGCCGCCATATTCTCCGGCTGGCTGGTCCCCACCGAGCCCAGATTGAGCGGGATGCCGCCCGACGAGGCGTCCGCGTCCGATTCCCCCTCCTTGCCGGCCGTCAGGTTCCACAGCCCGTAGGAGGAAAAGGCGATTACGCTCAGCACAAAGATGCCGACCATCATCACCGCGAAGGCGGCCAGGCCCCGCAGCCGCGCCCGTCCGCGGACGGCGCCGGTATTCTGCCGCTCGGCCTGCTCATAGTCCTCAAATTCCCAGCGATAGGGCTCGGGACGGCCCATACCGGCAAACGGGTCGCGGGCGGGAGGGGCTTCGGAGGGTCCGTCGGGGGACGCCGTGCCCTGTGCCTGCTTTTCCCGCATCTTCGCCGCGAACAATCCGTCCGGATCGCTGCCGCCGAGCTCACTCCAATGGATCCCGGATGGCTGTGTCCCGTCGCCATCGCCGCGCCGTTTCTCTTCCTGCACCCGGAATCTCTCCTTTCCCCGGGCCGCCGGTGACCCTTTGGCCCCATGTTCTGTCTCTCATCCTACCAGAGAGTTGTGAATCGGATATAGATAGACTGCAAACAGTTTCGCCCGCTTCCCCGCTCGATCAGCCCTCCGGCAGGCTTTCCGGCTTTTTGGCCGGCGGCAGCTTGCCCGA
>CASGDD010000014.1 GCA_949300115.1 uncultured Oscillospiraceae bacterium | reverse complement strand
AGGGGCCGCCCGCGGATGTGCCGGGCTGGGCGCCGGGGGCGGCCCCGGTCTGCCGGGCGTCCTGTCCTGTAGAACCCGACGGATAGCCGCCGGGCGTGGCCGGGGTTCCGGCATAGGGGGAAGGCCCGGCATAGGGGGAGGTGGGCTGCGGCGGCGGATAGGCGGCCGCCGGTTCGTTGGGCCCGTAGGCGGGGTTGTAGTTGGGATTGTAGGTGACCCCCGCGCTCGGATGGCCGGGCTTGAGCTGGGCGGGGTCGGGGACGGGCGAGGTCTCGTTCGGATGCAGCCGGAAACCGGCCTCCGGTGCGGGCTCGACCGGCGGGAAGGCGGAGGCGTCCGGCTCGGCCGGGATCGCCCCTTCGATGATGCCGGGGTCGAGGCGGAAGGGCTTGGGCGCGGCAGGCGCGGGATCGGCGGGTTTGGGGTCGGGCAGCGGGGCGCCGCACTCGGTGCAGAAGCGGATATCGCCGTCAAATTCGGCGCCGCAGGCCGGACATTTGCGTGTGGACATGGGCTATCTCCTCTCGTTATGAGACAGAATGCGGGACTGGATGGATCGAACGCCGGGGGCGCTACCGATAGGATTGCCCGGGGAAGGGCGCTCCAATCAGGCGGGGCCCATCCGGCGGACCACCGGGCGGTCGGAAACCACCCCCATCCTACCACATCGGGCGGGCGCAGGCAAGGGCGGAAGGGCAGAAAACGCCCGACTTCCCCGGTGGGAAGGCGGGCGCGGCTGGAAGGGAAAGGGGTTACGGGTCGGGCAGCGGGTCGGGCAGCGAGGCGTAGTAGTTGAGATCGAGCACGGCGGCCGAGACGCGGAATTTGTTGGCGATGGCGGTGAGGATCTCGTTGACATAGCCCCAGTCGATCGGCCCGGCGATGCGCGGGGTGACCATCTGGGTGGTGGCCTGGTAGAAGCAGGCGTCGGAGATGAAGCTCGAATCGGCGAAGATGACCAGCGCCGGCGCGTCCGAGAGGATGTCCCGCCCGATGAGCAGCCGGGAGTCGTAGTCGATCCCCATGAGATTGAGGACGGTCGGCAGGATGTCGAGGCTCGAGCAGAGCTTGTCGACGACGACCGGCTCTTCCATCGCGGCGCTCCAGATGAGCAGCGAGCTCTTGTAGATCTCGAAATTGGGGTCGACCTCATGCCCGGCGAGCTCGTCGAGCGTCGACTTCTCCAGCCCATAGGGGTAGTGGTCGGGCGAGACGACAAAGAGGGTGCGCTCCAGTTCGCCCGAAGCGTCCAGCGCCTCGATCAGCCGTTCGAGCGCGCGATCCAGCTCGATGTTGCAGGCGAGGTAGGCGCGGGCCTCCTCGCTGAGCGGCAGATCCTCGACCGCCTCCCGGTGCCGGGTGGCCATCGCGTTGTCCGCGAAGGTGTAGAGCATGTGCCCGCTCACCGTCATATAGTAGATGTGGAAGGGGGCGTCCCCGACGAAATCGGGCAGCGACTGCTCGATCATCTCGAGGTCGGACTGCGGCCAGGTGGGGGTGATATCGAGCCCCATGCCGGGCGCCTTGAAGGTGTAGCCGAGGTTGGGATGGGAGACATCCCGGCGGTAGTAGCGGCCGGTGTTGTTGTGGTAGGCGAAGGTGGCATAGCCCGCCTCCGAGAGCAGATTGCCGAGGGTGAAGCGCATGTCGTTGCCGCTCGACTGGTACATGCTCCAGACGCCCGACTTGGGAATGAGGCTGGTGAGCGCGGCATATTCGCCGTCCGAGGTGCTGACCCCCCAGACGGGGTTGTAGAAGTTTTGAAAGCGGAACCCCTCGGTCGCCATCCGGTGGAGGGTGGGGGTGCGCTCGGGGTCGATGACATAGGGGGAGAAGCTTTCGGCGGTGAGAAAGATGAGGTTGTAGCCCTCGAACATGCCGGTGTAGTCGTTCTGCATCGTCGGATCGAGCTCGGCGAAATAGCGGTGCAGCTTGGCAAGCTCGGGATCGTCCGCCGCCCTTTCCAGCGCGTCGAAATCGATGGGGAGGGCGTTGGGGCGCGACAGCGGATCGCCATCGCCGCCGGCCTCCTCCTCGGGCGGCGTCTCTTCCGGCTGGGCCACCGGATCGGAGGGGGGCAGCGGTTCGCCCGAGAGCAGCGGATCGGATTCGGTATCCAGCTCGAGCATCGTCTCCTCCGCATCCTCCCCCATCTGGCGCAGATCGACCGTGAGGGCGGTGAGCACCCCCAGCTTGTCCACCTTGAGATTGATGCCGGCATCGCCGACGAAATAGAGATCGTAGGGGGAGAACATCGCCTGCCCCTGGGCGCAGAGCAGGACGAGCAGGGCGGCATAGCTGAGCGCCCCGCCGAGCGCGAGTGTCCCCTGCCGCCGCCAGTCGCGGGTGGGGAAGCGGATATGCCGGCGCAGCAGAAGCAGATAGAGCAGGGCGGGGAGGAGGAACAGGCAGAGGCCGGGGAGATTGACGAGGATCCCCCGCAGGGCGGTCGGCCAGAATTGCAGCACCTGCCCCAGCCCCATCTGGACCGAGTAGATCGAGAGGAAATTTTTGAAGATGTAGTAGTAGACGAGCTGGGTGCCGTAGTAGACGGTCGTAAGCAGGGTGAGAAAAAGCGCCATCCGGCGGGCGGCCTTCTCCGAGCCGAAGCCGCAGAGCAGGGTGAAGAGGGCGGCGGCCGGCAGCGCGAAGGCGAGCGGATAGAAGGCGAGGATGCGGTCGGTGAAGATAAACAGCCGGATGCCCAGCTCGAGAAAGCAGATCAGGCCGAAGAACCAGCCGAAGAGGGGCAGTTTGCCCGGCATACGGACGGCGGGCAGCGGGGCGGCAGCGGCCTTGGAATAGGATGTCATACCATCATCTCCTACGATCGAAAGCCCTGGGAGGGGGCTGTACCCATCCTAGCAGGAAAAACGAAAGGGGACAGGGGGAGAATGCGAAAGAAAGTTTTAAGATAGCGGGCGGGGCTAAAATCCGCTGAGATGCGCCCGCTGGAGGGCGCCGAACATCCGGTTTTTGAGCCCCGGGTCCTCCCGCTCGAGGTCGCGCAGCAGCGCCTTCATCCGCTCCCGTTCGGTGTGCCCGTCGACCGGGCAGGGGTTGCGCCAGACGGGCAGCTCGGCGCGGCGGGCGGCCGCGAGGATCTCCTGCTCGGGAGCGAGGACGAGCGGGCGGATGAGGTGGAGATTTTTGCGGGAGAGATAGCTTACCGGCGAGAAGCAGCCCAGCCGCCCCTCGTTCATCAGGTTCATGAGGAAGGTTTCGAGCGCGTCCTCCCGGTGATGGCCGAGGGCGACCTTGTTGCAGCCGAGCCGGACGGCGGCGTCGTGCAGCGCGCCCCGGCGCATGCGGGCGCAGAGGCTGCAGGGGCTCTGCTCCTCCCGCCAGTGGAAGATGATCTCGCCGATCTCGGTGCGGACGATCTCGTAGGGGATGTCCTCCGCCCGGCAGAGGGCCTCGATGCGGGAGAAGTCGCCCGGTTTGCCCTCGAAGCCCTGGTCGATGGTCACCCCGACGACCTCAAAGTCGATCCCCAGATACCGCCGCATCCGGGCGAGCCCCACGAGCAGGACGAGCGAATCCTTGCCGCCCGAGACGCCGACCGCCACCCGGTCGCCGTCGGCGAGCATGTCGTACTGGGCGATGGCCCGCCGCATGTATCCCATCATCTTCTGCATCCCTCTTGCCTCCGAAGAAAAAAGTTGCCGCTATTCCAGCACATAGATCTCGACATTGCGCCGCCCGAACATCGTCGCTTCGAGGTAGGTCTCGAAGAGCAGGTCGACGTCGACATGGCCCTCGACCATCGCGACGCCGGTGTCGGCGGCAATCGCCTCCCCGTAGATGAAGCTGCCCGAGGGGGTCTTGATGTACATCCGGGTGCCGTAGGGGAATTCGGCCGGATCGACGGCGATATGTCCGACGATCAGATCCCGGCCGGAAGCGGTCGAGCGGCCGGGGCGGACGTTGTAGGCGGTGGCCACCCCGTCGATTTTATAGAGATAATCGATCGGATTGCCGTTTTCGTCGAGCGGGACGCTGGTGTTTGCGTTGGTCGGCACCTTCGCCCCCTCCAGCCGGTATTCGGTGACCGGCTGCCGGGTGACCCGCTCCTCCGTCTGGTTGCTTTCGACCAGCTTGCCGTCGACGTAGATGTCGCGGGTATAGATCGAGAGGACGCCCTCGGTCCCGGCCGAGAGCACCCGCTGTCGCCCGTCCTTGAGCAGCGAGGTGTAGCGGATGTCGACCTCGTAGGGGATGGGCTGTTCCTCGACCTCCTCGACGATGTCCACCCGGCTGACGTCGACGATGTCCCCCTCCGACAGCTCCTGCGAGAGGTGCATGCTGACCGTGTCGTGGCTGCGCAGGGTGATGTTCCCCATCTCGAGCAGATCGCGGACGGTGCCGGAGGTCATCGTGAAGGTGCGGATGACGCCGTCCGCCCGCAGGTGGACGGTGAAGGCGCGGGTGATGCGGATCTCGCACATCGCGCTGTCAAAGCCGGAAAATTGGATCTCGTCCTCCGGCCGCACCTCGATGCCCTGTTCACGCAGCATCGCTTCGGGGGTTTCCTCCCGGGTGACGGCGGCGGTGAGTACCTGCCGGTCTTCGTAGATATAGACATAGCGGACCGAGCCGACGATCGTGCCGATCAGCCACATCCAGCCGATCAGAAAGAGGGTCAGGTGGGTCAGGCGGCTGGTGAGCAGCAGTCGGGTCCAGTGGAGCAGCCGCCGCAGCCTGGATGTCGGTAGAACCATGGGAATTCTCTCCTCGTTGGGACAGTTGGGGGGATTTCCCCTATCGCGAGCCATCGCGCCCGCCGGGAGCGATGGGAGCGTCGGAATCAAGCAGGGCGGCCGCTTCCGCCCGGCGGAGATTTTTGACACAGTGCCGCCGCCAGCCCTCCCCGCGCACCTCGAAGAGCAGGTCGCAGAGATCGTCGGGGCGCTGGAGAATGTTCTGCCGCAGGGTCACCGAGGTCAGCCGGTCCATCGGGATGGTGACCGTCTTGAGGTGGAAGCCGCGGCCGTAGCGGATGGTGTAGGCGCCCTCGGTGCGGGCCACGCCGGCCGAACGGAAGTCGGCGATCGAGAGCAGGAGAAACCACAGCGCCGGCACCGCCCCCATCCCGCCGACCCAGAGGATGAGCGAAAACCAGTCGGGAAAGAGCCGGTAGCTGAGCGTACTCAGCGCGAGCAGGGCAAGCAGGATCATGAAGGGCGGGAAGAGATAGCGCTGGATGCCGGTGGGGCGGATCTGCCGCTCGGTGGGCAGAAATTCGGGCGCCAGCACCGCCATCACCCGCCCCAGCTCGTCCGGCGGCGCGGCGGGGATGAGCACGGTCATATCCCGCTGCAGTTTGCCGAAGCCGGCCGAGGAGACGAAGACGGTTGAGAGCTTCGCCGCCCGTGTCAGCAGGCTCTGGCGGATCTCGAGGGCGTTGACCTCCCGGATATCGATGCGGTAGCTGCGCCGGGTGAGGATGCCGCCGCGCACGCTCAGCTGGCGGCCGTCCCGCTCGGCGGCGAAGCCGCGGTAGCGGATGAGGGTGGAAAAAAAGGCGAGGGTGTTGCTGGCAAGCAGGATCACCGCCAGCAGGGCGGCGGCCGGGGGAATGCCGCGGATGAGATGGGTGACCCATTCGGTCAGCCGTCCCACCAGCTGTTCCTCCAGCTCTCGCCCGATCAGGTCGCCCAGGCGGGAGACGAAGGTGGCCGAAAAGAGGACGGCGGCCATCGTATTGGAGAGCAGAAAGGCGAGCGCGGCCAGCTGGAGATAGCCGGGGCGGTAGGCGTTCTGCCCGTCCGGTTTTTCGGGGGAGACGCCGAGGGCGAGGGTGCGCCGCCGGATGAGCTCGGCGGCCTCGTCCTTTGGGAGCACCAGCGTCCAGTCGAAGTTCTTCCGGCCGCCCGCGAGGGTATCCCCGCGGACAATCGCCGCGCCGACCAGATCGTATCGGGCCGGACGCTCGACCGCGAGGGTGGCCATCCGGCGGTAGGGGTAGAAGGCCCGCCGGCGGAAGAAGAGCCCCTCCCGGATTTCGATGCCCCGCTCGGTCAGCCGGTAGCGCCGGACACTCCAGCGGAGGATGGCCGCGAGCAGGAGCAGGCCGATGATGATAAAATCGGTCCAGACGGCCCGAAACCAGGCGAGCAGGCCGCCGCCCCGGAGGGCCGCCGGGATACCCCGAAGGATGGGAATGAGCAGCACCCAGAAGTAGCGCCCCGCGCTGCGCAGGATGGCGACCGGATGGCTGAGGCGGAAGGCGGGGCTATCCATCCCGCTCCCCCTCTCCGGTATAGCCGGCCGCCCGCAGGGAGAGCTGGCGGTAGAGCAGCTCCCCCTCCCCCTCCGGCAGGCCGGGGATCCAGATCACCCCGCCGGCCGCGTGGACGACGAGGTCACGCAGGCCGAGCAACCGCTCGAGCGGGGTGGCGAAGGTGGAGAGATACTGGATGCTTTCGAGCGGCATCCGCCGGTCGCGCCGGAACAGAACGCCCGACTGCACCCACAAAAAATTCGTACCCAGCCGGAAGCGGAACCCCTTTCGCCAAATTGCGAGGTAGAGGGGGAGTAGAATAAACCACAGCCCCCACAGCCCGGCGGCGATCCCGAAGGGGAGGCCGTCCTTCGCGAGCAGCAGGGTCACCGCGCAGAGGGGTGCCGTCGGCAGCACCAGATGGAGCAGGCGGCAGAGCAGCAGCAGGCGGGAGATGCCCCGCCCCTCCGGCATCGCAAAGCGGTCTTCCATGTTCACGCGCCCCCTTCGGCCATCCCCCTGCGCATCTCGCGGGGCAGCGGTTCGCCGCCCGACAGTAGGATAACCTCCATTATAGTATATTTTACAAAAAAATAACAGAACTTTTTTGCCTGTTATATAATGGTATGCTAGAGTAAAGGCGCAGAGGGGGAAAAACGGAAGCCGCAGGCGGCCGCAAACCCCATTCCCTTGTGCTTTCGCAATGCTCCGCATACAACATCGGCTCTGTTAACCTGCTAAAGGATGCTTGTATAAAATAGCCGTAAAACGACAAAATTTCCCGTGAAAACGCAGCGGGTTCCACAAATGTTCATGGTTTGTTCATGAACTTTCGTCCCGTTTGTCGTATAATATGGTTCATATTCCGGAATGGTATACGGGGACGGCGGTGCGTGCCGCCCGGTTTCCTCCCCAGGCCCCGCAAAGGGGCAAACAGTTTTGTTTATCTTGAAAGGAGGCTGCTTTGATGAAACAGGTCAAAAAAGCAAGCTCTCCTGCTGAAATAGTCCGGCAGGCTCGGGATCGAGCCATGCAGGAGGCGAATCATCGCCGTCCGCAGCACGAAGGCGACATCGATGATCTCATTTTCCGCGGAGAGCCCACCAAGATCTGCAGTGAACGGTAAGCGGCGGGCCGGATAGCCTTTGGTCCGAACGCCGCCTCTCTCGCGCAGAAGACCCTCCCGGGACACCGGGGCCGGCCGCTCCCAGCGGTTGGCAAGGATGTGAAAACAGGCAGGCGATGGCAGAATCTTTCCGCCATCGCCTGTTTTGCGTCCATCCGCTGGATGGGCGGGATGGACCGGGGATGGGGTTGCGGCCCTGCCCGCAAAAAGGAGGGAATCCCATGGACAGACGAATCTTCTCGCCGCGCGGATGGGTACTGATTCTCATGCTGGCGCTGCTCGCCGGCTGTGCGCCCGCGTCCGATGGGACGGCATCCTCGGGCGGCGTGTCCGCTTCGGGGGCGCTGCCGCCCGCCGCTCCCGCCATTTCCTCGTTGCCGGCGGCCTCCTCCGAAGGGGCGGCGATGGACGAAAGGGCGGAAAACCGTATCGCCCTGCCGGTTCCGCTCGCGGGGGCGCATGACGCGGGGGAGTGGTGGCGGTACGACGAAACGATCGATCAAGAGACCCTCATCTACCGGGTGGGGGCGCCCGAGAACATCTTCCCGCTCTCCCCTTATACCGACTGGCCGGTGGAGACACCTTATTATATAACCAGCGTGCAGGGCGCTTCGGAGATGATGAACCTCCCCGCCTACGAGGGGATGCCGTATGAGGCCTATGGGGTCCATGTCTGTGTGGTTTTGAGCTTCGGCAAGGATCTAAACAGCTATGCGGGGCCGGGCTATGAGGCGCCCCACTTGGCCGACTGTATGCTGCTGCGGGCGTTTGCCGACGACGGCAGCGACCCCGATCTGCTCTTTGATGTCACCGGTTCGGGCGAGCTGCTGCTCGGGCGGGAGGCGCTGGCGGAGCGGCTCCTCTACGACGACGGCGCGGTGGTGGTCTACGACATCCTGCCCTATGTGGAGGATCATCCGGCGTATGAAAGCTAT
>CASGDD010000013.1 GCA_949300115.1 uncultured Oscillospiraceae bacterium | reverse complement strand
CCCTTCCCCGTCCCCGAAACGCGAAGCGGGGAGGACGACACCGCGCTGCCCTACATCCTCACCACCGCGTTCGGCGCGTCCGCCTATATGAGCAGCTCGCCGCTGCTTTGTGATCTCGATCCGGCGCTTGATTTTCCGCTGCACGTCGCGGTCGAGCTGGGGTACGGCTCCATCCGGAACACCGATCTCGGCTATCCCTGCGCCGACGCGATGCTGCTCGTCGGTTTTTGGGACACCAGCGAAGAGGATCTGCTCTTTCCCATCTACGAGGATCTGCCGCCGCTTAATCGGGAGGCGATCGAACCGGCCATCGTCTATCGGGACGCGGAGGCGGTCATCCTCGATCTGATGCGGCTCGCCCCCTCCCCCGTCACCCCCTTCGAGGCGATGCTGGCGCGCTATCAGCAGGATACCCTGCCCCAGATGGACGCCGCCGCGTGGGAGGGCTACGCCTTCTCCGCCGATTTCCTTCGGGATGTCCGGGATTTTCTGATCGAAACCGTCCCCAGCCATATCGAGCGGCACCGCGCTGCGTGAGTGAAGAGTGAATGCAGTGAAAAGTGAAGAGTTGTGGAGCCGGCGCCCTCGCGCCGGCTTCTTTATTGCGTGGGAGGATAGCTGTTGGGCGTACAGCATCTTGGATTTAGACATATTAAGACGTGAATGCCTTGCATTCACACCAAAACTCTTCACTCTTCACTCCGGAACTCTTCACTCTGCACTCGCGCGGCAGGATGCCCGGCATATCCCATCCTCCCCTACAGCACAGCAAAACCCCCGAGTTGCCTCGGGGGTTTGTAACTGCTATACGCCCGGTATTGCTGCCTACTCGGCCTCGGAGACCGCTTCGGCATCCGGCTCCTGCTGGCGCTCCTCACGCAGCGCGCGGATCGACAGGCTGATGCGCTTCTTGTCGAAGTCCATCTCGGTGATCTTCGCCTCGACCTCTTCGCCGACCGTCAGGACATCCTGCGGCTTGGCAACCCGCTCGAGGGCGATCTGGGAGATGTGGATGAGGCCGTCGATGCCGGGGATGATCTCGGCAAAGGCGCCGAAGGTGGTCATCGAGACGATCTTGACCTTGACCACGTCGCCGACCTTGTAGTCCCGCTGGAGGATGAACCAGGGGTTGTCCTCGTCCTTCTTGTAGCCGAGGGAGATCTTGTGGTTCTCGACGTCGAGATCGCGGATATAGACCTCGATCTGCTGGCCGACCTTCACGACCTCGCTCGGATGCTTGATGCGGTTCCAGGACAGCTCACTGATGTGCACCATCCCGTCGACGCCGCCCAGATCGACGAACGCGCCGTAGCTCGTGAGGCTCTTGACCTCACCGGTGAAATGCTGGCCGACCTCGGCGGTCTGCCAGAACGCCTCCTCCTTCGCCTTGCGCTCCTCCTTGAGCACCTGACGGATCGAGCCGACCGCGCGCTTGCGCTGGCGGTTGACCTCGAGGATCTTAAAGCGGACATGTTTGCCGCGGAGATTTTCGATCGGTTCATTGCGGCTCATCGTCGCGTGGGACGCCGGGATGAACACCCGCACGCCGTTGGTGATGGCGATCACGCCGCCCTTGACGATGTCGACCACATTGCCTTCGAGAATTTCGCCCGTATCGGCAGCCTCATAGACCTTCTCAAGCCCGGCCATCGCGTCGAAACGCTTTTTGGAGAGCACCATGGTTCCCTCAACATCGTTGACGCGGACCACGATGAGATCGAGGGTATCACCGATCGAAACAACGTCTTCGGGACGATCGACCGACTCCTCCGTCAATTCCGACATCGGGATATAGCTGGCGTGCTTGATGCCGCTGATATCCACCACCACTTCGTTCGGGGTGAATCCAGTAACAACAGCCGTCACCTTTTCGCCGGTATGGACGCTCTTCAGCGACTGTTCGAGGGCTTCCTCAAAGTTGAACTCCTCGTTTTCATCCCCATTGTTTTTCACGAGATCTGTCATGGTTTCCTGTACCTCCTTAATGGTGCTGGCCGGCGTCGACGCGCCCGCGCTGATGCCCACGCGGACGGCGCCCTTGAACCAGTCAGCGCACAGCTCGCCGGCACGCTCGATCAGGTAGGTCCTGCAGACCGGCGCACACACCTCATACAGCTTGCGCGTGTTGGAACTTTTTCTGCCGCCAATCACGAACATGACATCGGATTCGGCCGCGAGGCTTTCCGCCTCCCGCTGACGATTCCATGTCGTAGTACATATTGTATCAAATATCTCTATTTTTGTATAGAGTTTTTTTGCTTCCGAGACGCAGTTTAGCCATTTTGCCACACTAAACGTGGTCTGAGATACCATTGTTACCCAAAGATTTTTAGGACATTTGTCAGAAATGGACAAATCCTGCATCGCTTTGCTATCGGGAATGACAAAGGCTTTTTCGCCCGCATAGCCGAGTGTGCCGAGCACTTCGGGGTGTTCGGGGTCGCCGGCGATGAGAATGAGGTGTCCTTTCCCCGCCGCCTCCCCGACAATCCGGTGTACCTTGCGCACCTTCGGGCAGGTCGCGTCGGCAATCTGGATGCCCCGCGCTTCGAGCACCCGATAGACCTCCGGGCCGACGCCGTGCGAACGGATGACCACCACCTCGTCCGGCTCCGCCTCCTCCGGCCGCTCGATCACCCGCGCGCCGCGCGCGGCCAGCGACCCGGTCACGACGGGATTGTGGATGAGCTCGCCCAGCGTCGCGACCTTCCGCCCGGCGGCAAGCAGATCGTCCGCCATCTTGACCGCACGGTCGACCCCGAAGCAGAAACCGGCTGTCTTGGCCACCGTGATCCTCATCGTTCGCCCTCCCTCTCCGGGCCGGTCAGGGTGACAATCTCGTCCATCACCAGCCGGCTGATCCGCTTGAGCTCCCCCGCCGAACGGCCGGCATAGGCGAGCTCCTCGTGGGTGATGAGCCGGCCGTAGCGCAGCACCACCCGGCCGCGGAAGCGGGGGCCGCCCCGTTCATACCAGATGCCGCAGGGCAGCAGGTCGGCGCCCGTCTCGCCGGCGATGAGCGCGATGCCCGATTTCGGGCGCAGCGGCTGGCCGTCCTTCGAACGGGTACCCTCGGGGAAGATGCCGAGCACCCCGCCGCCCTGAATCAGCTCGATGGCGTGTTTGATGGCGCCGGTGTCCCCCTGGCCCCGCCGGACCGGGAAGCCTCCCAGCCGGCGGAAGATGGCGCGGAGGAAGGGGAAACGGAAGAGCTCCTCCTTGCCCATAAAGTGGATGATCTGCCGGTGGTCGGAGACGGCCAGCAGAATCGGGTCGACATTGCTCAGATGGTTGGCGCAGAGGATGTACCCGCGGCCGTCGCGGGGGATGTTTTCCCGGCCGAGCACGGTCACCCGGCACCAGACGACCTTGTAGACCAGCGTCAGCAGCCAGACCACCGCCCGGTAGAAGTTAACCCACATCGGCCATCATCTCCTCGATCGCGGCGCCAATCCGGGCAATGCCCTCCTCGAGGGTACAGCCGGTGGTATCCACCCGGCGGGCGTCGGGCGCCTGTTGTAGAGGGGCAATCGCCCGATGGGAATCGTTGTAATCCCGCTTTCTGACGTCGGCCAGCACCGTCTCATAGTCGACCGCCTCCCCGCGGGCGATGAGCTCCTCATACCGGCGGCGGGCGCGGTCCTCGGCGTCGGCGGTGAGAAAGATCTTGATGGGGGCGTCGGGCAACACGACGGTGCCGATATCCCGCCCGTCCATCACAACGTTCTGCTTCCGGGCGAGCTCCCGCTGCAATTCCAGCAGGAACGCCCGCACGGCGGGAATCGCCGAGACGGCCGAGGCGGCCATGCTGACCTCGGGGGTGCGGATGCGGTCGGAGACATCCTCCCCGTCGGCGAACACCCGCTGCTCCCCATCGACATGGCGCAGGGTGACCGAAAGGGTCTCGAGCGCCGGCAGCACATCGGCCGGGTCACCCGGGTTGCCGCCCCGCGCGAGGATCTTGTAGCCGATCGCGCGGTAGAGCGCGCCGGTATCGATGTAGAGATAGCCGTACCGCTCGGCAATCCGGCGGGCCATCGTGCTCTTGCCCGCGCCCGACGGGCCGTCGATCGCGATCTGGATGGTGGACATGATATCCCTCCTAGAGATACTCCCCGGCGAGATGGCCGGTGGAGAAGGCAATCTGGAGATTGAAGCCGCCGGTGACCCCGTCGACGTCGAGCAGTTCGCCGGCAAAAAAGAGCCCCGGACAGATTTTCGAGGCCATCGTGCGGGGATCGACCTCCCTGACATCGACACCGCCCGCCGTCACAATCGCCTCGGCAATCGGACGCAGCCGGCTGGGGGTGACGGGAAAGGCCTTGATGACCTCAACGAGCGCCGCCCGTTCGGCACGGGTGATCTGATGCACCTTGGTATGCGGATCGATGCCGGCGAGGGCGATGGCCACCGGGATCAATTTGCGGGGCAGAAGCTCGCCCAACGCGTTGAGGAAATCCCGGTTGCGGTAGCGCTCAAAATCCCGCAGGATGCGGCTGTCGAGCTTCTCCCGGTCGAGCGCCGGCTTGAGATCGACCGCCATCCGGTAGCGGCCGGCCGGCTCCTCCATCAGGGTGGTCGCCCGCAGCACCAGCGGCCCGCTGACCCCGAAATGGGTAAAGAGCATCTCCCCGAGTTCGGAGAAGAGCACCCTCTCCCGTCCCTTGCGGTCAGGGCCGGTGAGGGTGAGGGTCACATTGCGCAGGCTCAGCCCCTGCAGCGCGCCGGTATAGCCGTCCGACGTCTCGACCGGTACCAGCGAGGCACGGGGCGGGACGATGGTATGCCCGGCCATCCCGGCCAGCCGGTAGCCGTCCCCCCGGCTGCCCGTCCCGGGATAGGACATGCCGCCGGTCGCGAGCAGCAGCCGCTCGCAGCCGATCTCACGGCCGTCCTCCAGCCGGACGCCCCTGACGCCGCCCGCCTCCCCGGGCAGCAGCGCGGTCACCCGCCCCTCGAGCAGCTCGGCATCCCCCGCCCAGCGGACGAGCGCCCCGGCGATATCCTCCGCCCGGTCGGAGAGGGGAAAGACCCGCCCGCCCCGTTCGGTCTTGAGCGGCACCCCCATCCCCTCGAAAAAGCGGATGGTGTCGGCGGGGGCAAAGCGGCTGAAGGCGGAGTAGAGGAAGCGCCCGTTGGTGCGCATGGCGGCCATCAGCCGGTCGGCGTCGCAGTCGTTGGTGACGTTGCAGCGCCCCTTGCCGGTGATCCGCACCTTGCGGGCGAGGGTGGCATTGCAATCGATGAGGGTGACGGGGCGTCCTCTGCGACAGGCGGTGCCGGCGGCCATCAATCCGGCCGCGCCGCCCCCGACGATGACAATCTCCCCGCTCACGCGCCCGCCTCCTCCTCGCCCGGCTTCTCGAAGACGCGGTACTGCTCCCAGATGTATTCGAGCTGGGAGAAGGTTTCGGCCACCTTCTCCTTACGCCCGAGTCCCGCCGCCACCACGAGGGCGTTGATGAGGCTTAAAGGCGGCACGAGCGAATCGACAAAGGAGGCCATCTCGCTGCGCGCCTTGAGCAGATAGTCGGCATACTGGGCGACCGGCGCCGCCTCGCTGTCGGTCAGGGCGATGGCCGTCGCGCCCCGCTCCTTGCCGTAGCGGACCGCCTGGGCGGTGCGCCGGGAATAGCGGGGGAAGGAGATGCCGATGATGACATCCCCCGCGCCGATGTGGACGATCTTCTCGAAGATCTCCCCCGCCCCGTCGGCATCGACCACCCGGACGTTGTCAAAGATAAGCCCCAGGTAGAAGCCGAGAAAGCCCGCCAGGATGGAGGAGGTGCGCACCCCGATGATATAGATCGAGCGGGCGCGGCCGAGCGCCTCGACCGAGGCGGCGAAATCGGCGCGGTTGACCTCCTCGAGGGTCCGCTTGATCCGGTCGATATCCTGCCCCAGCACCTGTCCCAGCACCTTGGAGGTGTCCTCCGCCTCCTCGATGAGCTCGATGCGCTGCACCGCCGTCAGCTTGTTGCGGATCATCTCCTGCAGCGCCCGCTGCAGCTGGGGATAGCCCTCAAAGCCCATCTCATAGGCGAAGCGCACGACGGTCGACTCGCTGGTGCCCACCGTCTTGCCGAGCTTGGCCGCCGTCAGAAAGGCAGCCTTGTCGTATTCGTCGACGATATACCGGGCGATCCGGCGCTGCCCCTTGGAAAAGTGGGGCATCCGCTCCTCGATCGCCGCCAGAATGTCCTTTGCCATTCGTCCTTCCTCCCGCCTGTCCGTTTCCTCCCTATCATACTGGATCAGCGTCCATTTTGCAAGCCCATCCGCGCATCCTGCATCAAATCGGCGAGAATTTTGTTGTATTCGTTGTACGCCGGGCAGTCGATCACCCGCGCGAGCAGCCGGTCGAGCGTCTCTCCGACCGCCTTGCCGCGATATCCGAGCCGGATGAGATCGCGGCCGTTTACCGCGAGCATCCCCCGGCAGTAGGGCTCCCCCCTTTGCAGGATTCCCTGCATCCGCAGCGACAGATCCTCCGCCTCCGCGGGAGAGAGCCGCCCGCAGGCGCCGCCCGCACGGATGCCGTCGGCTACCCGCGCGGGGCCGTACCGTCCCATCATCCGTTTGAGGTTCCGGTCGGTCCGCTCCCCCTCCAATCCCGCCATCGCGTCCAGCGACGCCGCGACGCCGCCGGTGAGGGCCCCCGGCATCCGCAGCGCCGCCGAGGCCCGCGCGAGCGCCGCCCGGGGCTGGGGCATCCCGGCAAACAGCGCCGTCCAGCGGGGGATCGGATCGGGCGGCAGCGTCCCCAACGGCGCCAGCGGCCCCCTCCCTTCGATGCCGAGAAAGGCGAGCGCCCCCCTCTCTAAGAGGGCATCGAGCGCCCCGGGATGGGCCCCGCGGAGGATGCGGTCGAGCTCATAGAGCATCCGCTCGCCCGAGAGGGAGGGCAGCAGCCCCGCCTTCGCCGCCATCGCCGCGGCGGTCGCCCGCTCGATCACAAAGCCCAGCTCGGACGCCAGGCGGATGCCCCGCAGGATGCGCAGCGCGTCCTCCTCAAACCGGCACGCCGCCTCCCCCACCGCCCGCACCCGTCCCGACCGCAGATCGGACATGCCGTCCAGCGGGTCGTAGTAGCCGCGGAGGGGGTGGTAGCAGATCGCCCCGATGGTGAAATCCCGGCGGCAGAGATCCTCCCCGATATGGGCGACCGGACGCACCGCGCCGGGATGGCGGTGGTCGCCGTAGCTCTGTTCGGTGCGGTAGGTGGTCAGTTCATAGCGGTCCTCCCCGACCGGCACCCGCATCGAGAGGAACTGCCGTCCCGTCCCGATGGCATCGGGGAAGAGCGCCGCAATCGCCTCGGGCGGGGCGTCGGTGGTGAGATCGTAGTCGTGGACCGGCCGGCCGAGCAGATGGTCGCGGACAGCGCCGCCCACCACCCAGACCTCATAGCCCGCCCCCTCGAGCACCGCGAACAGCTGCCGCAGCGTCCCGGGCAGCGGCACCGGCGTCCGGTCGAGCGTCCTTTCCATCCTCCCGCCTCCTGTCCAGTGGGTATCGCCGGTGACAAGGACCGGCAATCTGATTGTAGCACATCCGCCCGGCGAATGGGAGGGGCGGACAGCAGAAAACCCCGCCCGAAGGCGGGGTCTCAGTCTGTCAAAAAAGTTAATTTGGTTTCCAATTGGCTTTTTTGACAGAGATCCGATTTTGTACGGACATGCGCCGGACAAAATCACCTTAGAGCGCCAAACCGATCGAACGAGCGGTTTGGTAAGAGGGGGTTCTCACAAGGGGGATGGGAGGATCGAATGAGACAAAAGTGCCAGTCCCTTCGCTAAAAAGTGGTGGATGCAAACCATGGAGCCGCAGCAATACTGTA
>CASGDD010000012.1 GCA_949300115.1 uncultured Oscillospiraceae bacterium | reverse complement strand
GAGCTCTTTTGGGAGCATGTCCGGCGGGCGGGCGCGACGGCGTTTTTCTCGGGGCTCGGCTGCGAATGCCTGTTGACGGTGGGGCTGCTGGCGGTTTTGGAGGTCAACCGCGCGGCCGTCGTCGCCTGCAGCTGCGGGGCGGCGCTGTCGCTGGTGGTCTTTGTCCTGCTGCTCGACCACTACGAGCGGGCGGAAAGACGGGGGCTGGCGGATGAGGATTGAGACGCGCATCAAGGAGTTCCGCGCCCGCGATGGACTGAGCCAGGGGGAACTGGCGAAGCGGGTGGGGGTGCGGCGGGAGACGATCGGCAACCTGGAAATCGGGCGGTACAACCCCTCGCTGGCGCTCGCCTGGAGCATCGCGGCGGTGTTCGGGGTGCCCATCGAGGCGGTCTTCACCGTCCATCCCGACGAGCCGTGATCCCGGAGGATGTGCCCGGCGCGAGGCCGCCGCGGCAGCGTCCCCGCCGGCATCCCCGCAAGGGCATTTACAGACGCAGAAAAAAGGAATCTCCCCGAGCATCTATGGCTGCGGGGAGATTTTCGTGTTGGGGTAGGATGCTTCCGTCGTTCGAGGCCGGCGCTTAGCCGTCAAAGCGGTTGTTGCATTTGCCGCTGATCGAGGTGATATCCACCCGGATGACGGCGGTATGGGCAAACTGCCCGGCCAGATAGGCGTCAAAGCCGTCCATCGCGGTGGGGGCATACTTCTCGCAGATCAGCCGCAGGGCGTGACGGCGTTCCTCCGCGTCCTCGACGAGGGTGGCGACACCGAGCGCAATCGCCGATTCATAGGCCATCGAGTAGTCGGCTTCGAGCACCTTCGTCCGGCCGACACAGCTCAGACAGACGCGGGGGCAGCGGGCGAGCAGCTCGAGCTTTTTGCCGGCGACGGCGCAGTGGATGTAGACGACATTGCCTTCCATCACCGGGCTGACGGGCACCGCGTAGGGATTGCCCGCCCCGTCGCTCATCGAGAGGGTGGCGTAGGCGCAGTTCGCGAGCAGGGAGAGGGCGAACGCCTCGTCCATCTCCCGGTCCTTCCGGCGCATAGGGGTCATGGCGGTCTTCCTTTCCTGGGGGATGCGGGTGATACGATCAGAGGGTGGGGGTGCCGAGCGCCTCCGCCCAGCCGCGGATGCGGACGAGATCGGCCGGCTCGAGGGTCAGGTCGAGCGCCTTGACATTCTCGATAATCGTGCTCTCCCGGCGGGCGCCGAGCAGCAGATGGCTGACGCCCGGCTGCTCGAGCGAGAAGGCGATGGCCAGCTGAGCCACCGTGCAGTCATATTTCTCCGCCAGCCCGCGCAGCTTGTCGATGAAAGCGAGGGCGCGCGGACGGTTTTCCGGCTTCATCCACGGCTGGTTGCCCTGGGCGACGCTCACCGGCGTGTCCATCGTGATCTTGCCGGAGAGCAGTCCTGCCTCGAGCGGCGAATAGGCCATGAACGCCATCCCTTCCTCGATGCAGAGGGGCAGCAGGTCGCATTCCTTCGCCCGATCGATGGCCGAGTACTTGTCCTGGATGACGTCCACCTGGCCGACATCGAGGTACTCCTTCGCCTGTTCGGTGGTGACGTTGGAGATGCCGATCGCGCGGATCTTGCCCTCCTTCTTGAGCTCGAGCAGGCAGTTCATCGTCTCGGCGATGGGGGTTAAATCGGGCGGAATGCTCGGCCAGTGGGTGAAATAGATGTCGATGTAGTCGGTGCCCAGCCGCTTCAAGCTCATCTCGATCTCCTCGCGGATGGTGTCGGGGCGGAGCGAGCGGCGCAGGGTGATGTCCCCCCGCTTCATAAACTCGCTGCCGCGGTCGTCCTTCCACCACCAGCCGCATTTGGTCGAGAGGATGACCTTCGAGCGGTCGACCGTCTTGAGCGCCCGGCCCACCATCTCCTCCGAGTGGCCGTTGCCGTAGACGGGGGCGGTGTCGATCATGTTGATGCCGAGGTCGAGCGCCTTGTGGATGGTGCCGACCGAGTAGGCGTCGTCGGTGTCCGCCCAGTTGGGCCCGCCGCCGATGCCCCAGGTACCGAGCGCGACCACCGACGCCTCGATGCCCGACTTGCCAATGGGTCTGAATTTCATCGTAGGTTGTACCTCCTTGTGAAAATAGGTAGGTGAAGCTGTGTGGGAAAAGGGGAGACGTACTCAGTGCAGCTGGATGGCGCCCAGCACCTGGCCGATCGACTCCCGCAGGATGAGATCGGCGGCGCCGTCGCGCGGGGTGGCGGTGCGGTTGATCATCACCAGCCGGTTGCCCCGGTAGGCGTCGAGCAGCCCGGCCGCCGGATAGACGACCAGCGAGGTGCCGCCGACGATGACCAGATCGGCCGCCGCGAGCAGCCGCAGCGACGCCTCGATCATCCGCCCGTCGAGCGCCTCCTCGTAGAGGACGACGTCCGGCCGGATGAGGCCGCCGCAGTCGCCGCAATGGGGAATGCCCTCCTCCCGGGCGATCCGTTCGACCGGATAGGGCTTGCGGCAGCGGGTGCAGTAGTTGCGCCAGACCGAGCCGTGCAGCTCGTAGACCTTCTGGGAGCCCGCCTTCTGGTGCAGCCCGTCGATATTCTGGGTGATGATGCCGCTGAGCTTGCCGGCCGCCTCCAGCTCAGCGAGCTTGCGGTGGGCGGCGTTGGGCTTGGCGTCGAGGGCGAGCACCCGGTCGCGGTAGAAGCGGTAGAAGACGTCGGGATGGTGCTTAAAGAAGCTGTGGCTGAGGATGGTTTCGGGCGGGTAGTCGTACTTCTGGTTGTAGAGCCCGTCCTGGCTGCGGAAATCGGGGATGCCGCTCTCGGTGGATACCCCGGCGCCGCCGAAAAAGACAATCCGCTGGGCCTCGTCGATCCAGCGCTGCAGCGTTTCCTGCGGGGTCATTGCCATCGCCTCCCTACCGCACGACCTGGACGGTGCCTTCCCGGCGCTCCTTGGGCGGGGTGAAGGCGGCCGGCGTACCGAGCGCGCAGACGGCGCAGACCTGGTAGTCGTCGGGGATGCCCGCCTCCCGCAGCAGCGGCCGGATGGTAGGCTCGTCCGACCGTTCGAACAGCTGGTTGATCCAGCAGGTGCCGAAGCCGAGGGCGTGGGCGGCCAGGAAGAGATTCTCCATGACGCAGGCGCAGTCAAAATGGGCAAAGCGGTTCTCCTTGCTGTCGCTCACGAGGATGGCGGCCGGTGCGCCGTAGAAGGCGCCGCCGTTCGGTTCCTTGCCGTCGAGCGCCTGGATGGCGTCCGAGAGGCGGCGGCGCAGGTCGTCGTTTAGGATCGCGGTCATCATGCGGGTCTGT
>CASGDD010000011.1 GCA_949300115.1 uncultured Oscillospiraceae bacterium | reverse complement strand
GCCAGCGCCAGCGAGCGGGCCTCCGCCTCCGAAATCATGCTGCCCGAATTCGAGCCGGCCGGCGGGATCGCGTACTCGGCGTCGTAGTCGTAGGTGAGGATCTCGCCGGTCACCGCGTCGATCTCGTAGTCGTACTCGGTGTAGTCGGCGGTGTAGAATTCGACATCGTAGATCTGCCGTCCGTCATCCCACTCCAGCCGGTTCTGTACCACCGTCACATCGGCCGCATTCAGTCCCGCGTGGCCGAGCGCGATCGACTGGGCTTCATCGGACGAGATCACCGCGTTGTTCGCGTTGCCGGTCTGGTTGCTGCCATTTGTGCTGCCGGTGTTCGCCTGGCTGCCGCTTAAGGCATCATTCGGTCCGTTGTAGATCTCGACGTTGGAGGAAGCGGCGGTGGCGTCATTCGCCTGCGAGCTGCTCGCGGCCGCCGGCGGCTGGACGGGCGTCTGGCTCGAAGCGGCTGTGCTGCCCTGGCTGTCGTTCGTACTGGTGATGACCATGCCGGTCAGCGCGTCGACATTGTACTCGTACTGCACCCCGTCGACGGTAAAGACAATCCGGTAAAACTCCTGGCCGTTCTGGGTTTCCAGCGTAGCCGACTGGAAGGAGGCGCGGTTCTCGGCCACGCCGGCCGCCTTGAGGGCCGCCTCGGTCGCATCATCGACGCCGAGCTTTTCCATCTGCGTGGCGGCCTGCTGGGTGCATCCGCCCAGCAGCAGGACCGACAGGGCCAGCGCGCAGCCGGCGGTTTTCCAATGCTTCTTGAGGTTCATATACTTCATAAGGATTCTCCTTTCGTTTGTTTCGTGCTCCTGTTGTGAGTCCTATCCTACCGGCGGAAGATGAAATCTACATGAAATGACTCAAGAATTTTAAAAAAAATATTGTGCGCGGCATCCGGGCCGGTCGATCCCCCCAAAAAGGGGATCGCCGGCCCGGATACTGCTGTCTAGTGCCCCGCTTCGGCAGGGGGATCGGGCAGGTGGAAGGTAAAGGCGCTGCCCACCTCGGGGATGCTCTCGAGGGTCATAAAGCCGCCATGCAACCGGGCAATCTGCGCCACCATCGCAAGGCCCAGTCCGGCGCCCGCACTCCGGCGGGAGGCATCCACCTGGTAAAATCGCTCCCAGACCTTCTCCTGTTCCTCCGGCGGGATGCCGATGCCGTCGTCCCGGACGGTGAGGGTGGTCTCCCCCGCCCGTCTTGCGGCCGAAACCCAGACATGCCCCTCCGGCTTGCCATATTTAAAGGCGTTGCCAATCAGATTTTGTACCAGCCGCATGAGCAGCGCGGCATCCCCCTGCAGGGTAATCCCCGCGGGCAGCTCGAGCCGGAGGCGGTCCTCCGGGTAGCCCTGTTCGTCACAGGCACGCCGCACCACTTCCCCCAGATCCAGCGTCTCCAGCTGCAGCGATGCCGTCCCCTGCTCGAGGCGGGTCATATTCAGCAGCTCGGCGATCAGCTCGCTCATCCGTACCGCCTGCCGGTGGATCATCGCGATCGTCTCCTGCCGCTCCTCCTCCGTCTCATCATACCGCTCGGCGTATTCGCAGGCCCCCTTGATCACCGAGACCGGTGTCCGCAGCTCGTGGGAAGCGTCGGCAATAAACCGCTTTTCCGCCTCAAACGACTGCTCGAGGCGGGCAAACATCTCGTCGAAGGTCTCGGCCAGGCGGGAAAACTCGTCCCGTCCGGGCGGCAGCCCGATCCGGCCGGAGAGATCCTTGCCCTCGTTGATGGCCGCCGCCGTCGCCATGATGCTGTCGAGCGGACGGAAGGCCCGCCGGGCGATCCAATAGCTGCCCCAGGCCGCCAGGACCAGAAAGAACGGCAGGGCAATCAGCGCAACGATCAGCAGATTGCGGGTCGTCCGTCCCGATTCGGGCGCCTCCATCACCGCGCGAATCCAGACGCCATCCTCCCAGCCGGACGGCAGAAAGACATCGAGCAGCAGCCACTGCTCCTCCCCGCTCGTAACCGTCCGGATCAGCCCGTTTTCAAACGGCTCGGTGGTGGTAAAGGAGACGGGAATCTGCCCGGCGAGCAGTGCGCCGCTCCGGCTGTAGATCAAGGTTGAGACCCCGTTCTGCGAGAAGGTAAATCCCGCGTCCAGCACCAGACTGCCGTTTTCGAGATGGATTTTGTCAAAACCCGACCGCGCGGTGCTTTCCAGCCCCTCGACCGCCGTCTGGTAGAGCACCGACCGGCTGATGAGAAGCATAAAGATGAGCAGCAGCCCGGCCAGCAGCACCATCAGCAGGGTCAGCCAGACGGCAATCCGCGTCTTCACCGAGAGCTTTTTCATCGCGCCGCCTCGCTCTCCGCCCGCAGCACCCAGCCGACCCCGCGGATGGTATGGAGAAGCTTGGCCTCCCCCTCCCCGTCGAGCTTTTTGCGCAGCCGGCTCATATAGCCGTCGATGTTGTTCGAGCTGCCGGAATATTCGTAGTTCCAGATCTGATTCTCCAGCTGCTCGCGGGAGAGCACCACACCCTGGTTGCGGAGCATATACTCCAGGATGGTAAATTCCTTGGGCAGCAGGCTGATGGTCCGCTCACCCCGGCGCACCGTCCGGCTGAGGGTATCCATCTCCAGATCGCCGAGGGTCAGCCGGTTGCTGCGGCTGCCTGTCCGCTTGCGGGTCATCGCCCGGACGCGGGCCAACAGTTCCTCGAAATCGAACGGCTTGACAAGGTAGTCGTCGGCGCCGAGGTCGAGCCCATGGACCCGGTCGGCAATCGCGTCCCGGGCCGTCAGAAAGAGCACCGGTGTCTCGTCGCCCCCCGCCCGCAGCCGTTCGAGCAGCCGGTAGCCATCCAGCTTCGGCATCATCACATCGAGCAGGATGGCGTCGTAGTCGGCGCCCCGGAGGTAGTCCTCCGCCTCCTCCCCGTCGTAGCAGCCGTCGACGCTGTAGCCCGCTTTTTTGAGCATCTTGACAATCAGGCGGTTGAGATCCCGCTCGTCCTCCACCACCAGTACACGCATGGAATATCCATTCCTTTCCTGTTGTGATCGTTTTCATCCCACAGTATACCACCTTTTTCCGCGGGCTGCAAAGAAAAAAACCGCCGGGCAGGGGCCCCGGATCCATCGATCCGAAGGGCCCCTGCCCGGTGGGAGGAAATTCTAAAAATGCCTGATCCAAACGGCCTATGCGTTGGGGTAGGGCTCGAGGAAGGCGTGGAAGTGGCGCATCGGCAGGGTGCGGCCCATCGTGATGCGCATGTTGGGGATGCTCTCCCGGTCCTCGTAGAGCGCCTTGACCGCCGCGATGACATAGTCGAGATGCTCCCGGTGGAGCTGGTCGCGATTGAGCGCAAAGCGGACGACGTTGCAGACCTCCTCCTGCTGTTCGGGGGTCTTGAGGTCATATTCCATCGAGTAGTCGCCCAGCTCGGAGACGCGGATGCCATAGCGGCGGATCAGCTCGATGCTGAAGCCCTGGCCGGCGAAGGTATCATGTCCCCGCTTGCCGTCGAAGAAGGCATCCATGTTGATATAGACGCCGTGGCCGCCTGCCGGCAGTACCACGCCCTTGACCCCCGCCTTGTAGAAGCCCTGGGCGAGGTATTCGCACTGCTTCACCCGCTCGTCGAGATAATCGAAGCTGAGACACTCGTAGAGCCCGGCCGCCAGCGCCATGATATCCCTGCCGCTCATACCGCCATAGGAGTCGTTGCCGTAGCAGGAAATCTGCTTGACCTTGAGCTGGATGCCGACGTCGTTGACCACCGCGCCGTCGGGTCCGAAGTCGGAAAACTTCTGCCAGAAAAGCCCCTTGTCGCGGAAGGCGAGGATGCCGCCCATGTTGGCGTGCCCGTCCTTCTTGAGCGAGGCGGTGAAGCCGTCGCAGTAGGAGAACATCTCCTTCGCGATCTCGGCGATCGAGCGGTCGGCGTAGCCCTCCTCGTTGACCTTGATGAAGTAGGCGTTCTCCGCCCAGCGGGCGGCGTCCAGCATGAAGGGGATGCCGTACTTGTGGGCGATGCGGCTCGATTCGCGGAGGTTCGCCATCGAGACCGGCTGGCCGCAGACGGTGTTGTTGGTGATGGTCGAATAGACGAGCGGCACATTTTCGGGGCCGAGCGCCTGGATCAGCGCCTCGAGCTTTTCGGTGTCCATGTTGCCTTTGAAGGGGTTCTTCTCATACCGGCCGCCCTCGGGCACCTCCCAGAGCAGCGCCTTGTTGTAGAGGTTGCGGGGGATCGAGCCCATCTGCTTGATGTTGCCCTCGGTGGTATCGAAGTGGCCGTTCGAGGGGATGGTGAACGCCTTGCCGGGATGCCGCCGGCCGAGGATCGAACGGACAATCTCAAAGAGCACCGCTTCGGCCGCGCGCCCCTGCGGCAGGATGAAGGCGTTGGGGCGTTCCATCTGGGCGGCGCCGCCGTTAAAGAGCCCGCCCTCATATTCGCAGAGATAGACCTCGTCCATCATCCGGTCGATATCCTGGCAGCCGGTGCGCACCAGGTCGATCACCCGCTTCTGCTGATCCCCCCGCTCGAAGCAGTCGCGCATCGCGTCGAGCAGCAGGTAGTAGCCCTTGTTGCGGCCGTAGGCCTCGTCCCCCAGCATCAGCGCCGACCACTGCTGATCGGTCATCGCGGTCGTACCCGAGTCGGAGAGCATATCGACCGTGAGCATCCCGGCGGGGAAGGCAAACTCGTTGTAGTGGGTGGCTTGGAGCGCGCGTTCCCGCTGCTCGACCGTCACCTGGGGGATGTTCCGTTTGACATAGGTAAAAGCGCGTGGGGCGGGGACATCGAGTGGATAACGTTTCATGATACAGCTCCCTCCATTTTTAAGGGGATACCCCGGTCATCGGGTGCCATGGGTGTCCAATCCCTTGTTGGCCCTCTCGACTGGCGGACAGTATCGGTGAAAATCGAAATGCCTACAGTTACAGATTATCATCTGGAGAAATTTCTGTCAATCCATCCCGGTGTTTTCTCTGTATCCACCGAAAACCGCTCCTCTATCCGTCTATATCGCCCATTTTATTTGCATCGTGATAAAAATTTCCCCTCTCGCTTGCGAATCTTTCGCCATGCGCGTATAATAGGGGCATCATCCTGCCGACGGAGGGGACGGATATGACCGGGCCGCTGTTTGAACACTATGCCAAGATCACCGAATTTTTGGGCCACACCCTCGGACCCGACTACGAGATTGCGCTGCACGATGTAAGTGACCCGTCGGGCGCCATCGTCGCCATTGCCAACAACCACATCAGCGGCCGGTCGATCGGTGCGCCGCTCGGTGCGATGGGACGCAGGCTGCTCGACAACCGGAGCTTTGAAGGGCGGGACGCGGTGCTGCATTTCCGCGACCGGCTGCCGGACGGCCGGACGCTGCGCACCTCCGCCCTCTTCATCCGGGAGGCGGGCGTGCTCACGGGCATGCTCTGCATCCTCTTTGACGACAGCCGCTATCGGGCGCTCAGCGAGGATATCCTCCGTCTCTGCCACCCCGACCAGTTTGTCGAGACCCACTTTCAGATGGATCCCGGCCGGGTCGCCCACCTCCATCCCGCCGCGCCGTCTATCTCCACCGCCGGACACACCCTCCACGAGGCGGCGGCCGCCGAACTCGCCCAGCTGGGCATCCCCGCCGATCGCCTGACCGCCGCCGAACGGCTGGGCATCCTCGCCCGGCTGGAGCATGGGGGATTCTTTCTGCGCAAGGGCGCGGTCCGGGAGGCGGCACAGCTGCTCGCCTGTTCGCAGTCGAGCATCTACCGCTGTCTGCAGCGGCTGCGCAAGGGATGAGCGCGCAGGATTTTTCGCCCCATCCGCGCATTTTGGGGGTTGCCATCCGGATGAATCTATGCTATAATACCTTCCAGACGTTCGCCGCAAGGCGGGCTTCTTCCATAGGGGTTTAGCTCAGTTGGTAGAGCAGCGGTCTCCAAAACCGCGTGCCGAGGGTTCAAGTCCTTCAACCCCTGCCATGACTCCAAAACCGGCTTGCAGCGGCAGGCCGGTTTTTGTTAGGGTAAAGATCATCTGCAATCGAGGCATGTGATGCGTGTCGAGGGGCGAACGAGCGCCAGTGGCGCTCTGCCGTGAGCCGACCGAGCCGACAGGCGAGACCAAGTCCGTAGGCCCCTGCCATGACTCCAAAACCGGCTTGCAGCGGCAGGCCGGTTTTTCTTTGTCCCCGCGCCGCATCCGTCGCATTTTTACACCATCCAAGGAGGTCTTTGTCATGGGATTCATCGAGGAAACCCTTGCCGCCGTCCAGCTTCCCCGCATCGTCGGTGTCCGGCAGCATTTTTACAACGGGACGGTCGAGGATGTCCCGGCGGCTGTCCGGGAGGCGGTCGAAGCGCTCCCCAGCTACCGGGCCATTCGCCCCGGCCAGTCGATCGCCGTCACTGCCGGCAGCCGGGGGATCGACGCACTCGCCTGCATCACCCGCACCGTCTGTGATCTGGTCAAGGCGCGCGGCGCCCATCCCTTCATTGTCCCGGCCATGGGCAGCCACGGCGGCGCAACCGCCGAAGGCCAGCGGGCGCTGCTCGCCGCCAAGGGCATCACCGAGGAGACGATGGGAGTCCCCATCCGCGCCACCATGGAGGTCGACGAGATCGCCCGCGCGGACGACGGGCGCCCCATCTTCCTCGACCGCTATGCCCACGCGGCAGACGGTATCATCCTCATCAACCGGGTCAAGGCACACACCTCCTTCAAAGGCCGGTATGAGAGCGGGCTGATGAAGATGATGGCTATCGGGCTGGGCAAGCAACACGGCGCCGAAACCTACCACCGCACCGGCTACGGGGTGATGCCGGGGGTGATCGCCGACGTCGGGCGCAAGGTCACCGAGCAGGCCAACATCCTCTTTGGCGTCGCGACGGTGGAAAACGGCTACTCCCATCTGGCAAAGATCTACGGTGTTGAGGGCAGGGAAATTCCTCTGCGGGAGCCGGCCATCCTCGAGGAGGCCAACCGCTATCTCGCCCGCAGCTTCTATACCGAGCTGGACGCCCTCATTGTCGAACGGATTGGCAAGGAGATTTCGGGCACCGGGCTCGATCCCAATGTGACCGGCCGGTTTGCCACCACCTTCTATCACAACGATATCCACATCAACAAGATCGGCATTCTCTCGCTGACCGAGGCGTCGCACGGCAACGCGACCGGGGTCGGCTTCGGTGACGCGATCACCCACCGGCTGCGGGACGCGGTCGACCCCGCGATGACCTATCCCAATGTGTTGACCTCGACGGTGACGAACATCGCCGCCATCCCCATCAGCTTTGCCACCGATAAGCAGGTGGTGCAGGCGATGGTCAAATGCTCGAACGCGGTCCGGGAGGCGGATGTCCGGCTGTCGATCATCCGCAGCACCAAGGACCTCGGCTTCATCTATGTCTCGGAAAATATGGCCGACGAGGCCCGGCAGAAGGGGATGGAGGTTGTCGGCACGCCGTTCGACATCCCCTTCGATGCGGACGGCCGGTTGGCGCTCCCCTATGGGGACTGATCCCCTTTACAGTCGAAAAACGGCATGGAAACTTCCATGCCGTTTGCTTTTTTGCCGCCGGCTCTTTCATCCAACGGGGCGAGGCCGGCAGGGCCGGATCCCTCCTAAAGCAGCCGGGTGACCTCCCAGAGATTGCGGATCTCATAATCGGGGCGGGCCTCGGTGGCGTTGGGCAGGCCGTCCGGGTTGTACCAGCAGCTGCGGATCCCCGCCCGGTTGCCGCCGAGGATATCACTGGTCAGCGAATCGCCGACAATCAAGACCCGCTGCCGGTCGGGGCTGCCGATCGCCCGCAGCACCGGCTCGAAGAAGGCGACCGCCGGCTTTTCCGCCCCCAACTGCTCCGAGAGGAACACCCCGTCGAGCAGCTGATCGAAGCCGGAACGGCGCAGCTTGCCCGTCTGGGCCACCACCGTCCCGTTCGAGACGGCATACTGGGGGATGCGTCCCCGCAGGGAGGCGACCAGCGTCTTGCTGTCATCCCGAAAGACGATCGTCTCCCCCAGCCGCCGCTGGTAGGCTTCGTTGAGCGCCGGCGCCAGGCCGGCATCCTGCCCCAGCTCCCGCAGAAAATCGGCAAAGCGGCCCACCAGAATCGCCGGCCGGCTCATCTCCCCCCGCTCGAGCTTCTCCCAGTAGCCCCGGTTGATCGCCGCATAGCGGGCGAGCATCCCGTCGGTACAGTCGCCCAAGCCAAATTCGGCAAAGAGCGACCGGATTGCCGCCCGTTCGGCCGCCGCAAAGTCGAGCAGCGTCCCATCCACATCCCACAGCAGGACGTCGATATGCTCCACCCCGTTCCCTCCTTCCGGCCGCGTCCGGCGGCCCTTTCTCCCATTATAGCGGCTCTTTCCCCCTCGGTCTACCCGCCCGGCGAAAAAAGCCGGGGAAGCTAGGAATCTTCCCACCCCCATCCGGCAGCACAAAACCGGCATCCCCCATCTTTGGGATGGGATACCGGTTTACAAAAAGCCGCAATTTCTAAAGGCAAAAGCTCTTTCCCCGCCCCATAGATCCCCCACGATCGATGTCATATGCAGGGAGCGCGGTGCGCATTTGCCGGTTGGAGAACGGCTGCAAAGAGGGATCCCGCATGCGCCTCCCCCAAGGCCACATCGGACAACCCCGCGGGTGTGCGCATCTGCGCAGGCGGGATGCCGGCCGCCCGGAGCCGGGGCATCCCCTTCTCCCTCCCAGCGGGTAGCTCAAGCGGTCTGTCACAAGCGGTATGGGCATGGCGCGCGGCGGGACAGCCTTTCCCCCGCTAGGAAGCCAGACGGGAATGGGTGGGGCGGCGCACCGGCCGGGGATGGGCCATCGGGGTGGGGAGAACGCGGGGAGGCACCCGGCGGCGTCCGTCCGACAGCAACACCGCGACCATCCGATTGGTCCTCCGACGTACCGCCGGCATCGACTCGAGCAGTGCGAGCAGTCCCAGCATCCCAAACAGCAGGGCCATATATACGAGCAGCATCCCATCCACCTCATCTTTCAGAAAAAACATTTGTTCTTTTTCTCTGTTCCCATTCTACCAGCGCCGGGCGGCAAAGTCAAGCCAAAATAGAACAAATGTTTCACAAGGGCTGCGTCCGCTATTTGTGCAGATGGACGGACGAAGGGACAGCAAAAGGCCCCTTCCTCCCGGAAGGGGCCCTGCGGTATCGGGACCAAAGCTCAACCGATCACCTGGATGCGGCCCTGCGGTTCGGCATACGCCTCGCCGATCACCCCGCCCAGCTCGTCGGCTACATAGGTGATGAGAGCCTGATAATCGAGCATACTCTCATCGAGCAGCAGGGTATTGTCGGTAAACATCGTATAGCCGTCGCCGCTCTGCTTGAGCATGTAGTTGTGGGAGGCAAGGGTGTAGGTCGCCTCGGGATCGATCGGCTGGTAGCTGCCGTCCGCCGCCAGCACCTCGACATCCTGCACCCGGCGATTCTCCCCACAGCCGGCAAACATCCCCATCTCATCCAGCTCGACGGTCGAGGGAATGCTGGTATCGACGGTGTAGCGCAGGCCGGAGACCTGCAGGAAGCCGCCGTCCTCCCCCGCGGCCAATCCGTCCGCACCGACCGTCTCGGCGGTGGTCGCCCGGCAGCCCATCTCAAGTGCGTCGAGGATCTCCTGGCCGGTCGCCTCGACCATGCAGAGGGTGTTGCCGTAGGGGTGCACCGCGATGATATCGCCGTAGGTGATCGCGCCCGCCGGCAGGTCCGCACGGATACCGCCGCCGTTGACAAAGGCGATATCCGCACCGGTCATCACCCGGTAGGCGTCGGCGCAGAAGTCGCCGAGATTGGTCTCCCGGCTGCGGACCAGCCGGATGCCCTCGGGTGAGGCGGTGGTCAGCGCCACCTCACTTTCGGCAACCACCTCGCCCAGCGTCGCCTCATATTCGCTTTCGATGCCGTCGATAAACGCCTCGACCTCGCCATCCCGCTCGGGATAGCGGCCGATGAGGGTGGTCTGGAGATTGCCGTTTGCCCCGATCACCAGCTGGCCGATGTTCACAAGTCCGGTGCCGGTCGAGGAGAGCAGCACCGGTTCCCCGGCGGCGTTTTGGAGGATATCACAGGGGATGACATCGTGGGAATGGCCGTCCAGCACGACATCGACCCCCTCGGTCGCGGCAATGAGATCGGAGGAACGGAAGGGCGCGGTGGACGCCTCCTCCCCCAGATGGGTCAGCAGGACGACATAGTCGGCCCCCTCCGCCCGGCAGCTGTCGACCATCTCCTGCACCCGGGTATAGAGCTCCTCCCCGCTGCTGCCGTAGAAATCGTAGACAAATCTGCCCGCCTCATCCATAAAGTAGGCGGGGGTTGAGGAGGTGATGGTCACCGGGGTGGTCACGCCGATGTAGGCAACCTGCCGGCCGCCGTAATCGACCATCGCATAGGGCTCGAGCGCCTCGACAACCGGGGAGGTGCCTTCACCGGTATAGCGGAGGTTGCAGCCGAGATACCGGGCGTCCGCCTCCGCCATCAGCGAGGCCAGCTGCTCCATGCCGTAGTCGAACTCGTGGTTGCCGAGGATGGCGAAATCATAGCCGACCTCGTTCATGATCTCCACCCGGAACTCGCCGCGGGAAACCGCCCCCAGCGGGTCCCCCTGGATGGCATCGCCGCAGTCGACCAGCGTGACATAGGGGGTCTTCTCCTCCATCCAGTCCTTATAGGCGGCAAGCCCTTCATAGCCGATATCGGCATCGACCGCACCATGGACATCGTTGGTAAAGAGGACAACAATGTCCTCCGCCGTGGTTTCGAGGGGCGTTCCGTCTGTCTCGGCCCCGCTCGAAAGGTCCACGCTCGCGGCCGAGGCACCGCTTGCCGGCGATGCGGCCATGCAGCCGCCCAGCAGGGTTCCGGCCAGACAGAGGATCAGCAGCCCTATGGTCAGCCGGAGGGTTCTCTTTTTCATCGGATGTGTCTTTCCTTCCCTTTGGGTATCGTGTGCCTCGAACAGCGGCCGGTCATGCCTGCGCCGCATCCTCCGCCGGGCGCTCCATCCGGCGCGCCTTGCGGAAAAAGAGCAGCGCACAGCCGAGTGCAAAGGCCGCGCCCACCGGATAGGCGATGGTCCCGGCGATGCGGAAGCCCTCGTCGGCCATCAGGATGTAGGTGGCCGAAACCCCCGACATAAAGGTCGCGGGCGCCGCGCACATCACCGCGTACCAGCGTTTTTTCGCGTAGCGCGCCAGATAGACCGACGCCGCCCAGAGGAAGAGCATCGCAAGCGTCTGGTTGCTCCAGGTAAAATAGCGCCAGACGATGTCGAAATCGATCTGGGTCAGCGCCGCCCCCACCGCCAGCAGCGGCAGGGTAACCGCCAAGCGTTTGCCCATCTTCGCCTGATCGATCTTAAACCAGTCGGCGATCGTCAGCCGCGCGCTGCGGAAGGCGGTATCGCCCGACGAGATCGGGCAGATGACCACCCCGCTGATGGCCAGCGCACCGCCGGCAAAACCGAGCAGCGAGGTCGCGATGTCGTAGACGACCCCCGCCTGTCCAAGCGAAGCCAGCGCCTGCTGCAGCCCGCCGGTCGTGCCGTAGAAGGCGACACCGGCCGCCGCCCAGACGAGGGCGATGACCCCTTCGGCGATCATCGCGCCATAGAACACCCGGCGGCCCTCCCGCTCGCTCTGGATGCAACGGGACATCATCGGGGTCTGGGTGGCGTGGAAGCCGGAGATCGCCCCACAGGCAACCGTCACAAACATGAACGGCCAGGCCGGCAGGCCGTCGGGATGCCGGTTTTCCAGCGCAATTTCCGGCAGGCCATAGCCGCCGGCCAGCAGCCCGCCGATGATGCAGACCGCCATCAGTCCGAGCAGCACACCAAAGACAGGATAAATCTTTCCGATCAACTTGTCAATCGGCAGCAGGGTCGCCAGCAGATAGTAGATGAGGATGACCACCACCCAGAAGGTGGTGTCCATCCAGGCGGGGGTGAGCCGGGCGATCAGCGCCGCCGGGCTGGTGGTAAAAACGGCGCCGGTCAGGATGAGCAGCACCAGCGAAAACACCCGCATGATCTGCTTGGCCGCCCGGCCGAGGTAGGTCCCCACGATCTCCGAAACCGAGGCGCCATTCAGCCGGATGGAGATCATGCCGCACATATAGTCGTGGACCGCGCCACCGAGGATCGAACCGAGAACGATCCAGAAGAAGACAATCGGGCCGAATACCGCCCCCATCAGCGCCCCAAAGATCGGGCCGGTGCCGGCGATATTGAGCAGCTGGATGAGAAAAACCCGCCAGGTCTTCATCGGTACGTAGTCGACCCCATCGGGATGGTCGACGGCGGGGGTGGGGCGGTCATCCGGGCGGAACACCCGCTCGGCCACCCGTCCGTAGAGCTGGTAGCCCACGAAGAGAAGCAGCAGGGCAACGACGAAGGTAATCATGAAACATCCGTCCTTTCGGCAAGGTGCTGTCCGGCGCACGGACGGCGCCGAACATGCAGCTTTCATGATACCGCTTTCCGCCCTCTTCGGTGCAGTCCCTTCGTGAACCGCCCGCTTTTGTGCGTGAATCGCGACGGCCAGACGGCCTTACACCAGCCGTCCGGCTTTGCATCCGCCGGGGATCTCAGTCGAAATCATGCAGATGCGCCGCGAGAATCGCCTCCCGGCGCATGGGATCGATGTCCAGTCCTTCGACCATATGAAGGATCGATTCGGGGATGCCCAGCATGGTGGCGGCCAGCTCCCGGACATAGCAGAAGCCGAGATGCCGTTCCCCCACAAAGCCGCCGCAGGTGGAAAAATAGTGCAGCCGCTCTGCCCGGCAATGCCCCTCCGGACGCCCGTCCGCGCGATAGTGGAAGGTCAGGCCGGCGACTATAATCTGCTCCAGATAGACCCTGAGCCGGGAGGGAAAGGAGAGATCCCAGTAGGGAGCGGCAATCACAATCTCCTCGGCGTCCCGGAACTGCCTCGCCAACCGGAAGCTCGCGTCCTCAAAGGCGCCCGCCCGGCAGAGGGCATCCCGCGCTTCCAGCGCCGCCCGGTCGAGGGGGCAAAGCGCCATCCGCTCCAGCTCGAGCACCTCCAGCCGGTCGGCCGGCAGGGTATCCAGATAGGCCTTGCAATACCGCCAGGTCGCCGATTGCGCCCCCCGTATGCAGCTGTTCACAACCAAAATCATCCGCGCACACTCCTTCGTTTGCTCCTGCAACCAACCCGGGCGCTGCCGTTTTGCCCGGATGTCTCTTCCAAACACACAGCCGCAGCCGGGATCGGGCGGTTCGCGCGATCATGGCTGCAGCCGGGCAGGATATTCTGCATTCTTTTAAAAGATCGAATCGAGATAGACCTCCCGCAGCCGGGCATAGAGCTTGCGGGAGACGGGAATCCGCCTGCCGTCGGTCATCAGCAGATCGGTCGAAGTCAGCCCTCCGACATAGTCGAGATTGACAATATAGGCCCGATGGGGCAGGAAAAAGCGGGGGTAGGCCTGCAGCCGCTCGTAGAGGGAGGAGAGGGTCGCCGCCGTCTCGAACGTCCTGCCGTCCGCCAGCGTACAGACCCGGCGGTGGGTGAAACTCTCGATCGTCACAATCTCCCGGACATGGACCTTGCGCAGCCCCTCCCGCGTCTTAAAGAGCAGCGCGGGATTGTCCTTGAGCGTCAGCCGGTGGAGACAGCCCAGTACCTCCCGGTTAAAATCGGCCCGCTGGATCGGCTTGAGCAGATAGCCGGCCGCCTTGACGCCAAACGCCTCGACCGCATACTCCCGTGAGACGGTCAGAAAGAGGAGCTCGGCCACCTCCCCCCGTTCCCGCAGCCGGCGCGCCAGCTCGATGCCGTTGAGATGGGGCATGAGAACATCCAGCAGATAGAGGTCATAGCCCCCCTGCAGCCGCACCGTTTCGAGCAGATCATAGCCCGACAGAAAGCTTTCGATCCGGAGCGGAAAGGCGGGATAGGATGCCGAAAAATCCGCCGCATACCCCTCCAGCATCCGGCATTCCTCCGGACGGTCGTCACAAATACAGCATCGAATCAAAACGGATTTCCTCGCTTTGCAGTTTCTTCGCTAGACTGAACACAGCAGATCGTCCCGCACGAGGATCCCCGAAAGCAGCGTGGTCGGAATCGTGAATGCGGGACTGCCGGCCGCACCGGTTGCCACCTCGCCTTCGGCAAAGCTGATGACCAGCTGTCCCTGCGCGTTGATGTAAAAGTCCTCGTCCGCCTCGATCCGCTGAAAGCGCTCGGACGGACCCCAGAGCCCCTGCGGCCCCGCGGCAAAATAGAGATCCAGCCCCTCCTCCCGGTTGCGCGCCTCCATCTGGCGGGCAATCTCCCCGCTGATCGTTTCAAGATAGGGACTGCCCGGCTGGAAAAGGTCCTCGAGGCGAAGCAGCTGGCCGGTCGTCCGGTCGAGGGTGAAGTGGCGGGTACATTCGAACGAGCTGCCGGCATTGAGGGTGGCGGACATCGCAACGGTCAGCAGCCGGTCATCCTGCCGCACCGTCATCCGGGTGATGTCCATGCCGACATAGCCCTGGTATTTCTGACTGGCATACTGCTGGAAGAGCCGCCGCATCTCCCCGATGGCCGCCTCCAGCCCGTCGTCCACCGCCTCCAGCCCCTCCTCCGGGCCGGCCGGCGTCTGGGCGGGCGGGGCGGTATTTTCCGGACGATCCGGGGCCGCATCCGTCTCCGGCCGGCTGCTGTCCAGCGCCGGCTCGGCGGGCTCCGCTATCTCCGGTTCAGTTTCCGGCCGCTCCGGGCGAACCTCCTGCTGCGAAGCGGAACTCCCGCCGTCTTCGAGCGGCGTCTCCACTTCCTCCGGCGGAAGGGAAAGGGGGGCAGCGGACGACGGATCGGAGGAGACGGACACAGCCGGCGCGGAGGAGGCCGGTTCGGGTTCTTCCGCCGGGTCCTCCGGCAGAGAGACGCCATCCACCGGCCGCAGCGGGGCGGTTCGGGCGGTCAAGGCGCTGTCCCCCCATTCGAAATCGATCGTCCTTTCCCCACCGGCGGCCGCCACCTCCCCGGTCACTGTCATCGCGTCCGCCCCTCTCTCCGAGAGAAAGGGCAGGCTGCCGAGCAGCAGGGCACAGGCCAGTACCGCCAACCCCAGCGGCAGCATCCGCGGACGGGCGGTGGACACCGCCAGCGGCGCGGACATCCGGGGCTGTTCCGCCGGCTGGACCGGCTGGGCGGGCCGGAAGAGGACGGCACGGAACTGAAACTCACCCGCCTGCCAGCGGCAGCGAACGATGCCGTTGTACCGGCCAACCACCCGCTGGACACTCCGCAGTCCGATGCCATGCCCCTCACCCCGCTTCGAGCGGGGCAGCCCGTCCGCGTCGAACAAGGGCGGCAGCTCGCAGGGATTGTCCACCGCAAGCTCCAGCCGGCGCTCCTCCTTCCAGTCGGCCCACAGACGGATATACCGTCCGGCCTCCCCGTCCATCCGCATACAGGCGTCCAAAGCATTTTCCAGCGCGTTGGCAAACACCACGCAGAGGTCGATCGCATCGAAGGGCAGCACCTCCGGCAGCCGGATGCGGGCATCCACCCGGCAGCCCGCCTGTGCCGCCCGCCCCAGCGCATGGGAGAGTACCGCGTTGACCGCCGGATTGCCGCAATAACGGACCGCCTCCACCCCATCGAGCTTACCCTGCAGTGCGTCGACATAGCGGGTCAGCTCGTCCATCTCCCCCTGCCGCGCGAGCGACGACGCCACCTGCAGATGGTGGCGCATATCGTGCCGGTAGGCCCTGCCCACCTCCATCTGCTGGCAGACATGTTCATACGCCTGCCGCTGCAGCTGCAGCTGGGTCTCCACCGCCCGCTCCCTCTCCCGCATCCGGGCCAGCGTCTCCGACGTGGTGAGTACCCGCATCAGGACCAGCAGCATCGAAAGCGCGGTTCCCATCAACAGAAGCAGCAGGAACGGCCGGGTGGCGCTGGCGCAGAAGTAGGCAAGCAACAGCAGAAGCATCGCCATCGGCAGACAGAGGGGTAGCCAGCTGTCGATCTCCGTCCGCAGCAGGCAGGCGCGGAAGGGCGCGCGAACCCGCCGCATCATCCAGAAGAGCAGCAATCCGCCCACCAGCAGCATCCCGCCGGTCAAAAACAGCTCCATCCATCCACCCGAAAGCGCCGATATTCCGGCGGCAAGAAGGAGAAACAGCTTCTGGAAGACCCGCATCACCAGATAGAGAAGCACACCCATCGTCCAGACCGCCGCCGTCCGCAGCCAGCCCGCGCGGGAAAGCAGATGCAGCGCGCAGACGGAGGGCAGATAGGCGGTCAGCGGCAGCAGGGTCAGCACCCGGGTGGGGGAGACGCCCGCAAACAGCAGTACCGCCTGAAAAAAGAGAATCCAGCAAAGCAGGCCGCCTGCCGCCATCAGGCTGATCGGACGGGAAAAACGCCATTCGGCCAGCATCGCCATCGTTCCCAGCCAGACGGCAAACAGGATGCCCGCCTGAACGAATACGCCTATTTCCGCCGCCGGCGGCATACCATCCTCCCCCTTTTCCCCGGTATCGATCAGTGTATCTCGCAGAGATAGCTGCGGCCCTTCCCCTCCCCTTTGGCGGCATAGAGCGCGCGGTCGGTCTCCCGATAGAGGGTTTCATAGGAAATCTGGGCGGCCGGCAGGCCGATCCCCACGCTGCAGCGGGCGCCCACCGGCGATTCCTGCCAGAGGATCTCCCCGACCAGCCGAATCAGCGTCTCCGCCTGCCGGCGCAGCACCGCCGGGTCCCGCTCCTCCAGCACCACCGCAAACTCATCCCCGCCGATCCGGCCGATGCCGATCGCCTGGGGGAAGGCCTGCCGCAGCCGTTCGGCCGTCTGCTGCAGCACCCAGTCGCCGCAGGGATGGCCATAGCGGTCGTTGATCTCCTTAAAATCGTCGAGATCGGCGATAAAAAGAGCCACCCGCGTCTGCTGGGCCAGATGGAACGCCGCGCAGCTTTCGAAGGCCGTCTTGTTGAGCAGGCCGGTCAACGGATCCTTCTGCAGCAACGCCTGCAGCCGCCGGTTCATCTCACCGATCTCCCGCCGTTGGCGAAGCAGCACCACCGTCCGTCGGTGGCTGACAAGCGAGATGGCCAGCGCGACAATCGCCGTTATGGTCAGATTGAGGCGTCCGCCCTCCGCCAGGATGCCCCCGGCCAGCCCCATGAACAGCAGATAGCCCGATCCATAGAACAGCACCGCCAGCAGAACGGGCAGCTGGATGAAAACCGCCATGCCGAGCAGCGCGGTGACCAGAATGCCCGTCTCGGCCTCGGGATTGCGGATGAGATCGTAGGCGTTGAGGGCGGCATGCCACCAGAGCATCGCCAGCACCGTCCCATACTGCACCGCCAGCTGCACCTCGGTGGACGCCTCCCGCAGCCGGAAGGCAAGCAGCAGATAGGCTGCGGCAAACAGAAACAGGGTCAGATAGAGGCTGAAATAGATCCGGTTGTTGAGGGTGGCGAGCCCGGACGACGACCAGAAAAGCACCCTGGCCATATTAAAGAGCTCCATGCCGAAGATCATCAGACAGATCACCAGAAGCGACAGCCGGTTTTTCTGCAGCGAATCGGCCCGGAAAGCCGGGCGAAGCAGGTCCGGCAGCTGAAAAAAGGCGAGCACCCTTTCCTTCATCGTGTCTTCTCCCCCTTTCATCCCGTCGCCCGCCGGGAAAACCGCCGGGCTTTATGATGTCAACAGGCTGATCTATTTTCAGTTTATCAAAATTCACCCCGCTCCGCAAGACAGCACTTCCATCCATCTTTCGGAAATCCACGCGGAGGCGTAACAAAATAATAATATCATATTTTCCCGTCCGCCCCGGCCGTTTTTCGTGAATCACCTGCTTTTCTGCGTGAGCTGCAGCGCTGCCGCGGCAGCACAAAACCCCGACCCATCTGGATCGGGGTTTTGTCGCGATAGGACAAACCGTGGCCGCCGCAGGGACAGTCTCAGCGGTCAAAGGAGGGATTCATCGCGTAGTAGTTGCGCGCATCCAGCCGGTCCTCCACCAGCCTTAGGCATTCCCCGAAGCGCTGGAAGTGCACAATCTCGCGCTCCCGCAGGAATTTGATCGGATCGCGGACATCGGGATCGTCCACCAGCCGCAGGATGTTGTCATAGCTCAGCCGCGCCTTCTGCTCCGCCGCCAGATCCTCGGTCAG
>CASGDD010000010.1 GCA_949300115.1 uncultured Oscillospiraceae bacterium | reverse complement strand
CTCTCCCATTGCGCGAATTGCCAGCGGGGGCACCCCGCCGCGGCGGCAAGTTGCCGCTCCCAATCTGCTGCGCAGACCACATTCTCGGATAGTACAGACCTTCCGGACAAGCGGCACCCCATTCCCGTGCGCGCACCATCTGATACCGCATCGTAGATCGTCAAGCACGCGTAAATAACACTGGTCGCGGGCACGTAACGTCCGGTGTATGCCTCTCCCATTGCGCGAATTGCCAGCGGGGGCACCCCGCCGCCCATCGAGGGGTTATCCTTGTTGCCGTCCTCAACCTCAGCGGCACTCGCCTCCCCGGCAGGGGTTTCTTCCTCCGCCGCAGGCGGTTCCGCCCAGTATTCCTCTACGCCGCCCACCGGCCGGACGATGCTATACGACGGTCCCGGGGATCTATCCCCCCCTGTATCTCCAGACGGAGCTTCGTATTTATAGCTTCCCTTTGCCTCTTTCAGCCCACGTACAATCTCCGCGACGGCGGGATCCGTACTGGGGTCATCCGGATCCGGCTCAATTGTAACATTATTAATATCACTATTAAATAAACCTTTTTCACCCGCCAGATTCAATTTCTTCGGCACGCCATCCAATGTGAAGGTGACAGAACTGTTGGTCGTTCCTCCAACGGCATACTCTTCTCCCTTGACCGACAGGCCGGCTCCCGCTTCCACCGTGACATCGATATCATCTCCCATGACATAGAAGCCGCTCTCGTTTGCGTCGATCGTCAGGTCGCCGGTTGGTCCCACCGTGACAGAACCATCGCATAAAAAGTAAATGCCATGATGGTTCTGCGCCGTGATCTCAGCCGTTCCATTCACCGTGACGGTGCTGGTGCCGATGATGCTGTCGAGTCTGATACCGTACCCCTTCGCGTCGATTTTCAGCTTGCCGGTTTCTCCCACCGTGAGAGAACCATCACTAGTGTTGATACCAGCGCCTGCCGTGATCGTGGCCGTTCCATTCACCGTGACGGTACTGAAATCGGCATAGTTGTTGATACCCAGAGATGCCGCCTCGATCGTCAGGTTGGCTTCTTTTTCCACCGTGACGCTGCCGGAACCAGAAGGGAAGCTCTCGATGCGGATACCGTCGCTTAACTGCGTCCCTCTTGCGTTGATCTTCAGGTTGGCTCCTTCTTCCACTCTAACGTTTCCGCCGCCGTCTCCGATGGAAATGCCATGCCCATTGTCATTGCTTACCGTACAGTCACTCATAAAGACGAGATTAAAATCAGATTTAGAATCGTTTACGGTGATTCCGCCCATCTTATGGTCCCTGCCGTCGATGGTGATTTGGGTGATGTTACTATTGTCTATCGTGAGATCCCCCGCATCATCCCCGCACAACACGATGGTGATATTCCCGCTGGCAGTGCTGATGGCAGCGGAAAAGTTACCGTCGGTAAATGATGGATACCACTGCGCGTCTGCCGGTATGTCTGCCGGTCTATTTAAACCTCCCACATAAAAGGTCTCATCCGCTCCCCACACGGTCGGGATGCAGCTGAGGATGAGCATCATCGCCAGCAGAACGGACAGCAGACGCCGTTTCATCGATGTTTCCTCCCTGGATTCAAAATCTTACGGACATTTGTTCTTCATCGGAACGTGAGCGCGGGGCGCTCATTCCACGATATTGACCGCCGCAGGCGGAAACAGGAAAAATCATGCAATCGCTACGCTTTCCAGATATTTTTGGCGTACTCCTGAATCGCGCGGTCGGCGGAGAAGTAGCCCGCCTCGGCGATGTTGCGCAGGCTCATGCGGTTCCAGGCCGCCTGATCGCGGTAGAGCCGGTCGGCCCGCTCCATCGTGTCGAGATAGCTCTCGAAATCGCAGAGGGCCATATACTGGTCATTCTGGATCATATGGTTGGCCAGCTCGGTGAAATCCACCCCGCCGATCGGGCGGCGCATCCGGTCGATGACCGCGCGGACCGCCGGCGAGCTGTGATAGAACTGCTCGGGATGGTAGCCGCCCTTGCGGATGCCATCGACCTCCTCGGTGAGCTTGCCGAACAGCAGGATATTCTCCCGGCCCACCCGCTGGGTGATCTCGACATTCGCGCCGTCGTAGGTGCCGACGGTCACCGCGCCGTTGATCATCAGCTTCATATTGCCGGTGCCCGACGCCTCGGTGCCGGCCAGGCTGATCTGCTGGGAGATCTCGGAGGCCGGCATGAGCATCTCAGCCATCGTGACGTTGTAATCCTCCAAAAAGGCGATCTTGATCCGCCCGCGCACCGCCGGATCGGCATCGATCTCCCTGCCCAGCGCCCAGATGAAGTGGATGATCTGTTTCGCGAGGAAATAGCCGGGCGCCGCCTTCGCGCCAAACAGATAGGTGTGCGGCAGGATGTCGAGGTTGGGATTGTCTTTTAAGCGCAGGTAGTCGTAGAGGATGTGCATCGCGTTGAGATGCTGCCGCTTGTACTCATGCAGCCGCTTGACCTGGGTGTCGAAGATCGAGTCGGGATCGAGGGTGATCCCCTGCCGGGCGGCGATGTGGGCGGCGAATTCGACCTTGTTCTGATGCTTGACCTCCCCCAGCGCCTGGAGGGTACCGGCGTCGTCGAGATAGGCCTTCAGCCCCTCGAGCTTGGAGAAATCGCGGATATAGTCGGGGCCCAGCCGCTCGGCGATCAGCGCGTGCAGCCGGGGATTCGCCTGCCAGAGCCAGCGTCTGGCGGCGATGCCGTTGGTGACATTGGTGAACTTGTCGGGGGTCAGCCGGTAGTAGTCGTTAAAGAGGTCGCGCTTGATGATCTCCGAATGGAGGGCGCTGACCCCGTTGACGCTGTGGCTGCCGATGACCGACAGATTGGCCATCCGCACCTCGTGGTTGGCGGTCACCGCCATGCGGGCCACCCGGTTAAAATCGCCGTTCGTCCGGTCAAACACCTTGCGGCAGTACCGCTCGTTGATCTCCTTGACAATCTGATAGATGCGCGGCATCATCTGCCTAAAGAGATCCTCGTTCCAGCGCTCGAGCGCCTCCTGCATGATCGTGTGGTTGGTGTAGGCGAACACCCGGGTGGTGATCTCCCAGGCGCGGTCCCAGCCGAAGCCGCAGTCATCCAGCAGCACCCGCATCAGCTCGGGGATGGCCAGCGCCGGATGGGTGTCGTTGAGATGGATGGCGACCTTGTCGTCGAGGTTGTCGAGGGTGCCGTAGATGCTCAGATGGTGCGCGACGATGTCGCCGATCGAGGCGGCGCAGAGGAAATACTGCTGGCGCAGCCGCAGCCGCTTGCCCTCGGTGTGGTTGTCGTTCGGGTAGAGCACCTTCGAGATGATCTCGGCCATCGAATTCTGGGTCATCGCCTGCATATACTCGCCCGAGTTAAACAGATCCATGTCCAGCCCCGGACTCTCCGCCTTCCACAGCCGCAGCTTGCTGACGCCGTGGCCCAGCCCGGAGATATACATATCATAGGGCACCGCGTAGACGGTGTTGTAGCCGGTGTGGCTGATGTGGTGGTAATCCTGATCCCAGAACTCCTTGATCTCACCGCCGAAGTGGACCTCCACCCGCTGATCCTCCCTGCGGCGCAGCCAGACCTCGCCGCCCGGCAGCCAGTTGTCGGGGCGCTCGGTCTGCCAGCCGTCGACAATCTTCTGGCGGAAGATGCCGTATTCATAGCAGATCGAATAGCCGGTGGCGGGAATCTCCTCGTTGGCCAGCGCGTCGAGGAAGCAGGCGCCCAGCCTGCCCAGACCGCCGTTGCCCAAGCCCGCGTCCGGCTCCTGATCGAACAGCCGGTCGAGGTTGATATCAAACGTCTCGAGCGCCTTCTTCACCGGCTCGTACAGTCCCATGTTGTAGAGGTTGTTCTTGAGCGAGCGCCCCATGAGAAATTCCATACAGAGGTAGTACACCCGCTTGCGCCCGGCCGAATCACAGTGCGCCATAAACTGCTTGCGGTCCTCCGCCAGCCGCTCCTTGACAAGGATGGCCAGCGTCTTGTAGATCAGCTCGTCCGAAGCGTTGTGAATATCGACGTTGAAGGTGTTTTCCAGTGTCTCCGCAATCCGATAGGACATCTCGGTCGAAGAAAGCGTAACCCGTGGCTGCATATCGTTCATCCCTTCTTGCTGGTAGATCTATCTGTCTGAAAGCCCAGATTTCCTTATGATGTTATTCTTATTTATTATACGGGAAACCCGCCGCTATTTCAATTGCACATTTGTAAACGCCCGGTCAAAGCGGTATGTCTTTTCCCCGCGGAAGCTGTGTTTATTATACATATGGTTATTATCCTATTTGATTATACAAATGATGATGGATACTCTCCCCGAAAGCCGCCCTCCGCCGGCCGAAACCGGCGCGAGGGTATCCCCCTGTTGATCCCCCATCCGGCCGCCGCGCCCCGCAATCGACCGGCCATACATCCAGCCCGCCAAGCCCGCGGCCAGCCGCGGGAGCCATCCACCGGCCATCCGCCATCGCCCATCCGAAGCATTTCTTATCCACTTTGTATTTTCCCTACCTAATTCTCCGATTTGTTGAGTCTCTTTCCTCCCAAAACCGATGTTCTGTAAACTCCCGCCGGATGGGCATTTGAAAGGGGCGCCTGTCCGGCCATCCCTGTCCGGGCATTCCGCCTGCCATCGCCTATCCACCGCAGGCGGGGTCCCGGCTCTCCCCGGCCATGCAATCTCTCTCCGTTTTGTATTATTCTTATTCAATTCTCCGTTTTGTTCATCTTCTTCCCTTCAAAACCGATGTTCTGTAAACTTCCTCCGGCAAAGGCGTTGATTTTTGGGCGGGCAGACGGTATGATAATAAGGTAACAGGCTCAGGGCCGCCGGGGGCGGATGCCGGGCCGTCCAACTACCGCAGCGGAGGGATCGGGATGAACGCGGTCAACAAGGTCAAGATTGAAATCTGTGGGTCGAGTTATATCATCACCTCGACCGAAGAACCCGCCTATGTCGAGGAGCTGGCCCAGCATCTGGACGGGGAGGTCAAGGAGCTGATGGCCTCCAATCCCAGCATGTCGATCAACATTGCGCTCATCCTCTGTGCGATGAGTTATCTCGACGACATGTCCAAGGCCAATTTCACGGCCGATCATCTGCGCAGCCAGATCAAGGAGTATCTCGAGGATGCCGCCCGCGCCCGCACCGAGGCGGACGAACAGAAGCGGGAGGTCGAACGCCTCAAACGCGAACTCATCGCCCTGCAAAAGAAGATGAACGGCCAAGCGTAGCAATCGCATGATTTCGCCTGTTTCCAGCCTGCACTGCGTTCCGGCTGGCGGCGAAATCAAAGACGCGATTGCAATGAAATATTTTCCCAATTTACAATTGGGAAAATGTGAAATATGGCCTGCGGCCATATGAAATATTTGGCTTTGCCAAATATGAAATATCAGCCCCCACTTGCGCGGGGGCTGATATGGTGGAGTGAGCGCGGCGCGCTCACATTCTGATAAGACCAGCGGAAGACGAGAGGCGCGGCAAATGTCCGCCGGGTTCCCCGCCGCTGGAACTGAAATAGGATGTCGAACGCCCGTATATTTTGCCTTG
>CASGDD010000009.1 GCA_949300115.1 uncultured Oscillospiraceae bacterium | reverse complement strand
GTCATGCTGTAGCCGTAGTCGGTGGTGTCGAAGTTGCTGTAGATCATTGCACCGGCGGGATTGGTGATGTAGAAGCGGAAGTTGGTGGCCGCCGGGTCGGTATAGGCGCTCTCCCGAAGGATCGATTCGACGGTGGCCGGCTGGTTGGGGTGTTCGTCGGCCGACTGGAGCATCGAAAGGATGCTGTCGGCCGCGTATTCGGCCATCATGGCGCACCGTTCCGACTGGTAGTAGTTCTCCACCCCGTAGTAGCCGGCGTAGTAGCTGCCGGCGAGCGCCCACGCGGCGCAGGTCGTGAAGCAGAAGAGGGTGCAGAGCAGGATAAGCAGAGCTTTCATCGGCAGTGTGTGGAAGATTTTCATCGCGGATTCCCCCGTTCCATCTTGTAGCCGAGGCCCCAGACCACCTTGAGATAGCGGGGCTCGGCGGGATTGATTTCGATCTTTTCCCGCAGATGCCGGATATGGACGGCGACCGTCCCCTCCGAGCCGTAGGCGGGGTCGTTCCAGACCTGTTCATAGATCTGGGCGCTCGAAAAGACACGGCCGGGGTGGGACATCAAAAAGCGCAGGATGCCGAATTCAAGCGGCGTTAAGGCGACCGGCTCCCCGTCGACGGTGACCGTTTTGGCGCTGTCGTCCAGCTCGATGCCGCCGATGACGAGCCGGTCGGGCGCCGTGGGCATGCCGCCCAGCCGGGTATACCGCCGCAGCTGGCTTTTGACCCGCGCAATCAGTTCGAGCGGGCGGAACGGCTTGGTGATATAGTCGTCGGCGCCGATATCCAGCCCCAGCACCTTGTCGGCGTCCTCGCTCTTGGCGGTGAGCAGGATGATGGGGATGTTGTGCCGCTCGCGGAGTTTGGCGGTGGCGGCAATGCCATCGAGCCCGGGCATCATGATGTCCATCAGAATGAGATGGATCTCCTCCGACTCGACCGCTTCAATCGCCTCGCGGCCGTTGTGCGCCTCGAACAGCCGGTAACCCTCGGCCGAAAGATAGATCTTCAGCGCCTCGAGGATATCCCGATCGTCGTCACAGATGAGAATGTTGTACATGCCTCTCCCTCCAAATGCATCTTGCGTTATCTTGAGTCTACCAGTGTTCTTTTAAAAACCGTCGGGGCGGATATTTAAGAATCCTTTAAAGTTGTAAGGGCCCTCCCGATAGCGGCGGGGTGCCCCGGCGGACAGGAAAAAAGGCACCGCGCGGTGCCTTTTGGGGGATGGAACAGGGTGGAAAATCATCGGCCCCTTACAGGGTGACCCCGTCCTTAAAGATCATAATCTCCCGGTTGCCGGTTTCCTCGCAGCGGGAGGGCTGCTCGCCCGACGCGCAGCGGAGGATCTCCGCGAGGAAGGCGTCGGCCGCCTCCTCGAACGAATGGCCTTCGAGGATGATGCCGGCGTTAAAATCAAACCAGTTCTGCTTATGCCGGTAGGCTTCGCTGTTCGAAGCGATCTTGAGGGTGGGGACCGGACCGCCGAAGGGGGTGCCGCGGCCGGTGGTGAAGAGCAGCATCACGGCCCCGCTGGCGGCAAGATTGGTGCAGGTGACGAGGTCGTAGCCGGAGGAATTGACGAGATGGAGGCCCCGTTTGTGCGGCTGTTCGCCGAAGCCGAGCACATCGGTGACCGGCGCGGTGCCGCCCTTCTGGATGCAGCCGAGGCTCTTCTCCTCGAGGGTGGTGATGCCCCCCTCCTTGTTGCCGGGGGAGGGATTGTTGTAGATGACCTCGCCATAGCGCATAAAATAGCGCTTGAAGTTGTTGATGAGCACGACAATCTTGTCGAAGGTCTCCCGGCTATCCGCCCGGGCCATCAGCCGGGTTTCCGCGCCGAACATCTCGGGCACCTCGCCCAAAAGGATGGTGCCGCCGTTCGAAACGACCCGATCGGTGATCCGGCCGCAGAGGGCGTTGGCGGTGATGCCCGAGAAGGCGTCCGAACCGCCGCATTTCAGCCCGAGGGTGAGCCCCTCCAATCCGCAGGGTTCCCGGTGGAACTGGGCGGCGTACCGGGTCAGCTCGTCGAGCAGCGCGAGTCCCGCGCCGTATTCGTCCGTATGATCCTGACAGATGAGCAGCCGCAGCCGGGCGGGATCGGAAGCCTGGCAGAGCGAATCGAAAAAGTCGCCCGGGACGTTGTGTTCGCAGCCGAGCCCCAGCACCAGCACGGCGGCCGCGTTGGGATTCTGGGCCAGTCCCCGCAGCAGCTGGCGGGTCTCCTCCAGGCTCCGCCCGCTCTGGCCGCATCCCTGGTCGTGCGGGAAGGCGATGACCCCGTCGCAGCGGCCGGCAAACAGCCGGTTGGCCCGCTCGGCCAGGAGCTGGGCGGTACGGTTGACGCAGCCGACGGTCGGAAGAATCCAGACCTCGTTGCGCACCCCCACCCGTCCGTCGGGACGGCGGTAGCCGGAGAAGGTGCGGCCGTCGGGCCGGGGGGTGAAGTGCAGATCGGGGGTGTAGGTGTAGTCGAGCAGCTCGCCTAAGTTGGTGGCGAGGTTGTGGGTGTGGACATGTTCCCCCCGGCGGATATCCCGGGTGGCGTGCCCGATGGGGGCGCCGTAGCGCAGGACATCCGCGCCCGCGGGAATGTCGCAGAGGGCCACCTTATGCCCGAAGGGAATGGGGTCCAGCAGGGTCACCTCGCCGCTGTCATAGCGGTGGGTTTCGCCGACGGCGAGCGGTGAGAGGGCGGTGGCAACGTGGTCACGGGGATTCATGTGGATGAGTGTCCGGGGCATAAAAGGCTCTCCTTTGCAATGCAAAAAAATCGGATCAATCTTCAGGGGGGATGGGCCGGGCCTCGGCGGCGTCGATCATCAGCTTGTACTGCATCGAATCCTCAAGTGCCATCCAGCTGGCGCTGATGATGTCGGGGGAGGCGCCGACCGTCGTCCAGATGCGCTTGCCGTCGGTCGAGTCGATGAGCACCCGCACGGCGGCGGCGGTTGCCTGCTTGGAGTCGATGACACGGACCTTGAAGTCGCTGAGCCGGACGTTGGAGAGGGCGGGATAGAAGGCCTCGAGCGCGCGGCGGAGGGCCAGGTCGAGCGCATGGACCGGGCCGTCCTCACTTTCGGCGGCGGTGATGCGGGTGCGGTCACCGACCTTGACCTTGATCATCGCGGCGGAGGAGTTGTCGCTCATCCCCTCCCGCTGCTGGATGATGCGGTAGTGGTCGAGGGAGAAATAGGGGGTGAACCGCCCGAGTATCCGGCGGACGAGCAGCTCGAAGGAGGCGGAGGCCGATTCAAACTGGAAGCCCTTCCGTTCGAGCTCCTTGAGCGCGTCGACAATCTGGATGGTCTGGGGGGATTCCTTGGTCAGGGTGGGATCGATCTCCCGCAGCCGCGAGAGGATGGCGCTGCGGCCGGAGACCTCCGAGACCAGGAAAGCCCGGTGGTTGCCCACCTGTGCCGGGTCGATATGTTCGAAGGTGATGTGGTTTTTGCTCACCCCATCGACATGCATCCCGCCCTTGTGCGCGAAGGCGCTGCGGCCGACGAAGGGCAGATTGTCCGGCAGGGTGATGTTGGAGATGTCGGCAATCAGATGGGCGGTGGGGGTGATCTGCCGCAGCGCCTCCTCGGGGATGCACCGCCAGCCCCGTTTGATCTGCAAGGCGGGGATGACCGTCGAGAGGGCTGCGTTGCCGCAGCGCTCACCGAAGCCGAGATAGGTCCCCTGCACATGCCGGGCGCCCGCCTCGACGGCAAGATAGGTGTTGGCCTCGGCACAACCGATATCCCCATGGCAGTGGATGCCGACCGGGATGGTGAGCAGCTTGGCGATCTCAGCGACCATCCGGGCAATCTCGTCGGGGAAGCAGCCGCCGTTGGTGTCACAGAGGGTGCAGAGGCTGGCACCCGCCCGCTCGGCCGCCCGCAACGCCTCGAGCGCGTAGCGGGGATTGGCCTTGTAGCCGTCGAAGAAATGCTCGGCGTCGAACATGACCGTGCGGCCGTGGCGGACAAAGAAACGGACGGTCTCCTCGATCATCGCAAGGTTTTCCTCAAGCGGGCAGCGCAGCACATCGGTGACATGCAGGTCCCACGCCTTGCCGACGATCGATACGGCGCCGGCGCCCGAACGCAGCAGCGCCTGTACGCCGGGGTCCTCCTCCGCCCGGCTGCCCGGTTTGCGGGTGGAGCCGAAGGCGACGAGGGTGGCGTGGCGCAGCGAGAGCGCCCCCGCGCGGGTAAAAAACTCGAGATCCTTGGGGTTGGAAAAGGGATTGCCCGCCTCAATCCAGTCGATGCCCAGCCGGTCGAGCGCCGAAACGATGGCAAGCTTGTCCTCGATGGAGAAGGAGATCCCCCGCCCCTGCATCCCGTCGCGCAGGGTGGTGTCGAGAATCTCCAGCTTACGGTTTTCTCTGGTGGTATCACGCATGGGCTATTCCTCCCGATTGGCGGCGCCGGCCCGCGGGGAGGCGGATGCCGGCAGGATGGCGAAAGATCCCCGCCGCGGGATATGGCGGCGGATGGACGGCGGCAGCTAGATGAGCGCCAGCGCCCGCAGGATATAGATGCCTGTAAACAGGGTAAACATCGAAAAGAAGACGGTGGTGAGGATGATCTCTCCGGCGAGTTCCCCGTCGCCCCCCATGATGTCGGCCATGACATAACTGGTCGATGAGACGGGGTTGGCAAAAAGGATGAAGATGGTGCCGAGGTCGACCCCGCGGAAGCCGAGGGCGATGGCCGCGAGCACACTGACCAGCGGGACGATCACCAGACGGCAGAGGCTGCCGACCAGGTTGGGCAGCAGGTTGCGCAGCATGCGGGAGAAATCGAAGGTGGCGCCCAGACAGATGAGGGCCAGCGGGGTGGCGATGCCGGCGATGTCCTCGACCGTATCGGTGAGGATCGAAGGCAGCGGGATGCCGAGGGCGGAGACAAAAAGCCCCAGGATGGACGCGATGATGAGCGGATTGCGGGCGACCTCGGCAGCTGTCCTGGCAAGCGATCCCTTCTCCCGCGCCTCCCGGTCGCCGTAGATCTGGAAGGTGAGCACGACAAAGAGGTTGTAAAAGGGCAGTGCGAAGGCGGAGGTAATCGACATCATCGCGGCGCCGAGCGCGCCGAAGAGGTTGGTTGAGATGGGAAGCCCCAACATCATGCTGTTCGAACGGAAGCCCGACTGGGCGACCACCGACTTCTGGCTGCGGGGCAGCGGCAGAAAATGGGCGACCAGGAGCATGCCGAGGAAGGAAAGGATGATCCCGGTCACCACAAAGAGGATGAGGGGGATGTCGAGCAGCTCGGAGAAGTCCGCCGTGGCGACATTCGAAAAGATGAGGCAGGGGAAGCCGATGGTAAAACAGAAACGGGAGGCCATCCGGGCAAATCCCGGGGTGACCACCCTGCACCGGCGCAGGATGTAGCCGATGATGGCGAGCAGAAAGACGGGCGCGATGGCTTCAAAGCTGTAAAGGAACGTATCCAAACGGGGGAACCTCCTTTCGCGCGCATGGGGTCGGGGAGGATGGAAACCTCCCAAAACGGCGGATGCCCCACCGCCTTTCCGACCGAACCGCGCACCTCAGACGTCTGCTTTTCCCCCATTATACACCCCCGCCCGCTCCCAGGCAAGCCGGAGAGGGATGGGAGAGCGGATGTGCGCATACGCTGGTGGGGGAGGGATCGCAATGGGAATCTGGATGGTTGTCCGCCGAAGACGGCTGCTGGCTTTGGCGGGGGTGGGATGCCTCGGGCTGCTGTTGTTTTGGCGGCTGCTTTGCCCGGCGTCCGACCGGGCGGTGCTGGCGGAGGAGGGGGAGACGATCCAGCTGCCCGTCCTCATGTACCACCACATGCTGCAGGATTCCCGCCTGCTCGGCGACTACTGCATCCGCCCCGCCGATTTTGAGGCGGATCTGCGGCGCATCCGTGAGGAGGGCTATACCACCATCTCGATCGCCGAGCTGCTCGCCTGGGCGGACGGACAGGGTGAACTGCCCCGCCATCCCATCCTGCTGACCTTCGACGACGGCTATGAGAGCACCTACACCTACGCTTATCCGCTGCTGCGGCAGTACGGCATGAAGGCGGTTGTCTCGATCATCGGGCGGTATACCGACCAGTACAGCGAGTCGGACGATCACCATCTCAACTACGCCCATCTGACCTGGGCGGAGGCGCGCGCGATGCAGGCGTCCGGCCTGGTTGAGCTGATGAATCACAGCTACGATCTGCACAGCAACACCCACCGCCGGGGGATGAATCCCCTGCCGGGGGAGGATCCGGAGGCCTATCGGCAGCTGCTGTTGGCGGATATCGGCGGGATGCAGGCGAAACTCGAGGGGGCACTGGGGACGCGCCCGGCCGCCTTTGCCTATCCCTTCGGCTACCGGTGCGAAGCGGGGGACGCGGTGCTCCGGTCGCTCGGCTTTCGGGTGCTGCTCGGCTGTGAGGAGGGGATCAACCATCTGACCCGGCAGCCGGGCGGCTGCTACCGCCTGCGGCGCTACAACCGCGCGCTCACCTTCGACATGGATGCCTTTTTTGCCTCGCTCTCGGAGGGGGCCGAAGGCGCGCTTTGACATCCGATCCCCGGACGGGTACAATAGAAGCGATGGGAAGGACGGGTGCCTTCCCGAATCGGATAAGTTGCGGATGGGGGACAGGTTTTGCGATGCGAATGGTACATACCGCCGACTGGCATATCGGACGGATGCTCTGCGACGTCCCGCTGCTGGAGGACCAGCGTGTTTTTCTCGACCGGCTGTGCGAGCGGCTGGCGGCGTTGCAGGCGGATCTATTGGTGATCGCGGGGGATCTTTTCGACCGTTCGGTCCCGTCGGCTGAGGCGGTCGAGCTGCTCGACGCGGCGCTCTGGCGGATCGTCGGCGAGATGGGGATTCCGGTGGTCGCTGTTGCCGGCAACCACGACAGCCCCGCCCGGCTTGCCTTCGCCTCCCGGCTCTATCGGGAGGGAGGGCTCTATCTGGCCGGCCGCTACACCGGCCGGATCGATCGGGTGGAGCTGCGGGACCGGTACGGACCGGTGCGCTTCTATCTGTTGCCCTATCTGGTGCCCGAGGCGGTCCGGCGGCAGATTGCCGACAGCCATCCCGATGCCCGGGGGGCGGACGCCATCTTCCGTGCGGTCTGCGAGCGGGAGGAGGACTTTGATCCGGGGATGCGCAATGTCCTTGTGACACACGGCTTTTTCACCGGCAGCGGGGCGGCGCCGGTGCTCAGCGATTCGGAGGTGGGCGTGGGCGGCGGCGACGCCATCGGCATCGGTCCGGCGGCGGATTTCGATTATATCGCGCTGGGCCATCTCCACAGCGCCCAGCCGGCCGGGCTGCCCCATGCCCGCTATGCCGGTTCGCCGCTCCCCTATTCCCTCTCGGAGGCGGGAAGGCCGAAGTCGCTTACGGTGATCGACCTCGGCCCCAAAGGGGAGCGGACGATCACCACCGAACCGATTCTGCCGCTGCGGGCGCTGAGGATTCTGACCGGCCGGTATGACGCGCTGCTTGCGGCAGGCAGGGAGGACCCGAATCCGGACGACTACATCTTCGCGGTGCTCGAGGATGACGGGATCGTCCCCGACGCGATGGGCGGCCTTCGGGCGGTCTATCCCAACATGCTGGGGGTGCGCTTCGCCCTGCTCGAGCGGGAGAATGAGGCGGTTTTGCAGGCACGGCCCGACCGGCAGGATTCGCTCGAGGCGCTCTTTGCCGGCTTCTACCAGGACCTGCGGGGGGAGACGATTCCCGAGGCACGGGCCCGGCTTGTGCATGAGATTGCGCAGCGGGTCAGAGAGGGGGAGGAAGGATGAGGCCGCAGAAACTGGTGATGACCGCCTTTGGCCCCTATGCCGGGCGGCAGGAGATCGACTTTACCCGTTTTGACGGGCAGTCGCTTCTGCTCATCCACGGCCCGACCGGGGCGGGCAAAACGACCCTCTTCGACGCGATCTGCTTTGCGCTCTATGGGGAGGCGAGCGGCGCGCTGCGGCAGCCGGACAGCTTTCGTTCGGATTTTGCCGGGGAGGATGCCGTCTGTTCGGTTGAGCTGACCTTTTCGCTGGGCGGCCGGATTTATCACATCCAGCGTACCCCCCGGCAGAGCTACTATTCCGCCCGTGTCGGCCGGCTGGTGGACAAGCAGGCGACCGTTACGCTGACCCTCCCGGCGGAGGAGGGGGAGGCCGAGCGGGTTTTGACCGGCGCCAAGGAGGTGGCCGCCCGCATCGCCGAGCTGCTGGGACTGACGCGCGAGCAGTTTATCCAGATTGTCATGCTTCCCCAGGGGGAGTTTATGAAGCTGCTCATGGCGAGCAGCGGCGACAAGCAGACGATCTTCCGCAAGATCTTTTCGACCGGCCTCATCGACCGGTTTACGGCGGCATTGGAGGAGGATTTTAAGGAGATCCGGCAGCAGCTCGCTGCCGTCACCGCCCAGATCGACAGCCAGATGGCCGGCATCGAGCCGGGGGAGGACACCGCGCTGGCGGCGCTGCTTGCGGCCGATCCGCCCGATCCGGAGGCGGTCTGCCGGGGGACCCGGGCGTTGATCGAAGGGGAGACGGCCGCACTGGCCGGGATCAAGGCCCGGCTGGAGGCGGTTCGACAGGGGATAGCGGCGCGGGATCTCGAGGAAGCCAAGGCGCGCAATGCGCGCTTTGCCCGGCTGGCGGCGGTGGAGACAGCACTGGACCACCTGCGGGCGGAAGAACCGGCGATCGAACGGCTGGCGGCGGCACTCGCACGGGCACGCGCAGCCGACGCGGTGGCTGAGTTGGCCCTGCGATGCCACAAGCTGGAGGAACAGCTTGCGGCGCTGGCCCAACGCGATACCGAGCATCATGCCCAGTTGGAGGCGGTGGAAGGGGCGCTCGAAGCGGCGGCCGAGGCGCTGCGGCAGGCCACCGAGGCGGATGCCAACCGGACCCACTGGCTGGAGGAGATGCATCGGTTGGAGGATAAGCTGGCCAAATGCTCCGAACTGGGCACACGTCGGGACCAGATGGCCGAGCTGCAGCGCCGCCTGGCACAGCGCAAGCTGCGTGAAGGGCGCTTCGACCGCCTGCTTGCGCGGGTGGCGCTGCGGGAACAGCTCGACAGGCTTGCCGCGCGGGAGACCGGTCTGCGGCAGCTGCAGCAGGACTGTGCGCGATATGCGTCCGCTGTGCGGGCGCGGACGGAAGCGGAGGAGGGCTATCAGCGGGACTATCGGGCGTTTTTACAGGCGCAGGCGGGTTTTCTCGCCGGATCGCTGGCCGAGGGGATGCCCTGCCCGGTCTGCGGCAGCCGCACCCATCCCCATCCGGCCGGCCGTCCCGACCGGGCGCCCGACGCCGAGGCGGTGGATCGTGCCCAGGCGGCGGCGGTGGCGGCAGCCGAGGCCCAGCGCCGGCTCGAAGCGGAGATGCGGGTTGCGGCCGAACGGTTGACGCTGTCCGATCTTTCGGAGGTGCGGATGGAGGGATGGGCGGATCCGGTTGCCGAGGCGCTTGAGACCGTCGCTACCGAACTGCGGCCCGCCCGTCGGGCGATGACCGAGATGGAAACAGAGATCGCCGCCTTTCTCGGAGAGGGTAAGGACGATCCCCGCTGGTCGGATGCGGAGGAGCTCGGCCGGCTGAAAGAGAGCTGCCGCCGGGAGATCGAGACGCTGACCCTGCGGGCCGAGACGCTGGCGGAGGAGATCCGCGCGCTGGAAGCGGAGGTGGGGGAACGGGATGCCGGTGCGCTGGCCGCCGAACGGACGGCTCTGGCCGAGCGCATCCGACAGGCGTCCGAGACGCTGCGGGCCGCTGCCGACCGCCATCGGGAGCTGGGGCTGCAGGCGGAGGGACTGCGCACCCGGATAGCCACCGAACAGGGCTATCGCACCCAATATGAGGCCGAGCGGGCACAGGCGGCCGATGCCCTGCTGGCCCGCCGGACGGCCGAAGGCTTTGCGGAGGATGCCGATTGGCAGCAGGCCCGGCAGACACCCGAGTGGCAGCGGGAGTCGGAGGAACGGCTGGTCGCCCACCAGCGGCAGCGGGATCAGCTGACCGCCGAGCAGGCGGTATTGCGCGAGATGCTCGACGGCAGAGAACCGGCCGACCTCGACCGGATGGCGGACGAGCTGGAGAGGCTGCGGCGGGACGCGGCGTCGCTCGAGGCGGCGGCCGAACGGCTGAGTGCCCGCCTGTATGGCAACCGCGGCCGGTTGGAGACGATCGAATCGCTGCGCGCCCGCATGTCCGGGCTGCTTGCCCGCTACCTCGATCTCGAGGAACTTTCCCGGCTGGCTTCCGGACGCAACGGCCAGAAGCTCAGCTTCGAACGATATGTGCTGACCGGCTATTTTACCCGTATCCTTGCGGCGGCCAATCTCCGGCTTGCCAGCATGACCGACGGGCGTTACCAGCTGCGGCGCAAAACCGAGCGAGGCCGGAATGGACGGGCCTCGGGGCTCGACCTCACCGTGCTGGATGCGGCGAATGGCCGGGAGCGGGACGTCACCACCCTCTCGGGCGGAGAGAGCTTCAAGGCTTCGCTGGCGCTGGCACTGGGACTGAGCGATATCGTCCAGCAGACGAGCGGCCGGGTGCGCATCGATATGATGTTTATCGATGAGGGCTTCGGCACCCTCGATCTCGCCTCGCTCGACAGTGCCATCCGTACCCTCACCGAGCTGGGGGCGCACGGCCGGCTGATCGGCATCATCTCCCATGTCGGCGAGCTGCAGGAGCGCATCCCCGCCCAGATTGAGGTGAAGGCCGGGCGGCGGGGCAGCCGGGCCGAGGTGCGCCCAGGCTGATCGGACGCTTGTATCGGCGGGCTTCTGCTGGTATAATGGAAAAGAGCGGGGTTTTTGCCCCAGATGATCGAGATTTTACGAGGGGGGCGACGGCTGCCCTTCGCTAACTGTGAGGAGGAACGCTATGCTGCACTACGACCCTTACGCCTATCCCTTCCCGTCCAAGCGGCAGACGGTTTATGCCCGGCGGGGCATCGTGGCGACCAGCCATCCGATGGCATCCTATGCCGGCTTTACCATGCTCGAGCGAGGCGGCAACGCGATTGACGCGGCTGTCGCTTCGGCGGCCATGCTGACGGTGGTCGAGCCGGGTGCCAACGGCATCGGCGGGGACAACTTTGCCATCCTCTGGCACAAGGGGAAGATGTACGGACTGAATTCGAGCGACTTCGCGCCAGCGGCGCTGTCGGCCGAGACGCTGCGCAAGCTCGGACATACCAAGATGCCGCTGCACGGCTGGGGTGCGGTCACCGTCCCCGGTACCCCCTACGGGTGGCAGGCGCTGATCGAACGGTTTGGCAACCTCACGCTGGCCGAGGTGCTTGCCCCTGCGATCGAGGCGGCCGAGGAGGGGGTCGCGATGACCGCCTACGAGTCGAACAAATGGCGGGCGATTCCCGAGCTTTATAAGGATATCGGTGAGCTTGCCGCCGGTATCAACCACCTCTACACCCGCGACGGCGATTTCTACCGGCCGGGCGAGATCTTCCGCTCCCCCGGCCATGCCCGGACGCTGCGGATTCTCGCCGAGCAGGGGGCCCGCGGCTTTTATGAGGGGGAGCCGGCCCAGGCGATCGTCGATCTGGCGCAGAAGACGGGCGGCTACCTTACGATGGAGGACTTTGCCGCCTACCATCCCGACTGGGTCGAACCGATCCACCAGAACTACCGCGGCTACGACGTCTGGGAGCTGCCGCCCAACGGACAGGGGATTGTCTGTCTGATGGCGCTCGGCATCCTCAAGGGCTTCGAGTTCCGGCCGGATGCCTTTGGAACCCCCGAGACGGTTCATCTCCAGCTGGAGGCGATGAAGCTTGCCTTTGCCGACGCGATGAAGTATGTCTCCGACCCGAGTACGATGTCGGTGACGGTCGAGTCGCTGCTCAGCGACGCCTACGCCGAGGAACGCCGCCGGCAGATCCGGATGGATGAGGCGCAGCTCTTTACGGCGGGCAAGCCCGACCAGGGCGGCACCGTCTATCTGGCGGCGGCCGATGGGGATACGATGATCTCCTTCATCCAGTCGAACTACCAGGGCTTCGGTTCGGGCATCGTCATCCCCGAATACGGCCTGTCGCTGCACAACCGCGGCAACGGCTTTACCCTCGAGGAGGGGCATGACAACATGCTCCGTCCCCGCAAGCGCTGCTACCACACCATCATTCCCGGCTTCCTTACGAAGGACGGACAACCGGTGGGGCCGTTCGGTGTGATGGGCGCCTTTATGCAGCCGCAGGGCCATCTGCAGGTGCTGATGAACACCATCGATTTCCACATGAATCCCCAGGCGGCGCTCGACGCCCCCCGCTGGTGCTGGAATGAAGGCAAATCGATCTCGATCGAGCGAGGCTACGGTTGGCCGATCTACGACGCGCTCCAGGCGAAGGGGCACGAGATGTCGATCGGCGGCGAGCGGATGTTCGGCCGCGGTCAGGTCATCTGGAGGACCGACTACGGCACCCTCGCCGGCGGTACCGAGATGCGCACCGACGGCACCATCATGGCCCGGTAGCGCCGGCCGTCCGATGGGCATAACAAAGGCAGGTACACCAACGGAAGGTGTACCTGCCTTTTGCGTGGTTGGGTTCTGTTTGGGAGGGCGAGCTGCCTGTGGATGGGCGGATTATGCCTTCGTCGGGAGAGGGGGTGTAATCTGCTGGCCGGCGGCCATCCGTTCATCCAGCTGCTTGCGCAGAAAATAGCAGCAGCGGCTGAGGAAGGAGGAGTTGGTGAAGGCGGTATTTTCGGGGAAATACTGCCGGTAGACCTCATTGCCGCGGTCGCGGAGATCCTTCGAGGTGCTGCGCACGCTCCGCTCCACCGCACAGAGATTCATCCCCTTGCGGTTGGCGACCCGGTCGTAGATGATCGAGAAGTAGGTGCCCTCCGGCTCCACCAGGCATTCTTCCACGACCAGCAGGGTGATGCGGGTCGATTTCTTGCTGAGGTTGGCCCCCATCTTGAAAAAGAAATCGAGGATCACTTCGCTGAGCTCGAGCGGTTCACCGCCGGCGGGCAGGATGGAGGGCATCGCCGCGCCCGCCCCCAAAAGCCAGCTGAGGTTGTCCGCGACGGCGCCGGGCAGAATCGGTTTGATGCTGAGGTAATCGATGGGCAGGCTGCGGATCCGCTCCTGGACATGGAGATTGTCGAGGGCGGTTACAACATAGATGAAGGGGCGGTAGCCCTCCATCTGGGTGCGGATCTGATTGATGAGGTAGAGACCGTCGTACTGCGGCAGCAGCAGTTCGAGGATCAGGACATCGGGCTTTTCCTGCTGGATGCGTTCCAATGCGGATTGCCCATCCTCTGCCGTGCTGATGGGATGAAAGACAGAACGGGACGCGAGCTGTTCGGACAGATTTTCACGCCAGGACTCGTTGGGATCGATAATCAGTACAGCATTTGTTTTCATAAAATCACCCATCTTTGATTATACAGTGATGATGGGAAAAAGTGAAGAGCCTGAGAGAAAAAATCATGGCTTTTCTAAAAAAGAGAGAAGAAAAGGGCGGGTGATTTATTTATTTTGCGAAAATACTATGCCAATATATTAAAAATACATTTTATTACTATCTGCCCGATACCCCATCCACAGGGCGGAAGGGTGGAACGGACCCCGGACGGCGGGGCACTTGCCGGCATCCGGATGACTAGAGCGCCCGCCGGCTGTGGTAGAGCCGCCAGCCGCCCCACACCAGACCGGCCAGGGTCAGCAGACCGGCGATCCATCGCGCCGCGGGGCTGGGGCCCATCTGCGGTGCGCTCGCTTTGACGGTGTCGGCGAGCGGGGGGCGGGTGGAAAGGGTGGGGGTCTCCGGACGGGGGGTCTCTGGACGGGCGGTATCCGTCTCCCCGGCGGGCGCGCTTTCCGTTCCGCTTTCCCCGGTGGGGGAGAGGGGGGTATCGCTGTCGCTGGCGGTGCCGGTCTGCCCAAAGTTGGCGACCCCATCGGGGGTGCGGTAGACATCGCCGGTGAGGATGTAGCTGCCGAGCGGGGCGGTAAATTTGACGATGGTGCCCACCAGGGTTGTCTGGATGTCGGTGCGTTCGCCCGCCTTGGTGTAGACGGTGATGGGAATATTTTCGAATTTGTGGGCAAATTCACTGCTGACCGCGACCTCAAAACTGGCGGTGGCGGTCGACAGGGGGAGATTGACGGCGGCGAGGGTGGCGCCGGGGTTGCGCTCGAGGATCTCCTCGGGGACGAGGCAGTTGCCCCGCACCTCGATATCCTGGTCGAGATTCTCCGAATTGCGGTCGAAGGTGAGGATGAAATCGTTGCCCTTGTAGACGAGCGATCGGCTGGTATTGGCCTGCATCACCTGCAGCGCGCCGGCGGTGATCTGTTCGATGTTGGTGTCGAGGTTGACGATATCGCCATAGCTGCCGAAGTCGCTGATCGCGTTGGCCTCGCTGTAGATGTTTTCTGCCGTTCGTCCGGTCACCTTAAAATGCAGGGTCAGGGTGTTGTTGGTGGTGCCCGCCTTGGAGAAGATCAGATTGACCTGTACCGTGCGGTAGTCGAAGGCGGTGTTGGCGAAGGTGATCGGAAAACTCCTGGCCACCTTGTCATGGCTGCCGATGGTGGCAAAGACGGTGGGAACCAGCTCGACATTGCAGGTGACGTCGAGCAGATGGTTGATTTCCTGGGCGCTCTCCGCCCCGGTTTCATCGGTCGACAGGACCGTTTCCAGCCCGTTGTAGCTGACGGTATAGGATTTGTTGCCGCTGACAAGAAAGGGCTGGTCGGCGGTGCCCGCCTCGGGTGAGACGGTGCCGTCGGCATCTCGGACAACGACCGAGATTTTCTCAAGGTCGACCGCCGGTGCGGCAGCGAGATGGGCCGCGAAGCCCCAGAGCATCAGCAGACAAACAGCCAGTGAAATCCGCTTTTTCATGGCGCATGGCCTCCCCTTTGAAGTGGATGCAGCCGGGCGGCGTGACCCGGTGTTAGGTTCATCTTACCGGTTGGAGCGGAGGATGGCAATTGACCGTTTGGATAATCCTGCGGTACCGGCGGCGCCGCCCGGCGGGGCGATCTGCACAATTGGCAGACGGATTCCCGAAGGGCTGGAAACGGGGCAGGAAGGGAGCGGCAAAACGCCCGATTACCAGACATTTTCTCCCCTGCTACCCGATGGCAGGAAAGGGAGAGCAACCCAGCGGGCGGCGGATTTTTGCATTTTTGCGGGCTTTTCGCTATAATCGAAGGGAAGGGGGGAAGCGGGATGGAGCGGACGATCATCCATGTGGATATGGACGCCTTCTATGCGTCGGTGGAGATGCGCGATCATCCCGAGCTCAGGGGCAAGCCGCTGATCATCGGGGCGCTGCCTTCCGAGCGGGGGGTGGTATCCACCTGCAGCTATGAGGCGCGGGTATTCGGCGTCCGCTCGGCGATGAGCATCAAGGAGGCCTACCGCCGCTGTCCCCAGGGGATCTACATGCATCCCAATATGGAGAAATACCGGGAAGCTTCCCGACAGGTCCATACCATCTGGGGAAGCTATACCGACCGGGTGGAGTCGATCTCCCTCGATGAGGGTTATCTCGATGTGACCGGGTCGATGGCCCTTTTCGGCAGCGCGATGGCCATTGCCGAGGCCATCAAGCGGCGGACCCGCGAGGAGGTGGGGCTCAGCTGTTCGGTCGGCATCGGGTATACGATGATGGCGGCAAAGCTGGCGAGCGAGGAGCGCAAACCGGACGGACTGTTTGCCATCCCCGACCGGGAGGCGCTGCGAACCCTCATTCTCGACCGCAGCGTGCGGGTGCTGCTCGGGGTGGGGCAGAAGACGGCGGCGGTATTGGAGGGAGCTGGGATCCGCACCGTGCGGGAGCTCGAAGCGCATCGGACGGTGGTTGTTCAGCTGCTCGGCAACCATGGAAGACAGCTGCTCGAGCTGGCCGACGGCATCGACCGGCGGGTGGTCACCCCCGACGCGCCCGCCAAATCGATCGGCAAAGAGCACACCTTCCAGCAGGATCTCACCGACCGCACGGTGCTGCGGGACAAGCTGCGGCTGATCGCCGGGGAACTGAGCTATGAGCTGGAGGAAAAGGGGCTCTACGCCGCCACCGTGACCCTCAAGGTGACCTTCGGCGACATGAAACAGATCACCCGCTCGAAGACGGGGGAGCCGGTACATCGGGCGGATGAGATCTATCGCATTGCGCTGGGGCTGTTTCAGACGGTCGAATACCGTCCCATCCGCCTCATCGGCATCAGCGTTGGCGGCCTCGGGACGGTACAGGCCCGCCAGCTTGCCTTCGGCGAGTCGGATCGCTACGAGCAGGAGGAGCGGGTTCACAAGGCCGCCTTCCAGGTGCGCAAGCGCTTCGGCTTCGATGCCCTCAAAACGGCCGGCGAGCTGCGCGCCGAACAGCA
>CASGDD010000008.1 GCA_949300115.1 uncultured Oscillospiraceae bacterium | reverse complement strand
AGAGGGTGATCTGCGTCCGCTGTACGGTGACCCGCACCTGTGGATACGCCCGGCGGATTCTCTCCTCCAGCATCCGGTAGATCGGGTACAGCTCGGGATATCGGTTAAAAAACAACAGGGTATCCTGTTCGGTCCATCCCTTCGCTTCCTGCATGTTTATCCTCCCCCTCCCGGGATCACAACCGACCCCCGAAAAAGCCGGCCGCCGCGATGGCCAGCATGGGGCCGGCCTGGGATCATTGTACGCCATGGACAGCGCCTTGACAAGTCCGGTGGATGCGGCCGGCGGATTTTCTGCCGCAGCGGCACCTTCTCCCCGCCATTCAGATGCGCAACGGGTCGATTTATGCTATAATGAATTATGCTATACGGCCACCTGCCGGGGCCCGCCATACGGCGATAGGCGCGGCACGGCGGGCATGCGATAAGGAGGATATCATGACCGAACGGGAAAAGATGCTGGCCGGGCTGCTCTACAACGCGGGAGATCCCGAACTTGCCGGGGCGCGTCGGCGGGCACACCGGTTGGCCGCCCAGATCAACCGATTGGAGGGGGAGGACCCCGAAACGCTCGTGCCGCTCTTTCGCGAGCTGCTGGGGAAAACGGGGGAACGCTTGGTCATCGAACCGCCCTTCCGCTGCGACTACGGACGCAACATCGTGGTCGGGGAGGACTTCTACGCCAACTTCGACTGTGTGCTGCTCGATGTCTGCCCCATCACGCTGGGCGACCGGGTGATGCTGGGACCGGGGGTGCGGCTCTACACCGCCTACCATCCGACCGATGCCGCCGGGCGGGCGGCGGGTCGGGAGATGGGCGCCCCCATCACCGTCGGGAACGACGTCTGGATCGGCGGAAGCGCCATCCTGCTGCCGGGGGTTACGGTCGGCGACCGGACGGTCATCGGAGCGGGCTCGGTGGTCACCCGCGATCTGCCCGCCGATGTGCTGGCCGCCGGCAATCCCTGCCGGGTGCTCCGCCCCATTGGGACGGCCGACCGGGAACGCTTTCTGACGCTGTGCACCCAATCGGATACCCGCGGCTGAGGTCCACGATCCCCGTCATTTCCGGCAAAAATCCGCCATTTGGGCAAAATCGACGCATCGAAACCCCCGCCGGTGCGTATCATGTGACGAAAGTATCCCCGACCAATTGCGCAGGCCGCGCGATTGTGATACAATCGGGAGATGAATCGGGCGGGGCGAAGCTCGCCCCCATCCGGCCGGAAAGGGGTTTTTGCGATGAACCATCCCACCGTCGCCGTCCTGTTCGGCGGCGCGAACAGCGAATATGAGGTGTCGCTCGCGTCGGCCACCTCCATTCTCCAACATATCGACCGGTCGCACTATCGGGTGCTGCCGGTGGGGATCACCCGGGACGGCCGCTGGTATCTCTACGAAGGCCCTCTCGACCGGCTGACCGGCGACCGCTGGTGGGCGGAAGGGGACCTGACCCCCGCCTTCCTCTCCCCCGACCGCGGCGTCCACGGGCTGGTGGTGATGCGGCCGACCGGCGCTGAAACGCTGCCGGTGGATGTGGTCTTTCCGGTGCTGCACGGCCGGCACGGGGAGGACGGCGCGGTGCCCGCCCTCTGCGAGCTGGCCGGTATTCCCTGCGTCGGCTGCGGCATGACCGCCTCGGCCCTCTGCATGGATAAGGCGTTCACCCACGCGCTGCTGCAGGAGGCCGGCATCGCTCAGGCCCGCTGGTTGACCGTCTATCCCGATGATCTGGGTGATTTCGACGCGCTCGAGGCCCGCTGCCGGACGGCGCTCGGCTATCCGATGTTCGTCAAACCCGCCAACGCCGGTTCCTCGGTCGGCATCAGCAAGGCCGTCGATCGGGAGGGGCTGCGGCGGGCGTTCGCCATCGCCTTCGAACAGGATGACAAGGTGGTGGTCGAGGAGACGATTGTCGGCGATGAGGTCGAATGCGCGGTGCTCGGCAACGGCCACCCCATCGCCTCGACGATCGGGGAGATTGTGCCCTCCAACGAGTTTTACGACTACAACGCCAAGTACATCGACGGCACTTCCGAGCTGCATATCCCCGCCCGCCTGCCGGAGGAGGTCATCGACGCGGTGCGGGCGGTGGCGGTCCGGGCCTTCACCGTGCTCGGCTGCCGGGGCCTCTCGCGGGTCGACTTCTTTGTCACCCACGGCGACCGGCGGGTCATCCTCAACGAGATCAATACGCTGCCCGGCTTCACCACCATCAGCATGTATCCCAAGCTCATCCTGCACGGGGGGCAGAGCTATCCCCAACTGATCGACACCCTCATCGAACTGGCGCTTGAGGGGAGGTAGCCGCGGTGGACAGACGAGCGATCGGCGTCTTCGATTCGGGACTGGGCGGGCTTACCGCCGTACGCGAGCTGCGCCGGCGGCTGCCGCAGGAGGATATCGTCTATTTCGGCGATACCGGCCGGGTTCCCTACGGCACCCGCAGCCGGGAAACCATCGCGCGGTACGCGCTGCAGGATACCCGTTTTCTCGTAAGCCATGATGTCAAACTGGTGGTCATCGCCTGCGGCACCGCCAGCTCGGCGGTTTCCCCCGAGACGATGGCCGCCTTCCCCCTGCCCTGGACAGGGGTGATCCGGCCAACCGCCGAGGCCGCGGTCCGTGCCAGCCGCTCGGGCCGCATCGGGATTCTCGGCACCGCCGCCACCATTCACAGCGGCAGCTTTCAGCGGATGCTGCACACCCTGCGCCCCGAGGCGGAGCTCACCGCTCAGGCCGGTACCCTGCTGGTCCCGCTTGTCGAGGCAGGCTGGACGGACGACCGCTATCCGGCGGCCCGGATGGTCCTCGAGACCTATCTGCGCCCGCTGCGCGCCGCCGGGGTGGATACCCTCATCCTCGGCTGCACCCACTACCCGCTGCTGCGCCCGATGATCGCCCAGCTCATGGGGGACGCGGTCACCCTCATCGACTCGGGGGAGGCGACGGCGGCCCATACCGCCGGGCTGCTCACCCGCTTCGGGCTGGAGGGCGATCCCACCCATCGGGGCACCTCCCGTTTTTATGTCAGCGATACGGTCGACCGCTTCACCGAAATCGCTTCCGCCTTCCTCGGCGCGGACATCACCGGCCGGGTCGAGCAGGTGGACATCGAAAGCTACTGATTTTGTCACCCATCCGCCCGGACAGACCGCGGCACCCATCCACAGGAGGACGTTGCATGAAAAAGGATGTTTGGCTCTCGATCAAGGGCATCCAGCATGTCGGCGACGAGAGCGATACCGTCGAGCTGATGACCGGCGGCAATCTGGTTATCAAGGACGGCAAAACCTTTCTCACCTACAAGGAGAAGGTCGACGACCAGAACGAGACCACCCTGCTCAAGGTGGAGGGGAACGACCGGGTCACCATGTCCCGGATGGGACCCTACCGCAGCCATTTTATCATCGAAAAGGGCAAGCGCCATCTCTGCCATTACGGCACCGATTTCGGCGACCTGACCATCGGCATCTGTTCCCAGAAGATCACCTCCTCGCTGGATGAGAGCGGCGGGGATCTGTACTTCCGGTATACCATCGACGTCAATTCGGCGATTGCCAGTGAAAATGAAGTTCTTATCAATGTCAAGGAGTGTAAACGGTCATGGCCAACTTTATAGCGCTCGCGTCGGACGAGCTGATCCGTAAGCTGAGAGAAACCGTCGCCGCCCTGCAGGCGCGGGGCGAGCTGCCCGCCGGCGATCCGTCCATCGCGATCGAGGTGCCGGCCGATCCTTCCCACGGCGATTTCGCCTCCAACCTCGCCATGGTGAGCGCCAAAATTTTCCGCATGAAGCCCCGTGAGATCGCCGACCGGATTGCCGGCGCCATCGATCTTACGGACAGCCACTTCGACAGCTGTGAGGTCGCCGGTCCCGGCTTTCTCAACTTCCGGCTGGGGACCCGCTGGTTCTCGGAGGTGGTGGACAACGTCCTCGCCGAAGGGGACCGGTACGGCCGCAGCACGGTCGGCGGCGGCAAAAAGATGATGGTCGAGTACGTCTCGGCCAACCCCACCGGCCCGATGCATATGGGCAACGCCCGCGGCGGCGCGCTGGGCGACGGCATTGCCGCCTGCTACGACTGGGCGGGGTACGACGTGACCCGTGAATTCTACGTCAACGACGCCGGCAACCAGATCGACAAGTTTGGCCGGTCGCTCGAGGCCCGCTATCTTCAGCTCTATCCGGGGGAGGAGGGCGTTCCCTTCCCGGAGGACGGCTACCACGGCGAGGACATCATCGAGCGGGCCCGGCAGTTTGCCGAAATCCATGGGGACAGCTATCTCGACAAGCCGGAGGCCGAACGCCGCCAGGCCCTCATCGACTATGCGCTGCCCCGCAACATCGAAGGGCTCCGCCGGGATCTCGCCCGCTATCGCATCGAATTTGACGTCTGGTTCCGTGAATCCAGCCTCTATCAGGACGGCGAGGTCGAGCAGGTGCTGCAGCAGCTGGCCGACAAGGGCCTGACCTACGAGAAGGACGGCGCCATCTGGTACAAGGCGAGCGAACACGGCGGCGAGAAGGATGAGGTGCTGGTGCGCCACAACGGCGTTCCCACCTACTTCGCGGCCGACATCGCCTACCATTACAACAAGTTCGTCAAGCGCGGCTTCGAATATGTCATCGACGTCTGGGGTGCCGACCACCACGGCCATGTCGCCCGGATGAAGGGCGCCATGGATGCGCTCGGCATCGGCGGGGACAAGCTCGAGGTTGTCATCATGCAGCTGGTACGGCTGACCCGCGACGGTGAGGTCGTCCGGATGAGCAAGCGCACCGGCAAGGCAATCACCCTAAACGACCTCATCGACGAGATTCCCATCGACGCCGCCCGTTTCTTCTTCAACATGCGCGAGCCCTCCAGTCATCTCGAATTTGACCTCGGACTGGCGGTCGAACAGTCGAGCCAGAACCCCGTCTACTATGTCCAGTATGCCCACGCCCGCATCTGCTCGATCGAGAAAAACCTCGCGGCCGAGGGCATCCATCCCATCCCGCGGCAAGAGCTGCATCTCGAGCGGCTCACCGCACCGGCCGAGCGGGCGCTGGTGCGCCACCTGGCCAACCTCCCGCAGGAGATCGTGCTGGCCGCCCATCAGTCGGACCCCGCCCGCATCACCCGCTACACCATCGAGCTGGCCACCCTCTTCCACAAGTTCTACAACGAATGCCGGGTGCGCGGGGAGGATGCCGAGCTGATGCAGGCCCGCTTCGCCCTCTGCCTGGCCACCCGCACCGCCCTCAAAAACGCCCTCTCGATCCTCAAAATCACCGCGCCCGAGACGATGTAACATATAACAAAACGTATAAAGCCCTGTCTGATTTTCTTTTTGGAAATTAGATAGGGCTTTTTTACTGGCTCAACCGGTCGGGTTCCTCTTCGGACGCCCCTCTGCCATGGGCAGAGCTTCCGCTTCCGCCCGATCCGGCTGGGGGCCGTATCTGCTGCCCCCCTGGAAGGGGCACAAAGGATGATCCCGGCATCCCTCGCCCCGCTAGGGATAAACCGGTTCTTTTCGCTTCCCGGTCGATGGCTGTAGGTGGAATGCCTCTCGCAGAAACTGCCGAGCCCCTTTGCGGGACCGCTACTGCTGTGGTTATAGGAACGACACGAATTCTTCCAAAGAATAATCCGCCGAGGCTTTCTTGTTTACCCCGGGTAGACCCGGTTTTTTCTGCAGCCTAAGGGCGGTAACGCAAAGTACCCGCTGCCACACACGGCAGCGGGTACTCATCTATCTTCATTCACTTGTCTGGTCCGATCTGCTGCGTCTAGCAACTTCGCTTCTGTGTTGCGATCACTGTGGGATCGTTGCACGGTCATCTGGATGGTTTCCAAACGTCTACGAATTTGCTGTGGTGATAAGGTTCCCTTACTCTTTTCGAACGGGTCTCGTTTCTCTTGCTTTACCCAGCTGTTTGGTAACGTCAGCCTCGCAATAGGCTTTCGATACTTCAAGCGGTTATCAGCTCTTCTGCCGGAAGGGATAGACGCGGTATGGCAGATAGAGCGTTCTCTCACAACTTCCAAAACGATCCCAATCTGCCCCGATACACGGGGGATCCTTCGCAGCAAAGCGGAAAATCGCGTGAGGCCGTCCTCGTATTCATCCTCGAACATCTATCCCCGTTCGGTTTGACGGGATAAGGGCCAACCTTTCGCCTCGGACAGCCGGGATCCAGGTTTACGAGCGCTCATCCTTCTGCTGTCGGTTACAGTCCGACGTTTCTCTTCCGCCGGTAAGGTACCGCTCAGGGAAGGAGGTCAAACAAGGGAGATGATCTGCTCTCGAAAGTTCTCTGTTGTCTCGCCGGAGCTTAGACTCTCGGTCGGATCCATCCTCCAGCTGTTTCATCGAAGTGGCTAGTCGCCCAATTTCGGTTCCCCTTTCGCGCTTACCAACAAGTCGAAACGCGGGAACGCACGCTTTAGATGTGATGATTTAACAGTGGATAGAGGCACTTTCGGATGCATACGAGGCCGCCATAAAACGTTCGTCCTGCATGGGGAACACCTCATTTCAACCGAATCTAGAGTTGCAGATGACTTTTTCTGCTGGTTCTTGCGCCTTTGGTTCATCTGTTCTCTGTGACTTTACTATACCAGAATCCTTTTCGTTTTTCAATAGTTCTTTTGCACAAAAATAACATTCTATTATTGATATTATACAAACATTCCCTCCTTTCCCGTCCGGACCGCCGCCCTTTCGACCGGAAAGACGCTGTTTTTCTCCCGTACGAATCCGGATGGGGATGAAAATAGAGATTGACTTGCCCGCCCAAACAGGGTACACTGGATGTAGACCAAATCCATGACAGAGGAGGTTTTCGGAGATGGAAGATTTCGGCCCGGATCTGATTACCCTGCTAGACGAAGACGGCAAAGAACACAGTTTTGAATATCTCGATACCCTCGAGCACGGCGACTACGAATATGTCGCGCTCACCCCGGTTCTCGAGGATCCCGCCGACGCGGTCGCCGACGATGGCGAGCTGGTGGTTCTGCGGATCGAGGAGGAAAACGGCGAGGAAATCCTGGTCGCCATCGAGGATGACGAGGAATTTGACACCGTCTCCTCCCTCTTCATCGAACGGCTGTCCGACCTCTATGAGTTCGAAGATGAGGATGACGAGGAGCAAGCGGAGGACTAAATTTTCCGCTGCCAGCCGATTCCTCTTTTCAAACGGGCGCAGATGCGGTATACTGTAGAGGAGGACGGTGGCCGTCCCTGACGGTTGCCCCACCCAGCCGCCCGGTACCATCGTTTATACAGCTGAATACTCCTGCCTTTCGCGAGTAAGTGTAGTTTTTATAATCCAACAAGTTATAAAAGGGAGCCGATCTCCGTGGATGGATCGCAGACCTCCCGACCGGGGCCATTGGACCCCGGCCGGACGAAGGGAGTACTGAAATCCAGGGTAAGCACCCACCTGCTACAAGCGGGTTTTAACTCCTACACAGACGGTCAGGTGGGAGTTTCTTTTTGCCCAAATCCCGCCCCGATGGGGCTTTTGGAAAGGAGGCGGCCGGCCATGCTCTGGCAGACGCGCTCGGAGATGCTGCTCGGCACGGAGGGGATCGAAAGACTGCAAAACGCCTGCGTCGCGGTGATCGGCGCGGGCGGGGTCGGCGGCAGCGCCATCGAGGCGCTCACCCGCGCCGGGGTTGGCCATCTCAGAATACTCGATCCCGACACCTTCGCGCTACACAATCTCAACCGCCAGCTGCTCGCCACCCTCGAGACAGTCGGACGGGGCAAGGCGGCCGTGGCCGTCGAACGGGTCCACGCGATCAATCCCCGCTGCGACGCGGTGGGGCTGCCGCTGCGGCTGCTGCCGGACAATCGGGAAGCGCTCTTCGCGCTATGTCCGGACATCATCCTGGACGCCTGCGACACCACAACCACCAAGATCGATCTCATCGTCGAATGCGGCAGACGGGGCGTCCCCCTGCTCTCCTGCATGGGCACCGGCAACCGGCTTTCCCCCGACAAACTCCGCATCGGCGATCTCAGCGAGACGGCCGGCACCGGCTGTGGGCTGGCCCGCATTCTGCGCCGCGAGCTGCGCCGCCGGGGCATCGAGCATCAGCGGGTGGTCTACTCGACCGAGATGCCCCTCCCGACCGGCAGCCGCACACCGGGCAGCGTCGCCTTTGTCCCGCCGGCCGCCGGTATGCTGATGGCCGCCGAGGCGGTGCGCTGGCTGCTGGGTGCATAACCTCCCTTCCGGCGTGGGATGCTAATGCCATCCAATGTCATGGGAGGCGATGGGATGGCCGATCGGACATCCAACCATACAACCGCCGCAACACCCCCGCCGAACCGGGGCTGGATCGCGCTGGCCGGGGCGGCTGCCGGGCTGCTCAACGGTCTCTTTGGGGCGGGCGGCGGGCTGGCCGCCGTTCCGCTGCTCGGCAAAGCGGGGCTCCTCACCAAAGCCGCCCACGCGACCTCGATCGCGGTCATCCTGCCGATCAGCCTCATCTCGCTCGGCGGCTATCTGATGGCGGGGCATGTCGCGGTGGGGGATGGACTGCGCTTTCTGCCGGGAAGCCTGCTGGGCGCGGCGGCGGGCGGCCTGCTGATGCGGAAAATTCCGCCCATCTGGCTGCGGCGGATCTTCGGCGGATTTCTCATCTGGGCTGCCGTCCGGATGTTTCTGCGGTGAGCGGCATGGTCGAACCCGGCTGGATGCTCTCGACACTGGTTGCCGCCCTTGCCGCGCTGGTCGCCGCGCTGGGACTTGGCGGCGGCAGCATTCTGCTCCTCATCCTCACCCTCTTCTGCGGCGCCGACCAGCTGTGGGCACAGGGACTCAACCTGCTGCTCTTTGTCCCGACCGCGCTGATTGCCCTTGGATTCCACATCAAGGGTGGGCTGGTGCAGCCCAAAACCGTCCTGCCCGCCCTGCTGCCGGGCATGGGAGCGGCGGCGCTCGGCTTCTTTCTCGCCGCCCAATTGGGCTCGGGGCTGCTCTCCAAGCTGTTCGCCGCCATGCTCCTGCTGCTCGGCCTACGGGAGCTGTTCGCCAAACCGGCGCCCCCATCCGCTTCCCCTTCGGGCGATCCCGCGCGGAAGGAGGAGGCCGGCCGCTGAGCGGTGCCGGCAGGATGTCTGCCTCCCATCGCCCAGATCCATCGCTTCCCCTCCGGCCGCCCTGCAGGCGGCCATTGTTTTTTTTTGCACGGATCGCCGCCGGTACGCCCGGGGGAACGATTCCGGATTCCCATCGTCCGATTGACGGGGCGGCCGTCTGCCTGTATAATACCTATGTTGCCATCAAAGACAAAGTGGGAAGTGACAGGCTATGTACAGTTTTCTCAACGACTATTCGGAGGGTGCCCATCCCAAAATTCTCGAGGCACTCGCCAAGACCAATCTCGAACAGACGGCCGGCTATGGGGTGGATCCCCATTGCGACCGGGCGCGCACGCTGATCCGGCAGGCGATCGGGCGGGAGAATGTCGACGTGCATTTCCTCGTTGGCGGCACCCAGACCAACCTTATCGCCATCGCGGCCTTTCTGCGGCCCCATCAGGCGGCTATCTCGGCGGTGAGCGGCCATATCAACGTCCATGAAACCGGCGCGGTCGAAGCGACCGGCCACAAGGTGGTCACCCTGCCTTCGAAGGATGGCAAGCTGACCGCCGCCCAGATCGAACGCTGTGTCGTTGACCATCACAACGATCCCATCGCCGAACATCTCGTCCAGCCCAAGCTGGTCTACATCTCCGATTCGACCGAGATCGGCACCCTCTACACCAAGGCGGAGCTTGCCGCCATCTCGGAGGTCTGCCGCCGGCTGAATCTCATCCTCTTTGTCGACGGCGCCCGGCTGGGCAGCGCGCTGACCTCCGACCAGAACGATCTGACGCTGGGCGATCTCGCCGACCTCTGCGACGCCTTCTACATCGGCGGCACCAAGAACGGCGCGCTGTTTGGGGAGGCGCTGGTCATTGCGAACGATCAGCTCAAGCCGGACTTCCGCTATCTGATGAAACAGCGGGGCGCCATGCTCGCCAAAGGGCGGCTGCTCGGCATCCAGTTCGAGTCACTCTTTGAGGACAGCACCTACTTCGACATCGCCCGCCACGCCAACCAGATGGCCCGCCGGCTGGATGAGGGGCTGGCGGCGCTGGGCGTCCCCTTCCTCTCCGACTCCCACACCAACCAGATCTTCCCCATCTTCGCCGACGCGGTGGTCGAGCGGCTGGAGCGGGACTATGCCTTCGAGCCCTGGCAGAAGATGGACGAGGAACACCTCGCCATCCGGCTGGTCACCAGCTGGGCGACCGACGAGGTACAGGTGGAAGCATTTCTCGAAGATGTAAAAAAAGTTTTGTAATTTTGTAATTCTGTTTATAAGATGACGATGCCTCGGATGTAAAATTCACCCGAGGCATCGTTATCTTATAAATTTCTATTATTGATAGCTAGTCATAGTCGGGGCCATCTTACGTGAGATTATTAACTAAATCTACCTATCCAGCAACTCCGTTTTGGGAGAGGTGAACATAAAATGGAGATTACAGAAAAGGGGGAAGAAACGGAGGTGGCAACAGGACATGCTAATCAAAGAGCCATGATTGTCAAAACGCAAATACTTCGTTTCTTTTGATTTCCTTCTTCTAATAGTTTGACACAGATGTTAAGGTTGCCAACATTGAGCTAATGAGAATAAAATTACACCTCCTTCTTCAATTCACATATGAGCTTGATAACATAGAAGGTAATGTTGATGAAAAATAGACGAGGATAGGAAGGGAAAAGGGAGAAAACATAGCAAAGCAGGATATTAAGCGTTAGGAAAAAAATAATCTGACGTTTGGAAAGAGACAAGCGCGTCATAAAAAATAAAAGAATGGTGTAAAAAACATAATAAATAGTTTCCGCAGAAATGGAAAGAATAGGATTGTAATGGCGAGCGGTCCAATCATCAGCACCCACTTTAATTGGCGTATACAAAACCAACAGCAAGGTGGCAAGGACATTTATGGTCAAATTATACATAACTGTCACACTTTTCAATTAAATATTACTTATATTATACTATAAATGCGTGCTATTTCAAGCAAAAAATCTAAAGAAACATATTTTGTATGGAAGAACAATCGATGGAATCAGTTTTTGTGACTTTTACGATATATCAATTGAAAAGATCGTATAATATGCATTCACACATAAAAATAGGGTTCTGAGAAGTTCATTCGCAGAAATTCTCAAAACCCGATTCTTATCCCTCCGGATGGTTTCTCCGGTAGGCCATGTAGCTTTCCAGGATGAGGGTGGCGGCGACCTCGTCGACCACCGCCTTGCGGCGTTTGCCGCGGGTGTCGGTCTCGTTGAGGATCTGATGGGCGCTCACCGTCGTGCTGCGCTCGTCCCAGAGGACCACCTCGATCCCCGTCTTCGCCCGCAGCTGGTCGGCAAAGGCCTCCGCCTTCTGGGCGCGGTCGCCGGCACTGCCATTCATATTGACCGGATGTCCGATGACCACCCGCTCGATTTCGAATTCGCGGACGGCGTTCGCCACCTGCTCGAGCAGCCGGTCGGCACGGCGCTCCTGAATCACCCCGAGGGGGGCGGCCAGCATCTCCAGCCGGTCACAGGCGGCCAGGCCGGTGCGGGCATCGCCCAGATCGACAGCCATCAGTTTCATTGCCTATCCCCCTTTGCGGGCACCTGATCCCACGCCCGCCAGGTGCGCGGCTTCATATCCTCCGGCAGATGGTCGGTGTCGTTGGCAAAGACCAGGGTGGGCCGCAGCTTGTCATCGAAATCGATGCGGGAGATCGAGGTGTTGTCGGTCCAGGGCACCTCCATCACCCGCTCGACCGGCCAGCCGTGGGCATGGCAAAGCAGCGTCTTGATGGCACAGCCATGGCTCACCACCGCGACCGTCCGGTTGGGATTGGCCTTGACGATCCGGAGCATCGCCGCCCAGGTGCGGTTGTAGACATCCCGCAGCGTCTCGCCACCGGGGGAAACAAAGTTCGCCAGATCGTTCTTCCAGCTGTCGAACGCGTCGGGAAAGTGTTTCCCGATGTAGTCCCAGGTGTTGCCTTCAAACTGACCGACATCGATCTCCCGCAGATCCCGCTCAATGAGGATCGGCAGGTTATAGAAGCGGTTGGCCCCCATCGCCGTCCCCATCGCGCGCTTAAGCGGGCTGGAATAGATCGCATCAAAATGCAGGCTCTTGCAGCGCTCGGCCAGATAGTCGAGCTGCCGCCGCCCCTTTTCGCTCAGCTCGGTGTCACTGCTGCCCTGGAAGATGCCCAGCGCGTTGCCGTCCGCCTCGCCATGCCGGATCAGATAGATGATCGTCATCGACTGCATGCTCCTTTACTCCTGATTCCAGGGTCTCACCTGTCCGGTGATCTCGCCGATCGAATCGATGCCCTGCTCGTCACAGTAGCGCTGCATCCCCTCGAGCACCGAGAAGGGCAGCAGCGGATCGCTGAAGAGCGCCGCCCCGATCTGGACTGCCGTGGCGCCTGCCAGCATCATCTCAATCGCATCCTCGGCACTGGCGATGCCGCCCATGCCCACCACCGGGACACTGACCGCCCGGGCCACCTGCCAGACCATCCGCACCGCCACCGGAAAGACCGCCGGACCGGACAGTCCGCCGACGTTGTTCTTTAAAATCGGACGGCGGGTGTGGATGTTGATCCGCATGCCGAGCAGCGTGTTGATCAGGCTGATGGCGTCGGCGCCGGCCGCCTCGACCGCCCGCGCAATCTCGGCGATGTCGGTGACATTGGGGCTGAGCTTGACCATCACCGGATGTCCCGAGGCCTCCTTGACCGCTTTCGTCACCTCGGCTGCCCCCTCGGGGGTGACACCGAAGGTTGCCCCGCCCCGCTTGACATTGGGGCAGGAGATGTTGAGCTCGAGCAGGTCGACATCCTCCTCCGACAGCCGTTCGGCGATGCCGATATAATCCTCGAGCGTCGCGCCCGCCACATTGGCGATGATGGCCGTCCCCTTGGAACGCAGGAAGGGGATCTCCTCCCGGATAAATGCCTCAACGCCGGGATTTTGCAGCCCGATGGCATTGAGCATCCCGGCGGGCGTTTCGGCGATGCGGGGCATCGGGTTGCCGTCCCGCGGCTGCAGGGTGGTCCCCTTGACCGAGACGCCGCCCCAGACGCCGATGTCATACAGTTCCTGATACTCGCGCCCGTAACCAAAGGTGCCGGACGCGGCAATCAGCGGGTTTTTGAGGGTTACCCCCAACAGATTGACAGACAGATCCGCCATCACGGTCACCTCCTACAAAAAGATCCGGTCGGACGGGAAGACCGGGCCATCCTTACAGACCCGCCCGATCACCCGACGGCCGCTGTCATCCAGCATCGCAATCCCACAGCCGCGGCAGGCGCCGACGCCGCAGGCCATCCGCTCCTCGAGCGACAGCTCGGCGGGCACCCCGGCCGCCCGGGTCAGCTCGGCAATGCCGCGCAGCATCGGGATGGGACCGCAGGCACAGACACGGTCGGGTTTTGCCGTCTCGAGCAGCGGACGCAGCAGATCGGTGACAAATCCCCGCTCGCCGGCGCTGCCGTCATCGGTACAGAGCAAAACTTCCCCGCAGGCGGCGTCGAACTCCTCCTTGAGGATCACCGCGGCGGCGGTGCGGAAGCCCAGGATGGCGGTGGTGTCGGGGAGGGCCATGGCGAGCGAGAGCATCGGCGGGGTGCCGATGCCGCCGCCGATCAGTACGGTGCGGCCGCCCTCCGGCAGCGTGAAGCCCCGTCCGAGCGGTCCCAGCAGCTGGACGGACATATTGATATCCAGCGCCGCCAGCGCGCGGGTCCCCTCCCCCTTGATTTCAAAGACCAGGCGGAGAAAGCCGCCCGTCCGGTCGATCTGGCAGATCGAAATGGGGCGGCGCAGGAAAAATCCCGGCGCCCCCAGCATCACAAACTGACCCGGCTGCGCCTCGGCAGCCAGCGCCGGGCAGTCGATCCAGAGGTCGACAATCCGGTCGGTCAGCTGGGTTCTGTTGACGATGGTAAAACGTCCCTCAACCATCCTTCTACCTTCCTCCCTCTTGTCTAACGCCCTAGGCCGGGCAGCACCCGCAGGATATCCTCCCGCATCCGCAGCGCCTCTCGGCGGGCGGCCGCCTTAAAGTCGTCGCATCCTTCCTTCTTCCAGGCGCACATAATCGCCCGGGAGCTGTTGACAATGCCGCCCAGGCCCCGTTCGTCGAAGCCGCCCCTGAGCCCCTCGGCGCCGCCGCCCTGCGCCCCATAGCCGGGGATCAGGAAGAAGGTGTGGGGGAGCTTCTGCCGCAGCTCGGTGAGCATCTCGGGATAGGTCGCGCCGACCACCGCGCCGACCGCGCTGTAGCCGTACCGTCCGACCTGTTCCTGCCCCCACTGCTCGCACATCCGGCCCATCCGCTCGTAAACGGTCATGCCGTCGGCCAGCGGGAGATCCTGCAGCTCGCCCGAGGAGGGGTTGGAGGTTTTGACCAGCACAAAAATCGCCTTCTCCCGCGCCTTACACTGGGCAAGCAGCGGCGCGATGCCGTCGGTGCCGAGATAGCCGTTGACGGTGAGCGCGTCGCTGTCGAAGGCGGGATAGGCCTCCCCCTCGATGTCGGTCGCGCCGAGATGGGCCGCCGCATAGGCCTCCATCGTCGCGCCGATGTCGTTGCGCTTGCCGTCGGTGATGACATACATCCCCTTCTCCTTGGCATAGGCGATCGTCTCCTGCAGGGTGCGCATCCCCTGCCAGCCGTACATCTCATAGTAGGCCGCCTGCGGTTTGACCGCCGGCACGATATCGCACAACGCGTCGATCAGCCCCTTGTTAAACCGAAGCAGCGCCGCCGCCGCGCCCTCGAAGGTCCGGCCATATTCGGCATAGGCCGCCTCCCGGACCGCCGCCGGGATGTAATCGAGCTTGGGGTCCAGCCCCGCCACGGTGGGATTTTTCATCGCAAGAATGCGTTCAATCAATCGATCCATACCCTGTCTCCTTATTCTGTCATCCTGTCGGTTGCCGCTTTCCTTCCAGGCTATCGCCCCTCCGAGGGGGTGTCGTCCTGATAGACCGTCCGGCCGCCCAGCATCGTCCGCTTGACCCTGCCGGTGAGGGTCATCCCCTTGAAGGCGGTGTTGCGTGCCTTCGAACGCATCCGCGCGGGATCGACCATCCAGCGCTCGTTGGGATCGAAGAGCACCAGATCGGCCGCCGCGCCGGGCGAAAGGGTGCCGGCCGGCAGGTCGAGCAGCCGCGCCGGCTGCAGGCTCATCAGCTCGATGAGGCGGGAGAGGGACATCCGCCCCGTCTGGACCAGCGCGGTGATCGACGCCGCGAGCGAGGTCTCCAGCCCGGTGATACCGTTGGGCGCGGCAAGAAAATCCGCCTTTTCCTCGGGGGCATGGGGGGCGTGGTCGGTGATGATCGCGTCAAAGACCCCCTCGCAGACCGCCTCGAGTACCGCATCCCGGTCGGCCGCCTCCCGCAGCGGCGGATTCATCCGATAGTCGGCGTCCCGGCTGCGGAGCAGTTCGTCGGTGAGCATAAAATAATGGGGCGCCGTCTCGGCAGTCACCGGCACACCGCGCGCCTTGGCATCCCGGATCAGCGCGGTCGAACCGGCGGTGGAGACATGGCAGATGTGGATCGGGTGGCCGGTCGCCGCGGCCAGTGCGATCTCCCGGGCGGTGATGGTGTCCTCGCTGGTGCGGTCGATGCCCGGTACGCCGAGCGCACAGGACACCGCCCCCAAATGCATCCTGCCGCCGTTGACAATCGCCAGATCCTCACAGTGGGAGAGGGGCAGCAGGCCATTTGCGGCCGCCTGCGCCATCGCCTGCTGCATCAGCCGGGCATTCTTGACCGGCACCCCGTCGTCGCTGACCGCCACCGCGCCCGCCGCCTTGAGCGCGGCGAAGTCGGTGAGTGTCTCGCCCTGCTCTCCCCGGGAGATGGCCGCCACCGGATAGACGCGGGCATCCCCCGCCTGCGCCCGCTCGATGATGTAGCGGATCACCTCGGGGGTATCGGCAACCGGCTTGGTATTGGGCATACAGACCATCGAGGTCACCCCGCCCGCGGCTGCCGCCCGGCTGCCCGAGAGGATATCCTCCTTATGGGTCAAGCCGGGGTCGCGCAGATGGACATGCATGTCCACCAGACCGGGGGCGGCAATCCAGCCGGCCGCCTCGATGACCGCGGCATCCACCCCCGCGAAATCGCCGCCGACAGCGGCAATCCTGCCCTCCCGCACCAGCAGGTCGGCCACACGGTCGACCCCATTCGCGGGATCGATCACCCGAGCACCTCGGATCAGGGTTTGTTCCATATCGATCCTCCCTTTCTACAGCCCGGCGGTACGGGGATCCACCGCCAGAAATTCGGACGAGACGGTATCCGCCGCCAGCCGGTCGAGCACCTCCAGCGCAAAGGCATAGCGCTGGGGCCAGTTGAAGTTGAAGATGCCGAGCGGCACGCCATCCTCCCGGCGCAGGCAGATTGCCAGATCGTCGGGCAGGCTTTCCATCAGTTCCCCGGCCAACAGCGAGGTCCCCGCCAGGCTGCAGCGGTAGCGGTCAACCCGCGGGTTGTTCGGATAGCGGGCGGCGAGATTCTCGAGATAGCCCTTGCGGCTGATGTAGTCGCAGAGCGGCTGGTCGAGAATCATCAGGATGGCGTCCCCCGAGGACAGGCAGTTCTGCAGCGCCTCCACCTGCCGCTCGTACTGCCGGCGGTCGCTGGGGGAGGTGATGCTGTCAAAGGTCACCACCTCGAGGGAGACCTCGGCCACCCCGCCTCTGCCGGTGGCGGCATACCGCTCGATGGCCGTGGTCAGATACTCCCGCTGCTCGAGGGCCAGCGCGCCTTCAAAGGCCACCAGCACAGTCAGATCATACCGCCCCGGCATGACCAGTTGGATGGCGGTCAGCAGCGCGAGCAGTACCAGCAGCAACACCGCACAGGCCCGTACCACCCCCGGCAGACGCCGGGCGGTCCGCGCCTGCGCCTCCCGCCCTTCGGTCCGCGTTTTCCTGTCCTGTTTCATCGCGCACCTCCGGTCCATCCGCCGGACACCGCCGTCCCCGCGGTCATTTCCCTGTAATGATACCATGAACCGGACATCCTTTTCAAGTCTCCTTTCGCCGGGGGCGGCGGCCAAAAGCCATGGGATACACAGAAGGGCGACCCCCTGCTGCGGGGGATCGCCCTTGTGGTCATGATAGGGTTTAATAGAGCTTCGCGCCGGCGGGGATATGGTCGTCGACCATCAGCAGATGGAGCCTTTCCTCCCCCTCCTCCTGATGGATCGCCGAGATCAGCATACCGCAGGAGTCGATGCCCATCATCTTGCGGGGCGGGAGGTTGACAATCGCAATACAGGTCTTGCCGACCAGCTCCTCCGGCTCGTAGTAGGCGCGGATGCCGCTGAGGATGGTGCGGTCGGTGCCGCTGCCGTCGTCGAGGGTAAACTGCAGCAGTTTCTTGCTCTTGGGCACAGCGGTGCAGGCCTTGACCTTGACCGCCCGGAAATCCGACCGGCTGAAGGTCTCGAAATCGACAAAGTCCGCAAAGAGCGGCTCGATCTCCACCTTGGAAAAATCGATCGGTTCACCCGCCGCCTGCGGTACCGCAGCCGTTTCGGCCGCCTTGGGGGCCTCATTGCCCCGGCCCAACGGGCGCATGGTCGGGAAGAGCAGGACATCGCGGATCGAGGCGGAGTTGGTCAGCAGCATGACCAGCCGGTCGATGCCGATGCCCAGTCCGCCGGTCGGCGGCATACCATAGCCCAGCGCGTTGAGGAAATCCTCATCGACGCCGCAGGCCTCCTCGTCCCCCATGCTCTTCATCTTCGCCTGATATTCAAACCGCTCCCGCTGATCGATCGGGTCGTTGAGCTCGCTGAAGGCGTTGGCATGCTCGCGGCCGACGATGAACAGCTCAAACCGCTCGGTGAGGCTGGGATTGGAGGGCTTGCGTTTGGCAAGCGGGGAGATCTCGACCGGGTAGTCGATGATAAAGGTCGGCTGGATGAGCTTCTCCTCGCAGTAGGTTTCAAAGAAGAGGTTGATGATATCCCCGCGGCCATGCCGTTCCTCATAGTGGATCTGATGCTCGTCGGCCAGCTTGCGGGCAGCCTCCAGCGTGAGCACCTCATTGAAGTCGACACCCGAATACTGTTTGATCGCCTCGATCATCGGCAGGCGGGCAAACGGCTTTTCGAGGTCGATCTCGACACCGCCGTAGTGGATGGTCGTCGTCCCCAACACCCGGCGGGCACACTCACGGATGAGATGCTCGGTCAAATCCATCATGCCGTGGTAGTCGGTGTACGCCTGATAGAGCTCGAGCAGGGTAAATTCGGGGTTGTGCCGGGTATCGATGCCCTCGTTGCGGAACACCCGACCGATCTCATAGACCTTATCAAAGCCGCCGACAATCAGCCGCTTGAGATGCAGCTCGAGGGCGATGCGCAGATAGAGGTCGATGTTCAGCGCGTTGTGATGGGTGATAAAGGGACGCGCCGCCGCGCCGCCCGCCTCGGCATGGAGGGTGGGCGTCTCGACCTCCAGGAATCCCCGCTCATCGAGAATGTTTCGGATCTCCCGGATAATCAGCGAACGCTTGCGGAAGGTGTCGCGCACCTCCGGATTGACGATGAGATCGACATACCGTTGGCGGTAACGCAGCTCGGTGTCCCGCAATCCGTGGAATTTTTCCGGTAGCGGCAAGAGCGATTTGGAAAGCAGCATCACTTCGGAGACCTTGACCGAGATCTCCCCCCGGCGGGTGCGGAAAACCTCGCCTTTGACACCGATGATGTCGCCGATGTCGAGCTTCTGGAAGGCGGCATAGGCCTCCTCGCCCACCTCATCGATCTTCACGTAGATCTGGATGCGGCCGGAGGCATCCTGCAGGTCGCAGAAGGACGCCTTGCCCATGCCGCGCTTCGAAAGCAGCCGGCCGGCGAGGCTGACCGTCTTGCCCTCCATCGCCTCGAAATGCCCGGCGATATCGGCCGCGTAGGCGGTGCGGTCGTAGCGGGTGATTTCAAAGGGGTTGCGCCCTTCCGCCTTGAGCGTGTCGAGCTTGTCCCGGCGGATCTTCAGGATATCCGAAAGCTCCAGCGCGGATTCCTCCGCCGGCTGGCGGTTGTTTGTCTGATTGTCCACAACTATCCTACTCCCATCTTCTGATAAACGTCTGGGGGACGGCCTCTCCATCCCCCGTGCAAGGACAAAAAACGCCTTCTGGCACACCCCGGGGCTGCAGAAGGCGTTCCGGGCCGCTGCGCCGCCGGCCATCCCGCCGAAGCCGGATGCCGTCCGATCGCCCAAGGCCCCTTCTATTTGGTGATCTCCAAAATCTCAAAGTGGAGCATGCCCGCCGGGACCTCGATCTCGACGATATCGCCCGCACGATGGCCCAGCAGCCCGTGCCCAATCGGGGACTCATCGCTGATCTTGTTCTCGTTGGGGTCAGCCTCGGTCGAACCTACGATCTGGTAGGTGAGCTCCTCCTCGAATTCCTGGTCATAGACGCGCACCCGGCAGCCCACGCTGACCTCATCGGTCGAGAGCTCCTCCTCGTCGAGCACCTGCACGTTCTTGAGCATCGCTTCCAGCTGGCTGATTCTGGATTCGACAAACGCCTGCTCGTTTTTGGCCTCGTCATATTCGCTGTTTTCCGAGAGATCGCCGAATGAAAGCGCAACCTTGATCTTCTCTGCAACCTCCTTGCGTTTGACCGTCTTGAGCTCCTCCAGCTCATTCTCCAGTCGACGCAGACCCTCATCGGTCAACACCAGTGGTTTGGCCACGTCCTTTCACTCCTTTCCGAAACACCGGGGCCTCCGAAAACGCCCCGTGATCCTCGTCATGCGGCTCCCATCCGGCCGCGGCGGAGCGCCGCGTACCGACGGGAACAGTACGTATTATTATAGACGCGACGCCGGGGGATGTCAAGCCCACCCGGCCGACGGGCGGGTATCGCCCGCCAAAACGATGGGGATGGAGGCATGGGGACCCTCTATCCCCTCGGTCCATCTCGACTCCTGGCATCCGGCCGTGGGCGGCATGGCGCCGCGACAGGGGTTCCATCCGGCTATGATTATAACAAAATCCATTCGGTCAGCCTGCCCCCATCCCGTGGACACGCATCGCCCCGGCGACCCGCTCCAGTGTGCAGCGGCCGCCCGCGTAGACGACCGATAGGGGTGGGCGCAGCGCCTCTTCGATACCCTCC
>CASGDD010000007.1 GCA_949300115.1 uncultured Oscillospiraceae bacterium | reverse complement strand
GAGGCAGCAGAGTACCGCCCGGCTGCCGGAGAGATGGGGGCGGGCGAGAAAGGCGGCAAGCGCCCAGAGGATCAGCAGCCCGATGCCGCTCCAGAAGGCCAGCGGCATCGGCACGGCGTCGGCTTCCAATAGGGTTCGATGGAGCCATCCGCCCACCGCGAAGGGGCAGAGGCCGAGCAGCAGAAGCAGCAGCCGAAGCATCCGATCATCCCCTCCCTGAGCATAAGGTGGCTGTTATCATGATAGCATGGACCACCCGCCGATGCCAGCGGCGGGGGCTTACAGGCAAAAAAACAGGCAGGAAAGGCGTACTTCCTGCCTGTATGGGATGCTAGGACGCGGAGGTTTCCTCCGAAGGGGCCGGCTCGGCGGCGGAGGGGATGCAGCTTTCGATGAAGTCCAGCAGATCGGCGAAGACCTCCGCCCGGTTGGTCTCGTTGAGCAGCTCATGCCGGGCGCCCGGATAGATCTTCAGCCGGATGGGGTGAACACCGGCGTCGATGAGCAGCTTGTAGACCTTGAGGACCCCTTTGCTGTAGTCGCCCACCGGATCGGCATCGCCGGCGGCGAGCAGGATGGGCAGCTCCTTCGGCACCTTTTCGGCCCAGCGGCGGGAGGAGATCCGCTTGAGGATCAGAAACATGTCCCGGTAGCCGGCGGCGGTGAAGGTGAAGGTACAGCGCGGGTCCTCGGCATAACGGTCGACGACCGATTCCTCCCGCGTCAGCCAGTCGTAGGGGCTGCGCCGGACGGGGATTTTGCTGTTGTAGCCGCCCATCGCGAGCCGGGTCAGCTGTTCGCCGGTCGAGAGCGGGCCCTTCTCGCGGATCTGGCGTTCGGCCATCCAGATGCCGGCGGGCAGCACCGGATTGGGGCCGGCGGTGCCGAGGCAGAGATAGCCGGCCAGCCGGTCGCCGTACCGGGTGATGAAGTCGCGGGTGACAAAGGAGCCCATGCTGTGCCCAAGCAGCAGAACCGGCAGACCGGGATACCGCGCACGCAGCCGGTCGTTCATCAGCCGGACATCCTCGACGAGAAACTGGTCGCCCAGCGTCTCCCCGAAATAGCCGTACCGGTCGGGCGAGGCGCTCAGCCCATGCCCGAGATGATCGTGGCCGGCGGCGACCAGCCCATGCGCGACGAGAAATTCGGCGAAGGGACGGTACCGGCCGATGTATTCACACATGCCGTGCACCATCTGAACGACCGCCCGCGGCTGGCGTCCCTCGGGATACCAGATTTCGTAATGGATGCGGCTGTGGCCATCCGAGCTCTGAAAGGTGGATTGTTCCGCAATGGCGCTCATGCTGGCACCTCCTTTCGGCGGATTCTCAGCGAGGGAGGGGAAGCCCCTGGGAGGTGGTATCCACCTGGATTTCCTCCCCTTCGGTGGTGACGGTGTAGAAGTTGATGTCGGGATAGGCGCGCCAGAGCTTGTGCACCAGGCTGTCCTCCCCGACCGGGATGCCGGTGATCACATGCCGGGCCTTGTAGGTCTCGATGATCTCGCAGATCTGCTCAAAGGGATCGGCGGCGAAATAGACCTTCATCTCGGCGTCGTTGTGTTTGGAGACATCAAACAGATGCTGCAGGGCCTCGGGGTTGGCCTCGTATTTGTCCCCCCGGTGCTGGACGTTGATGACATAGACGGGGGTGCCGGTGAGGTTGGCGATCTTGCGCCCGGTGCGGATGAGGCGCTCACACTGGAACTGGTTGGTGACGAGAACCAGGATGGAGGTCTGCGGGTCATCAGGGGCGGGCATGCGTTTGCTGGTCCCATATTCTATCATCGTTAAACTCCCTCCTGATGCAGGATCATGTTCTTGGTGAGATAAGCATACCACAAAGATATGAACGAACTATGAAAAACGGTATGGAGAAGGAGGGCCGGTCTGGAAACGATCTGGAAACGAAGTGAAAACGAGGGGACAACAGCACGGCGGGCGCGGCCCCAAAGGAGCAAAAGGGAACAAAAAGCCCATCCCGCCGGCAGGGCGGAATGGGTTCGGGGATGGCCGCGGGATCAGCCGTCCTTTTCGTCGGCACGCTCGCGGATCTGATAGGCGAGGGTCATCAGGCTGTCGCCCAGATGGACATTTTCGACCGCCACGTCGGGGTAGTCGAGGGCGATGTCGTAGTGGGAAAAGTTCCAGAAGCCGACAATGCCAAGCGCAATCAGCTGGGGGACCATCTCCTGGGCGCTCGAGCGGGGGATGCAGAGGACGGCAGCCTCCGGCTTTTCCGCCGCGCAGAAGTCCCGCAGGGTGTCGATGTGCTGGATGGTCAGGTTGTTGAGCCGGCGGCCGATCAACGCCGGGCTGACGTCGAAGATGCCGACAAGCGAGAAACCCATCTCGGAAAACTGCATCTGGGTGGCGATGGTGCTGCCGAGGTTGCCAGCGCCCAGCAGGATGGTCCGGCGGCCCGCCTGCAGCCCGAGGATGCGGGCGATCTCGCTGTGCAGCTGCTGGACGTTGTAGCCGTAGCCCTGCTGCCCGAAGCCGCCGAAGCAGTTGAAATCCTGCCGGATCTGCGACGCGGTCAGGCCCATCCGCTGGGACAGGCCCTGTGAGGAAATTTTATCGACGCCGTTCTTCAGAAGGTCGCCGAGAAAGCGGTAATAGCGCGGCAACCTCCGGATGACAAAGTTGGACACGCCTTCATATCTAGCCATACGATCTGTCTCCCATGATAGTTCTTCTCAAAATACTGTCCCTATTGTAGTGCAAAACGACAGCTTCTGTCAAGTAAACCGGCGAAAGATTGATATTTTCTTGGCAATATTCCGGGAGAGGGGTGGAGTGGATGGGGCACGGCCGCCCGGCAGAGCGGAAAGAGGCTTTTTTTGCGATCGACTTGAGGAAAAAAGGAAAGGTTGGTATAATACAGATAACCGTAAGCCGTTGCGGGCGGCGCCCGGCGCTGCCGCATAGCCCTTTCTCCGGTGGACACACTAGGAGGAAGGAGGCGATCGGATGAAAGAGAAAAAGGAAGGCGGCCGCGGCGTCCGGGCGGACATCGGGGAGGATGCCCCCGATCTGGTGGAGGAGCGGGCCCAGACCCAGCAGATTCTCCAGACCGGTTCGGTGACCGCGGCCGGCGGCAAGCATGTGATCCACTGCCTGACGGTGATCGGGCAGATCGAGGGGCACTATATCCTGCCGCCCCAGAACAAGACGACCAAATATGAACATGTCATCCCCCAGCTGGTGGCCATCGAGGAGGACCCGGATATCGAGGGGCTGATCATCGTACTCAACACGGTGGGCGGCGACGTCGAGGCGGGGCTTGCCATCGCCGAGCTGGTGGCGGGGATGCGCAAGCCGACCGTTTCGCTGGTGTTGGGCGGCGGCCATTCGATCGGGGTACCGCTCGCGGTGAGCGCCAAGCGGTCGTTTATCGCCCCTTCGGCGACGATGACCATCCATCCGGTGCGGATGACCGGGCTGGTGCTCGGGGTGCCGCAGACGATGAGCTATTTCGACCGGATGCAGGACCGCATCATCCGCTTTGTCGAGGAGAACTCCTCGATCACCGGCGAACGCTTCCGCGCGCTGATGATGCGGACGGGCGAGCTGGTCAGCGATGTCGGCACCGTCCTCGACGGGGAGGCGGCGGTGAAGGAGGGGCTGATCGACGAGCTCGGTGGCCTGTCGGATGCCGTCCGCTGTCTCTACGCGCTGATCGAGGGGGAGAAGCCCGCCGGACGCAGAAGGACGCGCGGGGCGGGACGGAAGAAGAAGGGGGCGGCGGGATGATCCTCCACACCGTCCTGCCGGTCGAGCGGGTGCTGATGGCCGAGCTGCCCAAGCCACCCGCGACCGTCCAGATTGCGGGCGGGCTGCTCGAAGGGCGGGAGACGCCCGAGGGTTTTGTGATCGACCGGCTGATCGCGACCGACCCCCGGCTCTATCTTGATCCGGCGCTGGCGCCCGGCGCCATCTATCTCGATCCGGCTCATCCGGCGGACCCCCGCGGATGAGACCATCCAGGCTCCCGCGGGGAGCCTACATAATGGGAGGCAATCCATTTGACACTCTTTGATACGATCATCCAGGGTATCATCCAGGGACTGACCGAGTTCCTGCCGGTTTCCAGCTCGGGCCATCTCTCCCTCTACCAGTATTTCACCGGCCAGTCGGGCGAGACGGGGGCGCTGGTGGCCATCTTTCTGCATCTCGGTACGCTGATCGCGGTGATGGTGGCCTTCTGGCCGACCATCTGGGCGCTGGTTGTCGAAGCCTTCCGGATGCTCGGCGACCTGGTGCGGGGACGCTTCCGCCTCAAGGACGCCTCCCCCACCCGCCGGATGGTGCTGCTGCTCATCGTGGCGCTGGCGCCGCTGTGCGGCTTTGTCTTTTTCAAGGATTTCTTCTCGTCGGTTTCCTCCGATCAGGATATCGTCGTCGAGGGGATCTGTTTTCTCGTCACGGCGGCGCTGCTCTTTCTGGCCGACCGGCATCGGGCGGGCGGCAAGACGGCAGAGACGATGACCTTCGCCGATGCGCTGGTGATCGGCCTGGTGCAGGGGGTGGCGATGCTGCCGGGTGTTTCCCGTTCGGGCTCGACCACCGCGGCCGGCATGATCTGCGGGCTGAAGAAGTCCTACGCGATGCAGTTTTCCTTCATCATGGCCATCCCCACCATCCTCGCGGCCAATCTGCTGGAGCTGGGCGATGCGGCTGAGGTGCTGGCGGCGGGCGGCGTCGCGTGGGGAACGCTGTTTGTTGGAATGGCGGTGGCGGCCGTCGTGGGACTGGCGGCCATCTATCTGATGCGCTGGCTGCTCAAGACCGATCGTTTTGTCATCTTCGCCTACTACACCCTGGCGGTCGGGCTGGTCTCGATCGGGGTGGGATTGTTCGGATAAGCACACGGGCGGAAGGCCGGTTATGCGGTGCCCGGCGGATGCGGGCGGCGGGTCCGCCGGATCGAGAGGGAGGAATGAGAAGAATGGCGACAACGAATGGGACGGGCCGCAGGTCGAATTCCAAGGCGGCCCGCGAGCGTGCCGCCCGGGAGCGGGAGCGCAAGCGGCGGTTTCACAAGCAGCTGACCGCAATCTGTCTGTTTGCGGTGGGCATCCTGTTGATTGCGCTCGCCTGGCTGCAGGGCTCGAATGTTTGGAAATGGATGCATGATCTGCTCTATGGGCTGTTTGGCGCGCTGGCCGTCGCAATCGGACCGCTGTGCATCTATGTGGCGGTGCTGCTGGCCGCCGATGAACCCGATCGGGCGCTGACCCCGCGGGTGCTCGGCTGGGCGGCGCTTTTTGTGCTGGTGACGGCCGCGCTACATATCTTTATGACCGGCGAGCTGACCGGCGAGGGGTTGCTCGAAAACCTCGGCATCATCTTCGACAGCGGCAAGCAGCTGTCGGGCGGCGGGCTCACCGGCGCGCTGCTCGGCTGGCCGCTGCTCGCGCTGTTCGGCAAGCTGGGCGCGGGGATCATCATCGTGCTGGTCATCTTCATCCTGCTGATGATCTTAACCGGCAAGGGCCTCATCGACCTCTTCCAGTCGGTCAAAAAGCCGGTGCGGATGGTGGGAGATGCCTATGCCGAGCACGCCGAGCGCAAGGCGGCCGCTGCGCAGGAGGCGCAGGAGCGCCGTCAGACCAGGATCGATATCGACCTGGGTCCCGCGCCCCGGGGGCGGGGCAGAGGCAAGGCGCAGACGGAAACGGAGGCGGATGCGGATGCGCACGGGCTCGAGCTGCCCGAGCATCCGGTGGTGAGCGATACGCCCGCCCCCGCCGTGCCGTCCTATGAGCCGCCCTCCTCGGCCGAATTGCAGACCCTCTTCGCCGACCCGATCGAACCCGACCTCGATCCGCTGTTTAAACCCGATCCGGTGATGGTCGAGACGGCGCCGCCGGTTTCGGATGAACCCTTCGCCCTGCAGACGGCACAGGGGGCCGCCGACGAGAGCGACCCGGCCATCGAGGAGCTGATCGAGCGGGCGGTGCAGGCGGGCGACGAACAGCCGCCGGCACTCGAGAGCCTCTTTGCCGATATGGAGGCGGCGGAGAACCGGGCGGCCCCCCAGACGGTGCCGGAGCCGTCCGAGCCGGTGCCGGATGCCGCCTATGAATATCCGCCGGTATCGCTGCTGACCCCGCCCAAGCCGGAGGCGGACGCGGGGGTCACCGAGGAGCTGCGGGCGAATGCCGAGCTGCTGGTCGACACCCTCAAATCCTTCGGCGTCCAGACACGGATCATCGACATCAGCCGGGGCCCGGCGGTCACCCGCTATGAGCTGCAGCCGTCGGCCGGCGTCAAGATCAGCAAGATCACCTCGCTGGCCGATGACATCGCCCTCAACCTCGCGGCGGCGGGGGTGCGCATCGAGGCGCCCATCCCCAACAAGCCGGCGGTGGGCATCGAGGTCCCCAACAAGAAGATTCTGCCGGTGCCCATCCGGGAGGTGATTGCCTCCAGCGCCTTTGAGGAGGCGAAGAGCAAGCTCACCTTCGCGCTGGGCAAGGATATCGCCGGGACCTGCATGGTGGCCGACATCGCCAAGATGCCCCATCTGCTGATTGCCGGTTCGACCGGTTCGGGCAAATCGGTCTGCATCAACTCGCTGATCGTAAGCTTGCTCTACAAGGCGACGCCCGACGAGGTGCGCCTGCTCATGATCGACCCCAAGGTGGTCGAGCTCGGCATCTACAACGGCATCCCCCATCTGCTGGTGCCGGTGGTGACCGATCCGCGCAAGGCGGCCGGCGCGCTCGGCTGGGCGGTGACCGAGATGCTCGACCGGTACAAGCTGTTTGCGGAAAATTCGGTGCGCGACCTGCACGGCTACAACCAGCTGGCCAAGACGCGGGAGGACCTCAAGGTACTGCCCGAGATGGTCATCATCATCGATGAGCTGGCCGATTTGATGATGGCGGCGCCCAACGAGGTGGAGGATTCCATCTGCCGCCTCGCCCAGATGGCCCGCGCCGCCGGTATGCATCTGGTCATCGCGACCCAGCGGCCGTCGGTCGATGTCATCACCGGCATCATCAAGGCGAACATCCCCAGCCGGATCGCCTTTGCGGTCTCCTCCCAGGTGGACAGCCGGGTCATTCTCGACGCGGCCGGTGCGGACAAGCTGCTCGGCCGGGGCGATATGCTCTTCTATCCGGTCGGCGCGGCCAAGCCGGTCCGGGTGCAGGGCTGCTTTGTGTCGGACAAGGAGGTCGAACAGGTCGTCGACTTCATCAAGAAATCCTCCCGGCCGGAGTATGACGAGGCCATCAGCGAGGAGATCGACCGCCAGGCGGCCAGGGAGAAGGGCAGCGGCGGATCGTCCTCCTCGGGTGACGACGGGGAAGGCGGGGATGAGATGCTGCCCAAGGCGATCGAATGTGTGGTCGAGGCGGGCATGGCCTCCACCTCGCTGCTGCAGCGCCGGCTCAAGCTCGGCTATGCCCGGGCGGCCCGGCTGATCGACGAGATGGAACAGCGGGGGATTGTCGGCCCGTTTGAGGGCAGCAAGCCCCGCCAGGTGCTGATGACCAAGGATATGTGGATCGAGATGAAGATGCAGAATCCCGACCTGAGCGAATAGACGGGCGGCCCTGCCCGCGGAGGAGACGCGATGAGCCGATTTTTACCGATTACAACCGCCGAGATGGAGGTACTCGGCTGGGACCGCCCCGATTTTGTCTGTGTGACCGGGGACGCCTATGTCGACCACCCCAGCTTCGGTGTCGCGGTGATTGCCCGGGTGCTCGAGGCGGAGGGCTTTCGGGTGGCGGTGCTCGCCCAACCGGTCTGGCGCAATACCGCCGATTTTATGAAGTTCGGCCGTCCCCGGCTGGGCTTTATGGTCACCTCGGGCAATATCGATTCGATGGTGGCCCACTATTCGGTGGGGAAAAACCGCCGCAAAACCGACAGCTATTCCCCCGGCGGCCAGACCGGCCTGCGCCCCGACCGGGCGCTCATCCCCTACTGCCGGCGTATCCGGGAGGCCTACGGGGATATCCCGATTGTCATCGGGGGCTTGGAGGCGTCGCTGCGCCGTTTTGCCCACTACGACTACTGGGAGGACGCGGTGCGCCCCTCGATTCTGGTGGATACCGGCGCCGACCTGCTGAGCTACGGCATGGGGGAGCACCAGACCATCCAGATTGCCAGACGCCTGGCGGCGGGGGAGGATATCCGCGCGATGCACGACATCCCCGGCACCTGCTACCTGACCGATCCTGGCGATCTGCCGGCGGGCGAGGCGGTCTCCTGTGCCTCCTACGACCGGGTTCGGGCGGATAAGCTCGCCTATGCCAAAGCCTGCAAGGCGCAGATCGAGGAGCAGGACGCGGTGCGGGGCCGTCCGGTGCTCCAGCGGCAGGGGGACCGGCTGCTGGTGCAGAACCCGCCGATGAAGCCGCTCAGCCGGCCCGAGCTCGACCGGGTGGCCGAGCTGCCCTACACCCGCGAGATCCATCCGAGCTATGCCGGCAGGGGGGTGCCGGCGCTGCAGGAGGTGGAATTTTCCATCATCCACAACCGCGGCTGCTACGGTGAGTGCGCCTTCTGCGCCATCGCCTTCCACCAGGGGCGGACGGTGACCTCCCGCAGCAGGGCGTCGATCGTCCGGGAGGCCGAGCTGCTCACCCGCATGCCCGGCTTCAAGGGCTATATCCACGATATCGGCGGGCCGACCGCCAACTTCCGGCGTCCCTCCTGCGGGGAACAGCTGGTGCGGGGGGTGTGTAAGGACCGGCGCTGCCTGTCGCCCGAGCCCTGCCCCCATCTGGTGGTCGATCATCGCGAGTATCTCGACATCCTGCGCACCGTGCGTGCGCTGCCGGGTGTCAAGCGGGTGTTTATCCGCTCGGGCATCCGCTACGACTATCTGATGCTCGACCCCGATCCCACCTTCCTCGAGGAGCTCTGCGCCCACCATGTCAGCGGCCAGCTCAAGGTGGCGCCCGAGCATGTCAGCAACCATGTGCTGCGCACGATGGGCAAACCGCCCATCTCGGTCTATCTTAAATTCTGCGACCGCTATTTCGCCGCCTGCCGCAAGGCGGGGAAGGAGCAGTATCTCGTGCCCTACCTGATCTCCTCCCATCCCGGTTCGACCTTGAAGGACGCCATCGAACTGGCCGTCTTTCTCAAGCGGCACCATATCCGCCCCGAGCAGGTCCAGGACTTCTATCCGACACCGGGTACGCCGGCCACCTGTATGTTCTATACCGGGCTCGATCCCCACACCCTCCGGGAGGTCTTTGTCCCCCGCGATCCGGAGGAGAAGGCGATGCAGCGGGCGCTTTTGCAGACCCATCTGCCGGAAAACCGGGCGTTGGTGCTCAAGGCGCTGCGCAAGGCGGGCCGCACCGATCTGATTGGGCGGGGTGGGGACTGCCTGATCGATGCGCCGCGAGGAAAGGGATCGTCCCCCGCTCCGGCGGCCGGCCGGAACAAAAGGCTGGCGCGCCCGGCCAATAGGGGGCGCAATCCGGGCAGAGGGAGGCGACGGTAGATGGCCACATCCAAACGCGGCGGCCGGGGCGGCAAACGCCATTCCAGCCGCGGGCATCTCTACAGCATGAAGCAGCAGGTGACCATCGTCTTTACCGCGGTGGTTGCCGCGCTGGCGGTGCTCATCACCCTCAAAAGCGAATTCGGTTTCCCCTTCCCGGTGCCCACCTGGCGGGAGCTCTACGCCTCCGCCGGGCTCAGCGAGGAGGAGGTTACCCTCGTCGAAGGGGAATTGAGCGTCCATATGATCGACGTCGGGCAGGGGGACAGCATCCTCATCCGCACCGACGACGGCCATGCGATGCTGGTCGACGCGGGTGAGCGGGATCAGGGCGAGACGGTGGTGAGCTATCTTGCCGCCCAGGGGATCGACCGGCTCGACCTGGTGGTCGGGAGCCATCCCCACACCGACCATATCGGCGGGCTGCAGGAGGTCATCGAGTCGGTCGAGACCGACCTCATCTGGATGCCGCCGCTGGCCGATGAGCTGCTGCCCGATACCCGGACGTTTGAAAATCTGCTCGAGGCGATCGACGCCGGGGGGATCCCCCTCGAGACGCCGGAGGTCGGCGAGCGTTACCAGCTGGGCGAGGCGGAGGTGACCGTGCTCGGCCCCAACGATCCGGAGGACGACAACCTCAACAACCAGTCGCTGGTGCTGCGGGTGGATTTCGGCGGCAGCTCGCTGCTCATGACCGGCGATACCGAGCAGCCGGGGGAGGACCTGCTGCTGGAGGGGGATCTGCCGGTCGCGGCGGATCTCCTGAAGATCGGCCATCACGGCTCGAACAGCTCCTCCGGTGACGACTTCCTCGATGCGGTCGATCCCGCGATTGCGCTCATCTCCTGCGGGGAGGGCAACAGCTACGGCCATCCCCACGCGGAGGTGCTCGAACGGCTGGAGGCGCGGGAGATCGAAATCCACCGGACCGATATCGAAGGCAGCATCGTGCTGATTTCGGATGGGACCGATTTCCGCCTGGCGGCCTAAGACCATGATGGGAGGCGAACGCGGATGATGCCAGGGGAGACGTGGATTGTCGACCGGCTGGAGGAAGGCATGGCCGTCTGTGAGCGGCCGGACGGGACAACGGTGGCCCTTCCCCGGAATGAGCTGCCGCAGGATCTGCGTCCCGGGATGGTGCTTTGCTGGGACGGAACCGCCTTCCGGCCCGATCCCCAGGGGGAGAGGGCGCGGCGGGCGTCGGTGCGCCGGCTGTGGAGCCGCCTGAAGCGCCGGTAGGGGGCATCTCCACGCGCGGAGACGCGCCCTGTCGAAAAAAGAGCATGTCCGCCTTCGAACGCCGAAGGAAGACATGCTCTTTTGCGTGGAATGACCGCGGGGCTCAGCCGCCCATCAGGTGCTCGATGAGGATCTTCAGCCCGATGAGGATGAGGATAACACCGCCGATGACCTCCGCCTTGCTGCGCAGCTGGCCGCCGAACTTGTTGCCGATGAGCACACCGGCCGCCGAGATGCAGAAGGTGGTCACCCCGATCAGCGAGACGGCGGGCAGGATGGCGACCTCGAGGAAGGAGAAGGTGATGCCGACCGCCAGCGCGTCGATGCTGGTGGCGACCGCCAGCCAGAAGAGCTCCCTAAGGTCGATCCGCTGGGCGGCCTCCCCTTCCGCCGGCGCATCCGCCTCCCGGGCCGATTCGATGCCCTCAAGCACCATCTTGCCGCCGATGAAGGCGAGCAGGATCATCGCGATCCAGTGGTCGATGTGGACGATGTACTGCCAGAACTGCCGCCCGACCGCCCATCCAAGGAAGGGCATCAGCGCCTGAAAGCCGCCGAAAAAGAGCGCGACCACCAGCACCTGACGCCAACGCAGCTTTTTCCAGCCGAGCCCCTTGCAGATGGCGACGGCGAAGGCGTCCATCGAGAGGCCCACCCCGATGAGAAAGATTTCCACAAAACTCATCCTGTTTCCCCCTAGCCCAAAGCTTGTGCGAGGGAGGACGGCAAAACAAAAGACCCATGCAGGGTGATGTACCTGCATGAGTCTCGTTGTTTAAGACAAGCCAGACGGAGCGCGGGAAAACCCGGCGGTTCCATCAGCGTGTTGACTTGTCACGCATACCCCGCAGGGGCACACGCCACTACTCCCTCATCCGTTTCAAGTAAGGACAGTATACACGATCGAGGGGGGATTGTCAATCCTGCGGGAGGGAGCGAAACGCCCCCGGCCCCGGGCTTAGAGATAGGCGCGGACGCTCTCGGGCAGCTCGCTCGCATCGGCCGAAACCGAGATGACGATGTTGACCCCCGCGATCGTCTTGACAGCGCTGAGGCGGTCGAGGAACTTGGCGAAATCCTCCAGGCCGGTCTTGCCAATCCGCAGCACATTGTCGATGAACATGTCGGTGATATCGTAGTTGCCGGCAAAAATTCCACAGAGGAATCCATAGAGCATGTCAAAACCCGAGACGTCGAACTCTTCGGTATCGACCAGCCGGACGGTGTGTTTGATGTCGTAGGTCAGTTTGATGCCCTTTTCGACGCAGATGACCGAGCCTTTGGCGGTGGCAGCGGCCTTGTTGACCTGCTCCACCAGCATTTTGGTTTTTCCGGTTCCTTTTTTGCCGACAATCAGATGAATCATATCGGTACCTCCGCAGATGTTGTTGATGAGCCCCCACGCCCGGTCCCTCCGGGGAGAGGGTCGGACGTTACCATCGGAAACAGGGCAGAGATGGCGAGAGGCCATCGGGATGGTAGAGCAGCTGCCGCAGAGCGGACCGCAGGGTTGCTACAGGCGCTGCATGGAATATAAGTATTATACCATGATTCGGGACGCATGTCCATCGACCAGGCGGCAGAAAACGATTTTCTTTTGCGGGCTAATCGGCGAGCTTCGCTTCCAATTCGCCGCGCAGCGATTCGTACCCCGGCTTGCCCAGCAGCGCAAACATGTTGCGCTTGTAGCTTTCGACACCCGGCTGGTTGTAGGGGTTGACCCCGAGCAGCGCACCCGAGATGGCGCAGGCCTTCTCGAAGAAGTAGATGAGCCCGCCGAGCGAACGCTCGCTGCGGTCGGGAATCTCGATGACGCCGCAGGGGACACCGCCGCTGACGTGGGCGAGCAGGGTGCCCTCCAGAGCCTTGCGGCTGACAAAGGCGTAGTCCCTGCCGGCGAGGAAGTTGAGCCCGTCGACATTCTCCGGATCCTCCCCGATGGGGACCGAAGCGCCGTCGTCCCCGATATCGACCACCGTCTCAAAGAGCAGCCGGCTGCCCTCCTGAATGAACTGGCCCATCGAATGGAGATCGGTCGAGAAGATGACCGAGGCGGGGAAGAGCCCCTTGTGATCCTTGCCCTCGCTCTCGCCGAACAGCTGCTTGTACCACTCGGCCATCAGCTGGAAGGCGGGCTCATGGCAGGCGAGCAGCTCGACCTGTTTGCCCTTCATGCCGAGAAGATGGCGGTAGGCGGCATAGCGGTAGGCGGGATTGTGGGCGAGGTCGGGGTCCCGGGTCGCTTCCATCATCTCGGCGGCGCCGGCCATCAGCGCATCCAGATCGGCCCCCGCGACGGCGATCGGCAGCAGGCCCACCGCCGACAGCACCGAATAGCGCCCGCCGATGTCGTCGGGAACGACAAAGGTTTCATATCCCTCCCGGTCGGCCAGCGATTTCAAGGGGCCTTTCGCCCGGTCGGTGGTGCAGTAGATGCGGGAACGGGCGCGCTCCTTGCCGTACTTCTTCTCGAGCAGCTCACGGAAGATGCGGAAGGCAAGGGCCGGCTCGGTTGTTGTGCCCGATTTGGAGATGACGTTGACCGAAAAATCCTTCCCTTCACAGAGGGTCAGGAGATCCCGCAGGTAGCTGCCGCTGAGGTTGTTGCCGGCGAAATAGACCACCGTCTCCCCCGCCTTGTCGGCAAGGGCGGTGGTGAAGGCACCGTGCAGAAATTCGATGGCGGCCCGGGCGCCGAGATAGGAGCCGCCGATGCCGATCACAACGAGGATTTTGCTCTGCTGCCGGATGCGTGCGGCCGCGGCCTTGATGCGGGCGTACTCCTCCTTGTCATAGTCGGCCGGCAGGGTAACCCAGCCGATGAAATCGTTGCCGACACAGCTGCCGCCGTGCAGCTGGTCGTGCGCAAGCCGAACCTGGGGGGCGAGGTAGTCGAGCTCGTGGGGTGCGACAAAATCCCGCAGGTACCGGTCGTTAAAACAAACAGACATCGCAATCAACCTCCATCTTTTCGAGGCTGCCCCCGCCTGCCCCATCCGGCGGCGGGGGCTTCTCCATCTTCAGGTGTACAGCTTTATTGTATCCTACTTGCGAAGGGGATGCAAGACGGCGCGATGTCGGCGATATGAACAAATTCCAAAAGGATTTTGCCACAGCGCGCTGAAATGCCGCTGTGCGAAAGTGCCAAGCGGGGACAGGGGCGGATGCTGGCGCAGTGTGGGGGCGGATGGAGGGCGGTTTGTGATCCGGCTTCCCAGGATGCCTCGCCGGCGGGGAAGATGGGGGATAAGGGGGATTACAGCTCGGTGCCGCCGACCGCCGCGCGCAGCAGCTGATCGAAGGCGGCGGAAAAGGTCATCGGCTCGACGTCGGCCCGGCAGGTGATGGGATAATCGGCGAGGATCTCCCCGTCGAGCGTCACCCGGACCCGGCCCACCGCCTGCCCCTCGGCGACCGGCGCCTCCAGGCTGTCGGCCAGCTCGACCGCGTACTGCAGCTCCCCCTGCCGTCCCTTCTCGATGAGGACGGTGCCGTCCACCGTAAAGCCGATGGGGACCGACCGCTCGACCCCACCGGTCACCGGCAGCGTGTCGGTTTCGAGCGGATCGGGTTCGGGGGTCACCGCGTCGTAGTTGGCAAAGCCCCAGTCGAGCAGCTTCCAGGCGACATTGTTGCGCTCCCGGCTGTTTTGGGAGCCCATCACCACCGCGATGAGGGCGAGCTCCCCCCGCTTGGCGGTGGCCGAAATGCAGCTGCCCGCCCCGTCGGTGGTGCCGGTCTTAAGGCCGGTGGCCCCCTCATAGAAGCGGACCAGACGGTTGGTGTTGGTCAGCTCGGTCTCACCGTCCCGCAATGTATCGGTCCAGATGGTCGAATATTCGAGGATTTTGGGATGGCGCAGCAGCTCGCGGCTCATCACCGCGATATCGGCCGCCGTGCTCAGATGGCCGTCGGCATCCAGTCCGGTGGCATTGTAAAAGGTGGTGCCGTCCATCCCCAGCTCGGCGGCCCGCGCGTTCATCTGCCCGACAAACGCCTCCTCGGTACCGGCTACCGCTTCGGCCAGCACAACCGCTGCGTCGTTGGCCGAGGCGATGACCGTCGCCTTGAGCAGGTCGTCGAGGCTCATCCGTTCGCCCGGCTCGAGCCAGATCTGGCTGCCGCCCATGCTGGCGGCGTGCTCGCTGACCTCCAGCTCATCCTCGAGCGAGAGCTTGCCCTGTTCGATCGCCTCCATGACGAGCAGCAGGGTCATCACCTTGGTGATCGAGGCGGGCGGCATCGGTTCGTCGGCGTTGTAGGCATAGAGCACCTTGCCGCTGTCCGCCTCCATCAGCAGCACCGAGCGGGCGCCCGTCTCCAGCCCGCTGCCGTCGGCGGGAATCGCTTCGCCGGAAGCCGCCTGTGCCTCCGCCTGCAGCTTTTCCAGCCCCTCGATCTCGGCCGCGGCCTCGGCAGCATCCTCCGCGCCGCCGCCGGCAAGGAGGACGGGCGCCGCCCCCAGCATGAGGCAGCAGGCGAGCAGCAGGGCGAGCAGTTTTTTCGGTCGTTTCATCGGGGATCACCTCCGTCGCTTATAGCTATGCGGCGGCGGGGCGGGAGATGACAAACCCCTTGCTCCGGCCGATCCGGCGTGGTATCATAGGAGCAGCGAACCGAGAGAAAGGAAGATGAAGATGGATCGCATGCTGACACCGTTTGAATTTACCCTGCCCACCAAGATCGTCTGGGGGCCGGGCTGCGTGAAAAATCTGGCGCATGAGCTCGCGCTGGCCGGCGGGCACAAGCCGCTGATCGTGACCGACCGCGGCATCCGCGGGGCGGGGATTCTCGACAAGGTCACCGCGCTGCTCGACGAGGCGGGAATCGAATATGCCGTTTTTGACGGGGTGGAGGCCAATCCGAAGGATCTCAACTTCGCGGTGGGCGCCGCGGCGGCCCGCGCGGCCGGGACCGACAGCCTGATCGCTGTCGGCGGCGGCAGCCCCATCGACTGCGCCAAATCGATCGGTGTCCTGCTGGCCCATGACGCGACCGATATCCGCCTCTATGAGGGCAAGACGGCCGCGACCAAACCCCAGCCGCCCTTCCTCACCATCCCGACAACCGCCGGCACCGGCAGTGAGATCACCTTCTCGTCGGTCATCACCAACACCGCCGGTGCAGACGGTCCCTACAAGATGACCGTCAAGAGCCCCTATACGGCGGCCACCACCGCGCTGTGCGATCCCGAGCTGACCCTCACCGTTCCCGCCTCGATCACCGCCGCGACCGGCATGGATGCCCTCACCCATGCGATCGAGGGCTACACCGCCACCTGCTCCGAGCCGGTCGCCGACGCGGTCGCCCTCTACGCGGTCGAGCTCATCTGCAAGAACCTTGTGCGGGCGGTCGAGCATGGCGACGACCTCGAGGCGCGCGCCGGCATGCTGATGGGCAGCCTGCTCGCCGGGATGGCCTTCTCCCACGCCGATGTGGCGAGCGTCCACTGTGTGGCCGAGGCGCTCGGCAGCGTTTATGACCAGCCGCACGGCACCTGCAATGCCATCTTCCTGCCCTATGTAATGGAATACAATATGGACTACTGCGTTGCCCGCTATGCCCGGATTGCCCGTGCGATGGGCCTTTCCTTCGAGACGGAGGAGGAGGGGGCGAAAAAGGCGGTCGCGTATGTCAAGCAGCTGGCGGTCGACGTCCATCTGCCCGACTTTAAGAGCCTCGGCACCGGCGACGACAAGTTCGAGCTGCTTGCCGAGATGAGCGAGCGCAACGGTTCGAATCCGAGCAATCCCCGCCCGATGACCAAGGCGGACTACCTCACCGTCCTCCGCCGGGCCTACGCGGGTTAACCGGCAGGGCTCTGACGGCTGCCGCGGTCATCCAGACAGAAACCGGCTTCGGCCGGTTTTTTGTTTGGTGGGGCCGTACTTGACAGGATCGGCGGAGATTTGCTATAATGCCTGATGGAAAAGTCGGCTGAAGCCGGCAGGGGGAGCATCCCCCAAGGCGATTTCGTTTTTCTCGAAGATGATAGGGATACCATGAAGGTATCGGTTCTCCCGCAGGGGGACGGTATCGCCATGGTATTTTTTGTTGTGCAGGAGGAAACAAACGATGAAAATCAGTGTCAAAGAGCTGGTCTATGCGGCCATTCTGCTTGCGGTGGGCATGGTGTTGCCCTTTTTAACCGGTCAGATTCCGGCGGTCGGCGCGGTCATCTCGCCGCTGCATTACCCCATCTTTCTCGCCGGCTTTATGCTCAGCCCCCCACTTGCCTGCATCCTCGGCTTTGTGCTGCCGCTGCTGCGCAGCATGATCTTCGGCATGCCGCCCATCTACCCGACCGCCCTTGCGATGGCGTTCGAGCTGGCGGCCTACGGCCTGCTGGCGGCGCTGCTCTACCGGGCGCTGCCCAAAAAGACCGGCAGCATCTATGCCGCGCTCATCGGCGCGATGCTGGGCGGCCGGGTCGTCTGGGGCCTGGTGAGCCTGGTGCTCTACGGGGTCGGCGGCCAGTCCTTCACCTTCGAGGCCTTCCTGGCTGGCGCCTTCATCACCGCCTGGCCGGGCATCCTGATCCAGCTGGTCCTGGTGCCACTGCTGGTGATGGCGCTGCAGCGGGTGGGGCTCGTCAAGACCGCGCCTGCCCGTTAGTTTGGATATCCCGCCCCCCATCCTGTATCGAAAACCGAGGTGCCGCCCTGTGAACGCCGATTGCCTTGCCGTCCTGACCGAACATATCCGCCGCTATCCCCAGATGCAGCTGGAGGACGCGGTCAAACTGCTCTACCAGCGCGCCTTCGGCGGCGGGCATCTGGTCGAGGCGGGACGGGCACTGGAGCGGATAGAGATGGAATGGGAGGCTCCCGCCCCCGCTGATACGCCGGCCTACGAGCCGCTGGGCGATCGGGTCGGACGGCTGTACCTCCCGCCGGCCAGGGCGATGGGCATTGCGCCCGAGACGGCCGCGGGGATGTTCCTTCTCTCGGCGGAGGAGATCGACCGACGGATGGCGGACTTTGAGGCGGAGCTGGCGGTGCTGCAGACAGCCTGCCGGCAGGGGGCGCTCCCCTTCGACGCGGCGGCGCTGGCATGTTATCTCGACGGCTATCGCCGGGCGGGCTATCCGCCGATCAGCCACAGCGCCCGCTACCACGCGGCCTACCATCCCCACTATCGGGTGATCGCGGCGGCATATCGGGAGGGGCTGCCGCTCATCGCCCGCATCGATCGGATGCTTGCGGCGGGGGAGACGGTCCGGCTCGCGATCGACGGCGCATCGGCCGCCGGCAAAAGTACGCTGGCCTCCCGGCTGGCCGCGCTCTATCGGGCCCCGCTCATCCATATGGATGACTTCTTCCTGCCGCCCGAGCGCAAGACGGCCGAACGGTTGGCCGAGCCGGGCGGGAACGTCGACTATGAGCGGTTTGTGGCGGAGGTTGTGGAGCCGCTCGACCGGGGGGAGCCGTTTGCCTATCGCCCCTATCGCTGCCAGACCCACGACTTTGGCCCGCCCGTCCCCATCACACCGGGACGGCTGGTGATCGTCGAGGGGGCCTACTGCCTCCACCCGCTCTATGCCGGCCGCTGGAATTTCCGGGTGTTCTATGGCATCGACCCGGCGGTGCAGCGGCAGCGGATTCTCGCCCGCAATGGCGAGCGGATGCTCGCTCGCTTTCTTACAGAGTGGATTCCGCTCGAGCAGCGGTATGACGCGGCCTACCATATCCATGAGCGCTG
>CASGDD010000006.1 GCA_949300115.1 uncultured Oscillospiraceae bacterium | reverse complement strand
CCGCTCATCCCCCGGCCGCAGCAGGGTGATCAGCATGAACAGATCGATGGCGAGAAAGAAGATGAGCATGCCGCAGAGCAGCAGGGTGGCGAACAGTTCCATCCTAAGAGCCCCTTTCCATCGGAAGATATGTCAAAAATCTTTGACAATTGCAGCATACCAGATCGCCGGTGAAATGTCAAGAATTTTTGACATATTGCCCATGCGTCCGGCACCCCCCAATACAACAGCCCCCGTCATCGGACGGGGGCGGGGACTCGATTTTGCACGGACATGTGCCGGGCAAAATCACCTTAGAGCGCCCAATCGATCGAACGAGCGATTGGGCAAGAGGGGGTTCTCACAAGGGGGATGAGGGAGCAAGGCACAGGCATTAGCCGGAGTCGCGGCGATCCGGTTCCCCCTTGTCCAGCGTGTCGAGTTTCTCGACACGCTGGACGCCCCCGTCCTCGGACGGGGGCTGGGATTCGATTTTGACTTTATATTCTACATATTCTACGCGGAGGTATGCCGAGCGGAGATACGGATTATCGGGCGGCCGGCATTTCCTCGAGGCGGTGGATGATGAGCTTGGCGGCCTTGTAGATGTCGCCGCAGCCGAGGGTGATGACCAGGTCGCCCGGCTCGACCCGGTCGCAGACATAGCGGGCAATCTCCTCGAAGGTCTCGAACCAGACCGCGCCGGGGATCTTCGCCGCGAGATCGCTCGTGTGGATGCCGTAGGTGTTCTTCTCCCGCGAACCCATGATGGCCGAGAGCACCACCTTATCGGCGATGGGCAGGACGGCGGCGAAGTCGTCGAGCAGCATGGCGGTGCGGGAGAAGGTGAACGGCTGGAAGACCGCCCAGACCCGCTTAAAGCGCATCCCCTTGGCCGACTCGAGGGTGACCTTCAGCTCGGCGGGATGGTGGGCATAGTCGTCGGCGACGGTGATGCCGCCCAGCTGGGCGAGCACCTCAAAGCGCCGGCCGGCGCCGCCGAAGTCGTGCAGCGAGCGCTTGATATGCGCGAGGTCGGCGCCCGCCTCGAGGGCCGCCGCGACCGCCGCGATGGCGTTGAGGATGTTGTGACGGCCGGGGACATGCAGCGCCAGCCGGCCGAGATTCTCCCCCCGGCGGATGAGGTCGAACTCCGCCCGCACCCCCTCGCCGATGGTGATACCGGCGGGGTGGTAGTCGTTGCCCTCCCCGAAGCCGAAGGTCACAACCGGCGCGGTGATCCCCTCGACCGCCCGCATCACCCGGGGATCGTCCCCATTGGCGATGACCTGGGTGGTGGCCATCGCCGCGAAGCGGTGGAAGGAGGCGATGAGATTGTCCATCGTCTTAAAGTATTCCATATGGTCGGCGTCGATGTTGAGCAGCAGGGCGACGTCGGGGGAAAGCTTTAAGAAGGTGTCGACATACTCGCACGCCTCGACCACCAGCAGATCGCTCTCCCCCCGCCGGCCGTTGCCGCCGATCGAGGGCAGCAGCCCGCCGATGACCGCCGAGGGATCGAGCCCGGCGTCGAGCAGCATCTGGGTGATCATCGCGGTGGTGGTCGTCTTGCCGTGGGTGCCGGCGACGCAGATGGCGTGGGGATAGAGGGTGGAGAGGTAGCCCAGGAGCACCGACCGCTCGATGACCGGCACCCCGCTCTGGCGGGCGGCGATCAGCTCGGGATTGTCCTCCATGATGGCCGCCGTATGGACGATGAGGTCGGCCCCTTTGATATTCTCCGGCCGCTGGCCGAGCACCACCGGGATGCCCATCGCCCGCTCGCGGGCCAGCGTATCCGACTCGTTGTTGTCCGAGCCGGTGATGGTGTAGCCTTCGGCGTGGAGAATCTGCACGAGCGGGAACATCCCCGCGCCGCCGATGCCGATGAAATGGATGTGCTTTTTGCCTTCCAGCAGATGTCTGTCGACCGTCATGCCGATCACGCTCCCTCGAAAAGGCTGATGGCCCGCTGGGCCGTCCGCTTGATGGCCCGCCGGGCCGTCCGCTGCTTTTATTATAATGCGGATGGGGCAAAGCCGCAAGCCCGCGGCCGCCGCCGTCGGACTGTCATTATTATAGTACCGGGCGGCATAAAAATAAACCGCCAGGCTGTCGAATGCCCTTCGTCCGGCCGCGATGCATAAAGCGCCGCCCGGCGCAGGATACTAACAGCGGGACAGGTTGACATCCGCCCCTCCGGCGTCCGCGGGCCGGGCGGGCGACAGGGAGGAACCGATTGTGCAGATCAGCAATATCAAAATCCGGAGGCTTTACAGCGAGGGGCGCCTGCGGGCGCTGGTGTCCATCACGGTGGATGAGGCGCTCGCCGTCCACGACATCAAGGTGATCGAGGGGCCCGAGCGCACCTTTGTGGCGATGCCCTCCCGCAGGGAGGAGAACGGCAGCTACCGGGATATCGTCCATCCGATCACCGCCGAGGCCCGCCGGGCGATCGAGGCGGCCATTCTCGACGCCTACCGCCGCTGCCGGGCGGCGCAGGAGACGGCGCCCGACGCCCCTCCCGATCCGGCATCGATCCCGCCGGCATAGACCCGGAACCCGGAACCCCGCCTTCGGGAGGGGTTTTCAGCGTGTCGAGAAACTCGACACGCTGCACAAGGGGGAACCGGGTCACTGCGGACGCGCTTCGCTTGCCTTGCTCCCGCAGGGAGGATCGAACGGGCCCTAAGCACCGTCCTCTT
>CASGDD010000005.1 GCA_949300115.1 uncultured Oscillospiraceae bacterium | reverse complement strand
TTCAAAAAGGGCGCTGCATCGTTTCTGGTTTGCCAACCTTTGGGAGGCGGAAGCTCACATCCCACCCGTCAGGGAAAGACGGCGGTTGGCATCTATGGAATCCTCCGCGAATATTCATAAAAAAATCGGAGCAAGCTTTTGATCGCTTGCTCCGACCTGGTGAACCATCGGGGACTCGACCCCCGGACCCGCTGAGTAAAAGTCAGATGCTCTACCGACTGAGCTAATGGTTCATGCGTCCGCTTCGGACAAACATCCAAACGGACTTGTTTATTATAGCAATTTTCTCCGGCCTTGTCAATTGTTTCAGCCGACTTTCCCACGGTTTTGGCGGGAAATTTCCTTCGCGGGCCAAAAACCCGCTAACGGACGGATGTACAGCCTTCCTGCGTGCAATATCGGAGCGCTGCCTCGGTATCTTTGGCAATCTGGGCGCCGAGCGCGTCGACCGACGCGAACTTCTGCTCGGGGCGCAGGAAGGACAAGAGCGACACCGGCACCTCTCTGCCGTAGAGATCGTCCTCATAACCGATGATATAGGTCTCGCAGAGCGGACCGCTGCTGCCGACGGTCGGTTTGACCCCCACATTCGAAACGGCCGGATACTGGACGCCATCCACCTCGGCCAGCGAGGCATAGACGCCGAATTTCGGCAGGCGCAGAATGGGCGGCAGCGGCTGGTTGATGGTGGGGAACGCAAGCCGGCGGCCGAGCGCCCGGCCATGGGCCACCTGGATGCGGATGGTATAGGGACGGCCGAGCATCGCCCGAACATCCTCCATCCGGCCTTCCCCCAGTGCCTCCCGAATGCGGGTCGAGCTGACCGGCGCTCCCGCATAGAGCACCGGATCGACAATCCGGACCTCGATCCCGCTGGCCGCGCAGAGCGCCCGCAGCTGGTCGGAGTCGCCGGCGGCATGATAGCCGAAATGGAAGTTTTTCCCGCACACCGCGACCTTCGCGTGGAAAACGCCCACCAGCACCTCCTCGACAAACCGCTCGGGCGACATCGAGGAGAAATCGCCGAAAGGCGGCATGACCAGATACTGCACGCCGAGCGCGCCAATCGCTTCCATCCGCCGGTCATCGGTCATAATCCGATAGAGACGGGCGGCGTTTGCCGGCGCCGTAAAGGAAAAGACACAGGGGGTCACCCCCGAGGTCACCGCCCTTTCGATCACCGCCTGGTGTCCCCGATGGACACCGTCGAAAAAGCCGAGGGCCACCGCGCCTGCTGTGATCGGCAGCGCTTCGAGCCGATCGGTCACCGTCATACCGTTTCCCGCCTTTCCAAAAAGAGCTTTTTTGAGCCGAGCTGGATGCCCGTTTCGGTGGTCATCACGGTGGCCACCCCCAGGAATCGGCCATCCGCGCCCGATACCGCCACCATCCGGCCGCTGTCGGCGAGCGGCGCCAGCCGGGCATCCGCCTGTTCAATCCGCAGCCGCACCCCATTGCAGTAGAGCCGGGTACAGTGGGCGTTCAGCCGCACCTGGGGCAGCTCGCGGAAAACCTCGGCAACCGGCCGGATTTTCGCGTCCAGCTCGTTTTGATCCCGCAGCTGGATGACCGTCTCGAGGGTCAGGCAATCGGCCAGCTGAAATCCGCAGGCTTCGGTCCGGCGCAGGGCGGTCAGCGTACCGCCCACCCCCAGCTTTTCCCCGAGGTCGGACACGAGGGTGCGGATATAGGTGCCCTTCGAACAGGCGATATCGAGTACCCCTTCCGCCCGCTCGGGATCATATGCCAACAGTTCGAGGGTGTGAAGGGTCACCGGGCGGGGCTTGCGTTCGACCTCAATCCCCTGTCTGGCAAGATCGTACAGCCGTTTGCCGCCCACCTTGACCGCCGACACCATTGGCGGCAGCTGAAGGATGGGGCCGCGGAAAGCCTTCAGTGCCTCCCGCACTGCCGCCTCCGGAAGATCCGCCGGGCAGCACCGCGTCACCCGGCCGGTGATATCCCTCGAATCGGTCGTCACGCCCAGCTTAAAATGGGCGATATAGCGTTTATTCTCATTGGGCAGGAGATCACACAACCGGGTGGCGCTGCCGATAAACACGGGCAGCACGCCGGTCGCCATCGGATCGAGGGTTCCCCCATGCCCCAGCTTGCGGGTATGCAGGATCCCCCGCAGCCGGGCAATCACATCAAAGGAGGTGTGCTCCGCCGGCTTATCGATCAGCAGAATCCCGTCCCTCATACGGCCGGGCGCTCCCTCTTCGCAAGTTCGGCGCCGATGGCCTCCAGCAGCTGACGCTTGGCCCCGGCGAGATCCCCGTGGATGCGGCAGCCCGCCGCGCGGACATGCCCGCCGCCGCCCAACCGCTCACAGATCTCCGAGGCGTTGAGCCAGCGGTTGGTGCGCAGCGACACCCGAAATTCGCCGTCCTGCTTCTGCTTGAGGGTGGCCCCCACCTCGACCCCTTCGATCTGACGGGGCAGCTGGGCAATCCCATCCAGCTCGGAGTCCGAAACGCCCGACTGCTCGAGCATCTCCCGGGTCACCGCCACCAGCGCGCACAGCCCGTCGAAATGGTACTCGATCGAGGCAAGCACCTGCTGTTCCAGCGCGACATAGCCGCGGGACTGGGTTTCGAACATCCGCCGGTCGATCTCGGTGTGGTCGATTCCCAGCTCAAACAGCTCGGCCGCAATCCGATGGGTGCGGGAGGTGGTGTTGGAAAAGCGGAAGCAGCCGCTGTCGGTCGAGATGCCGGTATAGATCTGGATGGCCATCTGCCGGTCGGGCGTCACCCCCAGCGCCCGGATCAGCTCGTATACCACCTCCGCCGCAGCCGCAGCGGCGGTATCGAGCAGCCGGATGTCCGCCCGGATGCAGTTGGAGGGATGGTGATCGATGCACAGCTCGATCCGGTCGCCATAGCCCGCGAGGGCATCGCCCAGCAGCTGCACATCCGCCACGTCGACCGACACAATCCTCCGGTAGGCAAACGGCTCGGGCAGGTCCGGTTCGACCAGAAAGCTGTACTTTTGGGGGATCGGGTCGGAACAGGCGATATTGGCCCGCTTGCCCATCGCGCGCAGCGCCCGGCAGAGGGCCGACGCCGAGCCGAGGGTATCCCCATCCGGGCTGGTGTGGGTCAGGATGAGAAAATCATCTCCCTCCCGCAGGTAGGCACAGGCTCTTTCAAGTGTCGTCATGGTGTTCTCCTTTATGGGTATCCTGCAGCAGCTGGGCAATGTGCGCACTCCGCTCGATTCCATCGTCGGCGATAAACCGCAGCTCGGGCGCCTTGCGCAGTCCCAGGCGGGTGGCCAGCTGGCTGCGGATGAAACCGGAGGCCGACTTGAGTCCCTTGAGGCTCTCCCGCATCGCATCCAGCCCTTCGAGCGAGCTGAGATAGATTTTGGCGACCGACAGATCGCTCGCGACATCGACCGCGATGACGCTGATCATCCCGCCCACCCGCGGGTCCTTGACCTCGCGGAGGATAGCGGTCATCTCCCGTTTGACGTCCTCATTGAGTCTTCCCCGTTTGTAGGACGGCATCGACTTTCACCTCGATTCTGTATGGGCCGCCAGCCGGACGGCCGGCAATCCTTCGGATCATGGGGGCAAACACCCCCTCTGTAGCAAGAGAAGGGGCCGCGGACAGCCCCTCCCCGGTGAGGGTGTTAATCCCGATACTCCTCCACCGTGTAGGCTTCGAAGATATCCCCCTCTTTGATATCGTTAAACTTTTCAAGGGTGATGCCGCACTCGTAGCCCTGGGCCACCTCGCGGACATCGTCCTTGAAGCGGCGGAGGGAGGCCATCTTGTCCTCGGCGACCACGATGCCATCCCGGACCACCCGGATGTTGGCGTTGCGCATGACCTTGCCGTCAAGCACATAACAGCCGGCAACCGTGCCGACGCTCGACAGCTTGTAGACCTCGCGGACCTCGATGCGGCCCATCTCGACATCCCGGTATTTGGGCGCGAGCATACCCTTCATCGCCTGCTCAACATCGGCAATCGCGTCGTAGATGACCCGGTAGGTACGGATCTCGACGCCCACCCGGTCGGCATTCTCCTTCGCCTGCGGCTCGGGGCGGACGTTGAAGCCGACGATGATCGCGTTGGAGGCATTGGCCAGCATGACATCCGATTCGTTGATCGCGCCGACCGCGCCGTGGATCACCTTGACACGCACCTCGTCGTTCGAGAGCTTTTCGAGCGACTGGCGCACCGCCTCGACCGAACCCATGACATCGCCCTTGACGATGATGCCGAGCTCCTTGACCGAGCCCTGCTCGATCTGGCTGAAGAGATTGTCGAGGGTGACCTTGTGGTAGGACTGGAACTTCTCTTCCTTCTGCTGTTCCTTGCGCTGCTCGGCCAGCTCGCGGGCCAGCCGCTCGTCCTCGACCGCGTTGAAGGTATCGCCGGCGCTCGGCACCTCGGCCAGACCGGTGATCTCAACCGGCACCGACGGGCCGGCCGATTCGATCGTCTTGCCGCGGTCGTCGGTCATCACCCGCACGCGGCCGACCGACGTTCCGGTGATGAGGATATCGCCGGTATGCAGGGTACCGTTCTGCACCAGCAGGGTCGCAATCGGGCCGCGGCCCTTGTCCAGCCGCGCCTCGATGACCGTACCCACCGCCCGGCGGTTGGGATTGGCCTTGAGTTCCATGACATCGGCCAGCAGGGTGACGTTCTCGAGCAGATCGTCGATCCCCATGCCGGTCTTGGCCGAGACGGGCACGCAGATGACATCGCCGCCCCATTCCTCCGGCACCAGCTCGTGTTCGGTCAGCTCCTGCTTGACCTTTTCGGCGTTCGCCTCGGGCAGATCCATCTTGTTGATCGCCACGATGATCGACACGCCCGCCGCCTTGGCGTGGTTGATCGCCTCGACCGTCTGCGGCATGATGCCGTCGTTGGCCGCCACCACCAGGATGGCGATGTCGGTGACCTGGGCGCCGCGGGCGCGCATCGAGGTGAAGGCCGCGTGTCCGGGGGTATCGAGGAAGGTGATGTTGCGGTCACCCACCTTGACCTGGTAGGCGCCGATATGCTGGGTGATGCCGCCCGCCTCACCGGCGGTGACGTTGGCGTGGCGGATATAGTCGAGCAGCGAGGTCTTGCCGTGGTCGACATGTCCCATGACCACGACCACCGGATCGCGGGGGAGGAGATCCTTCTCGTCATCCTCGGCGTCGACGATGTTGAGCTTCTCCTCGATGGTCACGACCACCTCATGCTCGGGGACAGCGCCCAGCTCCTCGGTGACAAGGGCGGCGGTGTCGTAGTCGATGTGGTCGTTGACCGCCGCCATGACGCCTAGCCCGATGAGCTTTTTGATGACCACCGCGGCGGTCACCTTGAGCTTGGAGGCGAGCTCGCTGACGAGGATTTCCTCGCCGATCTGCACATGGATGGGGTTCTTCTTGCGCATCTCCATCTGGATTTTGCGCAGCCGCTGGGCCTCCTGCTCCCGGTTGGGATTGTGCGGACGGCCCTTGCGATTTTTATTCCCAAATTTCTGTTTTTTAATCCCGGTATCCTTGAGCGCGGCCGACTGGGGCGCAATCTGCTCGTACTTCTCGTTGAACTTGTCGAGGTTGACCTGCGTCTTGGTGGTGTCGACAATCCGGCGGCGGGGCATCTCGCCCGGCTTATGCTGCGGCTGATTGTCCTGCTGCGGCCTGCCGCCCTGGGCCTGCTGCGGACGTCCGCCGCCCTGCGGCCGCCCGGCCTGCGGCTGACCGCCCGGACGCTGTCCGCCCTTCGGGTTCTGGGCCGGTGCGTTCCGGCGGTCGCCCTTCGGATTCTGGGCGGGCGCCTGCTGCGCCTGCGGGGCCGGCTGTGCCTCGGCGGGCTTGTCGACACGGGAGGCGAAGTAGTCGTCAAAGCTCTTGACTGCGTTCTTCTGGGTATAGTGCTCGAAGATGACGTTGAGCTCCGGCTCCTCCAGCGCCGTCATATACTTCTTCGGCGTCTTGAAGTACTTCGCCAGCAGATCGATGATCTCCTTGTTGGGCACGCCCAGATCCTTCGCGACCTCGTGCACACGATATTTTACCATCATAGGCATAGGCTGTTTTCCTCCTCTTCCTGGGCGATGAGCGAGCGCATCTTGCCCGCAAGGCCCTCATCGGTGATCGCCAGCACACCCGACCGCCGGCCGATCATCCATTCGATCTCCTCAAGCGTCATGCTGCAGGGGATCCAGGGTGTCCCGCAGCGCCTGCAAAATGCTTCCGTCTTGCGTTTCGTCCGTTCGCTGAGTCCCTCCGAACAGAGAACCAGCTTGGCCGAATGGTCCTCAGCGGCAGCTTCGACCGCGTCAAATCCGGCAACCACCCGGCCCGCGCGTTTGCAGATGCCGAGCATCTGCAGCGTCCGATCATGCACCGCCAAGCTCCGCCTCCATTCGATCATAGACTTCGTCGGGGATGGACACGGCGAGCGACCGCTCGATCCGCTTCGATTTGCGCGCCTTTTTGAGACATTCGAGATCGCGGCAGATGTAGGCGCCCCGGCCCGACTTTTTGCCGGTCAGGTCGATGGAGACCTCCCCGTCGGGCGACCGGACCACCCGGATCATCTCCTTTTTCGGTTTCATCTCTCCGCATCCGCTGCACATCCGCTGCGGTATCTTGCGCATCGCGGTCCACCTCCCCTGATTGATTGCAGCGCTCCGATGAAAGCGCTAGTTGCCCGCCGTCGTACCGGACGGGCCCTCATAGTAGCCGCTCTCGGGATGGATATCGATCTTCCAGCCGGTCAGCCGGGCGGCCAGCCGGACATTCTGCCCCTTGTTGCCGATGGCGAGCGACAGCTGATGGTCGGGCACCGTCACCTTGCAGGCGCGCGACCCATCCTCGGCCAGTTCGACCGACCGCACATCGGCGGGCGAAAGCGCCGCCGCGATAAGTTCCTCGGGCGCCTCCGAATAGCGGATGACGTCGATCTTCTCGCCGCCCAGCTCCTCGACGATATGCGCCACCCGGCTGCCGCGCGGGCCGATGCAGGCACCGACCGCGTCGACGTTGGGGTCCTTGCTCCAGACCGCCATCTTGGTGCGCAGCCCCGCCTCGCGGGAGATCGCCTTGATCTCGACGGTGCCGTCGTAGATCTCGGGCACCTCCATCTCAAACAGCCGCTTGACCAGGCCCGGGTGGGTGCGCGAGATCATAATCCGGGGGCCGCGCTCGCTCTCCGAGACATCGACCACATACACCCGGATGCGGTCGCCCTCATGCAGCTCCTCGGTCGGCACCTGCTCGGACTTCGGCAGCACCGCCTCGTTCTTGCCGATCTCGAGGGTGGCAAAGCCTTTGCGGCTGTCGATGCGCAGCACCACCGCCGACACAATTTCATGCTCCTTGCTCTGGAACGCCTGCAGCACCTGGCCTCTCTCCGCCTCGCGGATGCCCTGGCGGATGACATGCTTGGCCGTCTGGGCCGCAATCCGGCCGAACTGCTTGGTCTCGAGCGGGATATCCACAAAGCCGTGGAGCGCCGCCCGGGGATCGACCTCGGCGGCCTCGGCGGGCAGAATCTGGGAGACCGGATCCTCCACCTCCTCGACGACCTCCTTGCGCAGCGCCACCTTGAAGACGCCGCTCTCCGGATCGATCTCCACGATGATATTTTCGTCGTTGGCGCCCCAGTCCCGGCGCACCGCGATCACAATGGCATTCTGAATCTTCTCAACCAGATAGGACACCGGGATTCCCTTGTCCTTGGCGAGCATGGCCAGCGCGTCAAAAAATTCTTGGTTCATGCCGTTTATTCCCCCGCATCAAAATCGTAGTACACCCGCAGCCAGGTGATATCCTTGTTGTCAAACGAAACCGGCCCCTCCTCCAGCATCAGGACGATGCCCTCGTCGGTGACCGACTCGAGGGTGCCGATAAACTCCCTCCTGCCGTCCCTTGCCCGGTAGAGCCGCAGCCGGACCGGCTCGCCGAGATAGCGTTCGCGGTGCCAGCGTTTGGGGAGATCCCGCTCGATGCCGGGCGAGGAGACCTCGAGGTTGTAGCTCTGCTCGATCGGGTCGGCCTCGTCGAGCAGCGTATCCATCGCCCGGTTCATCTCGACGCAGTCGTCGATGTTGAGGCTGCCGTCCGGCTTGTCGATCAGGATCCGCAGATACCAGGCGCTGCCTTCCTTTTCAAAGCGAACATCCCACAGCTCGACGCCCAGCCGCTCGGCAACCGGCTGCGCCAGCTCGGTGACAATTTCCACCGTATTTTTTCCCTTCTTTGCCATCCAAGAACCCTCCGACAAAGCGAAAGAGCGGGTCACCCCACTCTTTCGACGAATACGAATACTTACAATAGGCAGTATAGCACGGTTTGGGCGCCATTGCAAGCCTTTTTTCCGCTCCACAGGCCGCCTCCCGCCCATCCGACAAAAAAACGGGCGCTTTTCTGGGAAATGACACAAACTTGCCCGTCCCCTCCCCTTCTCCATTGACAGCGTCCCTCCGGTTTGCTACTCTCATGGCAGGAGTTTCATTTTTACAGAGGGAGGCTTATCCATCATGGAAGTACTGGTACAAAACTACCGCGGAGGCATCGAAAACCTCTGTTACACCGGCCACATCGCCGTGGTCGACGCCGACGGCAACGTCCTCTACTACGCGGGCGACCCCTACCGCGTCGCCTTTGCCCGCTCGTCGGCCAAGCCGATGCAGGCGGTCTGCGTCTTCGAAACGGGGGCGAAGGAACACTACCAGCTCACGACACCCGAGGTTTCGATGCTCACCGCCTCCCACAGCGGTGAGAGCTACCACCTCGAAACCGTCCGCTCGATCCTCCACAAGGCGGGACTGGATGAGAGCTATCTCCACTGCGGCAGCCACTATCCCTTCTACGAGCCGGACGCCGAGGCGATGCGGATGCGCGGCGAAAAGCCGACCGAGGTCCACTGCAACTGTTCGGGCAAGCACGCCGGCATGCTCATCACCGCCAAGCATATGGGGGAATCGCTCGACGATTACTACACCCGGGAGCATCCGGTCCAGCGCCGCATCCTGCGCACAATCGCCGAGATCTGCGACTATCCCGAGGAGGAGATTCTGCTCGCCACCGACGGCTGCGGCGTCCCCGTCCACGCGATGCCGCTGGCCGCCTTTGCCCGCGGCTATGCCCGGCTCTGCCGTCCGCGCGACTGTTTCGCCCCCGCGCGCGCCGCCGTCGTCGAGGAGATCACCGGCGCCATGCGGGCCTACCCCAAGCATATGAGCGGCACCGGCCGGCTCTGTTCCAAGCTGATGGAGCATCTGGGCGACCGGCTGTTCGCCAAGTCGGGGGCGGACGGCTATTACACCGTCGGCCTGCTCTCCGAGGGACTCGGCATCGCCGTCAAGCTGGACAGCGGATCGAATGAGATCCGGGACATGGTGGTGGTTGAGGTGCTCCGCCAGCTGGGCGTTCTCAGCCGGGAGGAGGCCGGGCTCTTCGCGGACGAGCTCCGGATTCCCATCCACAACCACAAGGGCGAGACGGTCGGCATGACCCGCCCCGTCTTCACCCTCCGGCGCGGCGCCCGCGCAGGGGGACAGCTGCGGTAACCGCGAATCCCGACCGGCGCGGGCAAAAGGGCCGCCTTCCCACCGGCGGCAGGATGATGCGATCACAAAATGCGATGAAAGGAAGCGTTCGGGATGCCCTTTTTGTGGGATGAGGACCGCATCCGCTGGTTTCTTGCGGCCAGCGACTACACCGGCTACCATCGGGCACTGGCAGGACATCTGCGGCCATGGCTGCGCCCGGAGGATACCCTTGCCGATCTCGCCTGCGGCTTGGGGCTGCTCGCGCTCGAGCTGGCCCCCGATGTTCACCGGGTCGAGGCGGTCGACCGCGACGTCCGGGTGATCGAACAGCTCTCCGCCCGGGCCGCGGCACGGGGTATCGAAAATCTCCACGCTAAAGCCGCCCCCTTCGAGGCGGCCGGATGCTGCGATGTCGCGCTGATAAGCTTTTTCGGCTTTCCGGCGGTGGCACACGGACGGAAAATCGCCCGCCGGCAGGTCATCTGGCTGGTGGACGCGGGGACGGGCGGTCAGCTCTATCCGCGGCGGTACCGCAAACCCAAACCGATCGAACAGGCACAGGTGATCGAACGGCTGCAGGCGGAGGGCATCCCCTACACCCACGACGAATGGACGCTCGAATTCGGCCAGCCCTTTGCCCATCGGGCGGAGGCGGCATCCTTTGTCCGCGGCCATGCCCCCGAGGCCGGGGACGATGAGATCGCCGATTTCCTCGCCCATCATCTCATCCCGACCGGGCGGACCGATTTCCCCCTCTATCTGCCCAATCCCAAGCGGGTGGGCGCCTTCTTCATCGAACCGGCCGGAAAATTGCCGTGAGAAAATCCTCCAGCCGGCGTCGGACGGCCTCCCGATTGTCCGGGGTGACGGTCAGGAGCATCCCTTCCGCGCGCAGCATCCGCTCGAGCGCGGTATGCCGTGCGCGCAGCAGCTCCGCCAGCCGGGGATCCTCCAGCCGCTGGCGGTGCAGCATGCTTTCGAGATTTTCGCTGGACTTGAACACCCCGGCGCAGGGCTTGCCGGTTCCAAGCATCGCACGATAGTCCTCCCACACCGCCGGATCGCGCAGCTCTGCCCCGCCGATCTCGTCGAGCAGGATGAGCGTGCAGCGGGGATCGCGGATCATCCCGGCAGCCCGTTCCACCACCGCGGCCAGCCGCTCGGGATATCGAACGCCGTCATCCAGAAAGACGCCCTCCCGATGCCCGTGGTCGGGGATATCGGCAGGCGGCAGCGTCCCCGCGATGACCGCCGCCTGAAAGCCGGCCCATCGATCCCCCCGCCACAGCCGCTGGACGGTAAAACCCCCAATCTCCTTCCCGTAGGGGGCCGCCGTCTGACGCAGCAGGGTGGATTTGCCCACCTGCCGCGCCCCCTGCAAAAAGAGATGCATCTCCATCCTCCCCCTTCATTTTTAAATCCATATCGTTGAAAATATTGATGATTATACGATTTGGATTCCAGATTTCTCCGTAAACCGATGATGCGCCCCTCCTGCCAGGGGCGCATCTTTTGCATGGGTTTTAATCGGTAAACAGCGCCGCCAGCTGGTCATCCTCCAGCTCGACATGGTAGAAGAGCGCATAGAACTCCAGCACCGCGTCCTCCACCTCATAGCCGCAGCGATCGGGGTAGAAGAGCGCCCGCAGCCAGCGCACCCCGATGATCCGGTTGGGGCCGGGCGGGCGGTCGACCCAGCTGAAGGGCGCCTTGGGCGAGCCGTAGACCTGCCCATCCTCGACCGCCTGGACCGTCGCGAAACTGGGGGCGGCCAGTATCGCTTCGGCGGCCCGGCTGCCGGTCAGATCCTCGCTCGGCTCGCCATTGACGATGATATAGTCGGGATCCCAGGCCAGCAGCTGTTCGAGGGAGATCTGCACCCGGCTGCCGCTTTCGCTCTCAACCTCGGCGACGTTGACCGCCTGCACCACCTCGAAGATCTGTGCGTGGCTCGATCCGCGGGGGGCGGTCTCGAGTGAATCGATCCCGTTGCCGAAGTAGACGGTCACCTGTTCCGCCTCGGGGATCGGCTCGGCGGCCATCGCGAAGGTCTCCTCGACATAGCCGGCCAGCGCCTGTGCCCGTTCGGCATCGTCGAACAATTCGCCCAGCGCCCGGTAGACCGCGGCGGTCTTTAAGAAATCATTGGAAATCAGAAAGACCGGTATCCCCAGCTTGGCGGACAGCTGGTCGGCCTCATCGATCGAACCTTCCCCCAGATTGCCGACCAGCAGCGCCAGCTGCGGGCCGTCGGCGATGACCGCCTCGTAGTTGATGCTGTCCCCCATGCCGTAGCTGGGCAGATCCTGGTACTCGGGCAGGATGATCTTCTTTTCGGTCTCGTTGAGCGGATAGTTCCAGCCGAGCAGCCGGTCGGGATCGAAGGTGTAAAGGTAGATGGCCGACACCGAATCGGCCGAAAAGACCTTGTCGATCACCGCCGGCACGGTCATCGTCCGCCCGGCCATATCGGTGACCTCCCGGGATTCCGCCCCCGGGGCGGTTTCATCGGTTGTCCCTGCCATTCCGGCAGATGACTCGCTCGCTTCCTCCGCTGACGCCGGCGAGGCCGAAGCCGCCGCACCCCCGCTCGTCTCCGCATTGCCGCCAGCGGCACACCCCGCCAGCAACGAAACGGAGAGAGTCAGCGAAAGCAACAGCGCCAGTATATTTCTAACCCTCATCATCCTCTTCCTTTCTTTGAAAATCTATCCTGAACCCCGATTTTGGGGAGGATTCCTCCTTCTTCCTCACAGGTTCCCTCACACCGGCAGACAGAGGGTGTGAACTCTGCCGCTGCGGTCGGTCACCGAAACGACCTCCATCCCGATGCCGTAGACCCGCTCGAGCTGCTCGCTGCAGAGCGCCTCTGCCGGTGGGCCGAAGGCGGCCGCCTCCCCCTCCCGCATCAGCAGCGCCCGATCGGCCGCCGAAAAGGGATGCTCGGGGTTGTGGGTCGAAAAGATCACCCCATATCCCATCCCGGCGAGTCCGCGGATGACGACGGCCAGCCGCTGCTGATTGGCATAATCGAGGCTGGCCCCCGGCTCATCCATCACCAGCAGCGGTGCGTCCTGACAGATGGCCCGGGCGATGAGCACCAACTGCCGCTGGCCGCCGCTGAGCGCGGTATAGGGCCGGCTTGCCAGTGCGGCAATGCCCATCCGCTCGAGCGCCGCGAAGGCGGCCTCCCGGTCGGCCTCCCGGGGGCTCTGATAGCGCCCGATCCAGCTGGCCCTGCCCATCAGCACCATCTCGAGCACGGTATAGGGGAAAACGGGGGTATGATTCTGGGGAATATAGGCGACCCGCCTGGCCACCTCCCGGCTGGAAAGTCCGGCGAGTGAAGTCCCCTCCACCCGAATCTCCCCGGCCATGGGGCGCAGCAGGCCCAGCAGCAGCCGGAAAAAGGTGGTTTTACCGCAGCCGTTGGGGCCAATCACCCCGAGGACCTCCCCCCGATCGAGCCGGCAGCTGATGCCCCGGACAACCGGCCTGCCGCCATAGCCGCCCGTGAGCCCCGCAATCTCAAGCAGCATGGAAAGCCCCCCTTCCGCCCACCATCAGCCAGATGAAGAAGGGAACGCCGGCCACCGCCGTCACCACCCCGATGGGCAGCTCCATCTGCATGGCCGACCGGGCGATGTCATCCATCAGCAGCAGATAGGCCCCGCCCATCAGCGCGCAGGCGGGGATCATCCGCCGTCCATCCGGGCCGAAGACCGCCCGGCAGAGGTGGGGAATCATCAGCCCGACCCAGCCGATCAGCCCGCCCAGGCAGACGGCCGAGGCGGAAAGGAGGGTCGCCGCCAGGATCACCGTCAGCCGGTCCCGGCGCAGGCTCATCCCCAGGCTCTGCGCCTCCTCATCCCCCAGCGAGAGCAGGTTAATCCGCCAGCGCATCGCAAACAGGACCGCAAAACCCGCCGCCATCGGCACCGCGCTTGTCAGGACGCCTGCGAGATCGACCTTGGTCAGGCTCCCCATCAGCCAGAAGGTCAGCTGCTGGAGGACGTCGTTGGGGTCGGAAAAATACTTGACCAGCGTCACCACCGCATTGCAGAGCGAACCGACCATCGTCCCGGTAAGCACCAGGCTGAGCACCGGATTTTCTCTGGCACGGGCGCCGATGAGGCAGGCGGCACCCACCGCCAACGCCCCGCCCGCAAAGGCAAACAGCTGGATGCACCAGCCGGGCAGGCCGCTCCCGATGGCCAGCGCCGCCCCCATCCCCGCGCCCGATGAGACGCCCAGAATGTCGGGGGAGACGAGCGGATTGCGGAACATCCCCTGATAGGCCGCGCCCGAGACAGCGAGCGCACCGCCGATGAGCAGCGCCGCCAGAATGCGCGGCAGCCGCACCTGCCAGAAGATGGTCACCGCCTGGGGGATCACCTCGACCTCGATCCCCCATCCGTCCAGCATCGCCCGCACCACCTCGGCGGGGGAGAGCGGATAGTAGCCGATCCAGAAGGAGAGGAGCACCGCCGCCACCGTCACCGCCGCCAGCAGTGCCATGCGCAGTCGGTCCTTCTGCCGCAGCCGCTTTTCTTCCAGCTGATAGCCTCCCAATCCGCTTCCCTCCTTGCTTTTTCCTTCCATGCATAAAACATGCTTATTGCATGTTTATTTCATTCTATCTGCCGGCCGGTTGTCCACAGTCGCCGTCCCGGCCGGTGAGGATGGCGAGCCCATGTTCGAGCGTCGGCAGCACGGTCTCGAGATTCTCCCTTGCCCCTTTGGGACTGCCGGGGAGGTTGAGAACGAGGGTTCTCCCCCGCAGCACCGAAACGCCGCGGCTGAGCATCGCGCGGGGGGTCTTCGCAAGGCTCCCCATCCGCATCGCCTCAGCAATCCCGGGCGCCTGCCGCTCGGCGATCTCAAGGGTCGCCTCGGGGGTGATGTCCCGGGGGGCAAATCCGGTGCCGCCGGTCGTCACCAGCAGATCGGCGAGATGGCCGTCGCAGATCGCCCGCATCCGGCCGGTGAGCATCGCCCGTTCGTCGGGCAGAATCTCCTGGATGACCACCTCATAGCCCGCCTGCCGCAGCATCCCGGCGAGCATCGGGCCGCTTGCATCGGTACGCAGGCCGGTATAGCCCCGGTCACTGACCGTCAGAATCGCCACGCGAAAGGACACAGACCCCATCCCCCTTCTGTACACTGCCGCCTTCGAGCACCCGGGTGAAGATCCCCTCGCGGGGCATGATGCAGTCGCCCACCCGGTGGAAAATGGCGCAATGGCTGTGGCACTCCTTGCCAATCTGGGTCACCTCGAGCAGCGCGTCACCCACCCGCAGCCGGGTGCCGACCGGCAATTTGGCGAGATCGATGCCGGCGACCAGGATGTTCTCCCCAAAGTCACCGTTGCCGACCGCGCCGCCCCACCGGTTGAACTCGAGCACCTTGTCGTAGGAGAGCAGGCTGATCTGCCGGTGCCAGTTGCCGCCGTGGGCATCCCCCTCGAGACCGTAGCCGGGGAGGATTTTTCCCCGCGCGATCTCATGCTTTTCGGTACCCCGCCGTTCGCTGATGCAGACGGCCACCACGGTACCCCTTTCTTCCGTCATCGCAAATCCCTCCACACACGTTTCTGTGTTATCCGCCCACCTGGGACATCGTACGGCCGCCCGCCTCGACGCCCGGCTCAAAGTGATGCCGCGCCGGCTTGCTAAGAATCCCCTCCCGAATGGCCGCGCAGAGCGCCGTCTCGCCCGCCGCCAGGGCCGGACGCAGGTCGATGCTCTCGGGCAGGCAGAGGCAGGGGGCGAGCCGGCCGGCGGACGACAGCCGAATCCGGTTGCAGTGACCGCAGAAGCAGTCGCCCATCGCGCTGATCCAGCCGATCCGGCCGATAAAACCAGGAAAATGGACATAGCGGGCGGGACCGTTGCCCAGCCTGCCATGATAGGGCTCCGCCGGGCCGTAGACCGCCTCCAGCCAATCGGCGACCTGCCGGTTGGGGATTCCGCCGAGATGGGCGCCCGGACCCACCGGCATCAGCTCGATAAACCGAACCTCGACCGGATGTGCCTGCGCGATGGCGGCCAATCGGACAAGATCGTCGGGTGTGCTGCCGGCGGTCGGTACACAGTTGAGTTTGACCCGCAGCCCGGCCTTGAGCGCCGATCGAACGCCCTCCAGCGCATCCTCCAGCCGGCCGCCGCGGGTGAGGGCCTGATAGCGGGCGGGATCGAGGGTATCGAGGCTGATATTGACCCCATCCAGCCCCGCCGCCCGCAGCGCCGCCGCGGCCCCGGGCAGCAGCAGTCCATTGGTGGTGAGGGTCACCGAGCGGACCCCCGCGATGCGCTTGAGCGCGGCGACAAAGCCGGTGCATCCCTTCCGCACCAGCGGCTCCCCGCCGGTCACCTTGAATTTGACGATGCCGAGTGAAACTATCGCCCGGCAGATGGCGAGCAACATCTCATAGGAGAGGACCTCCGACCGTTCGAGCTTGGGCACCCCCTCCGCCGGCATGCAGTAGACACAGCGGAGGTTGCAGCGGTCGGTGATCGAGATGCGCGCATAATCAATCGTCCGCCCATACCGGTCGGTCATCGCTTCACCTCCATCCATCCGCACAGCCAGTCGGCCGCCTGTGCGTAGTCGGTCAGTCCCCAGACGGGGAGATCCTCCGGCAGCGTCAGCGGCAGATCGGTACAGATTGCGAGCCGTTCGCCCCCCTCGCTCACCGGATGATCGGAAACGCCGGCGCGCACCAGCTCGATCTTGGGAACCGGCAACGCCTTGCCGCCCTCGATCAAAATCAGATCGGCCATTCCCGTCCGGTCGATCCAGTCGATCAGCCGGCCGGGTTCCGATTGGGGCCAGACACCGGCCAGCTGGAAATGCGCCGGCGAGTAGAGCCCCACCGGCGAGGCGCCCGCCATGAGCAGCCGGCGGCTGTCGGTGCCGGGGGTATCGGGGACAAAATCATGTCCATCGTGCTTGAGCACCGCCACCCGAATGCCCCTTGCGGTCAGCGCCGGGATCAGCCCCGCCAGAAAGGTGGTTTTGCCGCTGTTTTTGACCCCACAGACCGCCACAACCGGCGGGGCAGCCTTCACCTCCGCCCGATAGTGCCCGCTTTTGCCGCCGGTTTTTTCGAGCAGCCGGATGCCGGTGATCACCATCGATTTGGAGATGGCTTTGCACATATCGTAGAGGGTGGTAAGCGCCATCGAGACGCCGGTGATCGCCTCCATCTCAACGCCGGTGCGCCCGGCCGTGTGGACGGTACAGACCGCCCGGATGCGGCCGCGCAGCCGGTCGAGGGTGAAGTCGACCGTGCAGCCGCTCAGCGGCAGCGGATGGCAGAGGGGAATGAGGTCGCTGGTACGCTTGGCCGCCATGATACCGGCGATCCGCGCCACCCCCAACACATCCCCTTTGGGGGCATCGCCGGCCGTCACTGCCGCCATCACCGCCTCCCCCACCTCGATCCAGCCTTCGGCGGTGGCCGACCGTTCGGTGACCGCCTTTTGGGTCACCTCGACCATCCGCGCGTGACCCCGGACATCCAGATGGGTCAGTTTGGACACCTCGCTCATTCGATCATCACCGCCTCCGCCCGACTGCCCGGCATGAGCGCCGGACTGCCCGCCGGGATATCCACCAGGCAGTTGCAGCCGACCATCGAGGCCAGCATGCCGGAGGAATGCCCCTCGGGCAGATGGAAGGTTTCCCCTGTGAAATGGGCGCGGACAAAGCGCCGGCCCCGGCTCGCCTTGGGAAAGCCTTCCGCCAGCCTGCCCCGCACCCGGCGGGCCAAAATCGTCCGCTGCCCCATCAGATGGCGGAGGAGCGGCATCCCCATCAGTTCAAAGCCGGCCGCTGCCGCAAAGGGATTGCCCGACAGCGCGAGCAGCAGTCCGCCGCCCACCCGGCAGGCCATCGCCGGACTGCCCGGCTTCATCTGCAGCCCATGGAAGAGGATTTCCGCACGGAGAATGCGTGCCACCTCGGGCAGATAGTCGTGCGCGCCCACCGAGACACCGCCGGTTGTCACCACCAGCGGGCAGCGCTCCAACAGCGCCGCAATTCCCGCGGCGAGCAGCGTGGGATCGTCGGCCGTGCCCGCTCCCAGCTGGGGAGAGGCGCCCGCCTGGGTGATCCGGGCCGCCAGCATCGCGGCATTGCTGTCGTAGATTTTTCCCGGCCCGAGCGGCCCGCCGGCGGGCGCCAGTTCGCTGCCGGTCGAGAGGATACCCACCGGCAGGCGGGCGGTCACCGCCACCGCCGTCATCCCCTGCCCCGCCAATACACCGATGGCAGGGGGATCCAATCGGGTACCCCGGGGCAGCAGCGGGGCGCCGCGATGGACGTCCTCCCCGCGGAAGCAGTAGTTCTGATGCCGCTCGAGCGAATCGAAGACCGCAACCATGCCATCCTCCGCCCGGGTATCCTCCTGGCGGATGACACAGTCGGCGCCGGGCGGGATGGGTGAACCGGTCATCAGCCGAACCGCCTCCCCCGGCCGGAGCATCGCGGCAGGCGGATCCCCCGCATAGCTGCAGCCGGCGACCCGCAGCCGCACCGGATGTTCGGCAGACGCGCCGCGGGTGTCCTCATGGCGCAGCGCATAGCCGTCGAGCGGCGAGCGGTCAAAGGGGGGCTGATCGATCCGGGCCTCCAGATCCCAGGCAGTCACCCGCCCCAGCGCCGCCTCCAGCGGGATTTCCTCCCAATTCCCCGACGGACGGAGGGCTTCCACCAGCCGTCGGACCGCCTCCTCGAGGGAAATTCTCTCGGTTGCCACCTCTCTCTCCCCTTTCTGTTCCATCCTCCTGTCCCCACATCCGCCGATTCGGCGGCAGGGGCCGCATAACAAAAACCGTCCTCCGCGGCTTTGAGAGAAAAAGCGGCAGAGGACGGCGGTCCGCCATCCTGCAAAGCGCCCTTCCCCTTTTCAAACACGGAAGGCCGGAGCGTTTCCCCTCCGACCCTGCGGATATCTCAAAGGATATCCAGGCGCAATGCCATACCCCACCGGGCTGCAGGCATTTTTGCTCAGAGAACGACGGTATTCGGTTGTCGATCGATTGCTATTTTTATTGTATCCGGCGAAAGACTTTTTGTCAATCGACAAAAAAATGTTCAGTTGGCAGGTCGCTCAGCCATCGATCGCCTGCCCGCAGTGGAGGCAGCGGCAGAAGCGCAGGCGGATCGCTATCGCTCCAACGAACAGGCGCAGTGCGAGCGGCAAAAACAGGATGTGGGGGAAGCAGAGCGACAGGGCACGGAAGCCCAGCGCCGCAAAAGGCAGATGGATCCGCGCGCTTTTCGGGGTGTCATCGATTTTACCTCCGCTAGATGGCCGACAATCGCAGGATAGCCTATCCGCCTTCCCCCTTTCATACGTCCCCGCCGCGGGCAGCGCGGCCGGGGTATGGCCAAACACCGACGGATGCGTTATAATAAGATTTTATAGCAGACCCCATCCTCCATCCAGGGAAGTGATTCGATGTCCATCCTGCTGATCCACGGGCTCGGGCAGACGGCCGACAGCTGGCGGGAAACGCTCGAGGCGGCCGGCCATCCGGCGGACGCCCAGTGTATCGAGCTGTCCGAGCTGGCCCTCCCCCATCCCATCCGCTATCCCGACCTCTATCGGGCGTTTGCCGACCGCTGCGACCGCATGCCCCGGCCGCTCAACCTCTGCGGGCTGTCGCTCGGCAGCATTCTGGCGCTGCACTACACCGTCGAACATCCCGCGCGGGTACGCTCGCTTGTCCTCATCGGGGCGCAGTTCGCCATGCCCCGGCGGCTGATCGGGCTGCAGAACCTGCTCTTCCGGCTGATGCCGGCGGGCAGCTTCCGCACAACGGGCATGGATAAGGCGGACATCCTCACGCTCACCCGCTCGATGGCGACGCTCGATTTCGGCGGCCGGCTGGGGGCCATCAGCTGCCCGGTGCTCGTCCTCTGTGGGGAGAAGGACAAAGCCAACCGGGCGGCCGCCGAAGCGCTGCACGACCGCATCCTGCGCGCCCAGCTGCGCATCCTGCCGGGCGCGGGCCATGAACTCAACCGGGACGATCCCAGGACGCTCGGCCGGATGCTGCGCGCCTTCTGGAACGCGCCCGACGCGCCGATCTGATGGCCGGGCGCTTTCCTCGATGCCCGGGCCGCAATACGGCCACATTCACGCGATACCACAACGGGCCGGGAGATTCCGCTTGAGAATCTCCCGGCCCTTCATACAGGATTCCA
>CASGDD010000004.1 GCA_949300115.1 uncultured Oscillospiraceae bacterium | reverse complement strand
GTGAGGAAAAACCGCTCCCCCTGCAGATAGGGCGCCGCCCGCTTGAGCCGGCCGCCGGTCATCGTTGTCAGCCCGGTGTCGGCCAGCGTCACCCGCCAGGGTTCGGTCTGTCGGGTGTGTACCTCCATCCGGCCGCCCGCGCGGAAATCGAAGGTCACATCCCCCCGATGGAGGGCGTAGTGGGAAAAATATTCCTTGATCTGGTCCCCCTTGTAGCCGCAGCAGATCACAAAATCGGTCACCCCCTGGGCGCCGAAAATCTTCATGATATGCCACAAAATCGGCATGCCGCCGATCTCCACCATCGGCTTGGGGCGCAGATGGGATTCCTCCGCAATCCGCGTACCGAATCCCCCCGCCAGAATCACCGCCCGCATCGCCCTGCCCCCTTTCCGCCTGTGCTCCATGTATATGGCGCTGCCGCCCGGCGCTATGCCAATCAAAAAATCCCCCGCGGCACCGCAGGCACCGTGGGGGATGGGAAGCATCAGGCTTCGTGTTCACTGAGGGTGATGAGCAGGTCGGCCGCCTCGATCACCCGGTCGGGCGGCGCCGGAATGGTCAGCTTGCCGCCCCGCCGCAGGCCGAGCACCATGAGACCGGAGGTCCGGCGGATATCCGCCTGGCGGATCGATTTGCCGATCCATTCGGGCTTGGGATGCACCTCGGCGATGGTGTAATGCTCCGATTCCTCGAGGACATCGGCGATGTTTGAACCGACCAGCTGGCGGGCAATCTTGCCGCCCATCTCAATTTCCGGCTGGACCACGCGGGTGGCGCCGACGCTTTCCAAAATCTGCCGCTGACGGCGGCCGCGGCCTTTGACGACGATCTCCTTGACCCCCGCCTCCTTGGCGAGCATCGTATCGATGAGGGAGGCCTCAAAGTCGTTGCCGAGGTTGATGACAACCACGTCGAAGTTGCCGAGTCCCAGCGACTTGACAGCGTTCTCGTCGGCGAGATCGACCTGGATAACCTGGGTCGCGTAGGGGATGACATCGTGCAGCCTGGCGGGATCGTTGTCACAGGCCAGCACATGCACGTCATGCTCGCCGAGCGTCTTGACGATGCTGTAGCCAAACCGGCCGAGGCCGAGCACAGCAAACTGGGTGTTCTTCTTCTGATTCGGCATAGCCATAGTCACAAACTCTCCTTATCCGATAATCACGCGTTCCTCGGGGTAGGCGGTCGCCCGCGGGTTGCGGCGCAGCCGGTCGTTGATAGCGACAACGACGGTCACCGGCCCCAGGCGGCCGAGATACATACAGCACATGATGATGATCTTACCGATATTGGACAGGTAGGGGGTAATCCCCACGCTGTTGCCCACCGTACAGGTCGCCGAGCTGCATTCAAACAACAGGTCGAGGAAGCTGTGCTCAAACTCGCTTCCCCGCTCGGTAAAGCAGAGCAGGATGGTCGCCACAAAGATGATCGAGACGATCATCAGCGCAACCGACAGCGCCTTCTGCAGGACGTCGAGCGGCACGGTGCGATTAAACGCCTCCAGCCGGTCACGGCCGCGGAAGACCGAGAGCATCGAGACGAGAATCACCCCGAAGGTGACCGTCTTCATACCGCCCGCGGTACCGGCCGGCGAGCCGCCGACCATCATCAGCAGGCAGGAGATGAACTGGGAGGCTTCGGTCAGCGCCCCCTGGTCGATGGTGTTGTAGCCGGCGGTACGCAGGGTGGTCGACTGGAACGCCGCGGCCATCACCTTGTTGCCGGGCGACATCTCCCCGAGGGTGCCGGGGTTGTTCCACTCGAGCAGGCAGAAGAGCACCGTACCGGAGAGCAGCAGCATGCCGGTCGCGCTGAGCGCAATCTTCGAGTGGAGGGAGAGATGCCGGATGCGGGTGCGGAGACTCCGGCGTTCGACGTTGCGGGCCACCTTGGCAAGCTCGGCCAGCACGGTAAAGCCGATACCGCCGAGGATGATGAGCAGGATAATGGTGATGTTGACCACCACATCGGTCTGATAGGGCACGAGGTTGGTCGGGCCGACGATGTCAAAGCCGGCGTTGCAGAAGGCGGAGATCGAATGGAAGATGCCGCTCCAGATCGCCCAGCCGACGCTCATCGGCCGGCTGACATAGAAGGCAACCGCCAAAATCGCCGCGCCGATCAGCTCGACCACCACGGTCGTCAGCACAATCCGCCGGACCATCTTGACCATGCCGCTGATCCCCTCCTGGTTGTAGGAGGCCTGGATGACCAGCCGGTCCCGCAGCGAGATCCGCCGTCCGATGGCCATCATAATCAGCGTAATCATCGTCATGATCCCCAGTCCGCCGATCTGGATGAGGGCGAGGATGACCGCCTGGCCGAAGATCGTCCAGTGGGCAACAGTGGTGACCACCACCAGGCCGGTCACGCAGACGGCCGAGGTCGAGGTGAACAAGCAGTCGAGGAAGGGGGTGAGCTCGCCGCTGGTGCTCGAGATGGGCAGGTGCAGCAGCAGCGCGCCGGTCAGAATAACGGCAGCAAAACCGATGGTGAGAATCTGCGACGGACTCATGTGCCGGCGCAGGCGCGAAAGGGTGTTGGTCGTTTCCGTTTCCATACGCATATCCTCTTGTGGCAGAAAGATGAAGGTTCTTTGAACGAATTAGCCCTATTATAGCGACTGTGTTCGCGGAAAGCAACTACATATTCATGACATTTTTCAGGTTTTTACCCATTTTTATGCGGATTTTGCCGCTCCATAATCGTCAGGATGACCGCGGGGTCGTTGCCGCTTGCAATCCCTTCCTCGGCGGCCTGGTCGTAAAAGCGGATCGCCCGCTCGGCAATGGGAATCTCGCAGCCGAGATCGTCCGCCATCTGGCGCAGCAGGTTCATATCCTTGAGCACCAGCGCCGCGTCGGTATGGTTTTCAAAGGTGTGGGGAATGATGAACGGCTCAACCGACCGCTCGAGCATCCGGCTCTGGGCATGGCCGTTTTTGAGGAGCGGGTAGAGCATCGTAAGGTCGAGCCCCGCCTCCTCGGCCAGGGTCATCCCCTCGCAGACGATCGCCTGATTGGCCCAGGTGATGAGCTGGTTGATGAGCTTGGTCTTCGCGCCGTAGCCGCTGGGGCCCATCCGCGCGATGATCCGGCCTATCATCTCATAGACCGGACGCGCCCGCTCGAAGGCCGCCTCCGATCCACCGATCATGATCGAGAGGGTGCCATCGGCCGCGCCCCAGGGGCCGCCGCTGACCGGGCTGTCGAGATAGTCGATGCCCGCTTCGGCATACATGCCGGCGAGCTGCTCGGCGGTGCTGGGGGCGATGGTGGTCAGGTCGACGAGAATGCTGCCCTTTTTCATCGCCGGGATGGTTTCCTTCGCGATCTCGAGGGTCGAGGGGCCCGAATAGAGGCAGGTGCAGACGATGTCGGCATCCCCGACCGCATCGGCGATCTTCCCCTCGAAATGGGCGCCCTCCGCAATCAGTTCGTCGACATAGCGCTTCTCCCGTGTGCGGTTCCAGATGGTCAGCGCCCCCTGCTTCTTGAGGATGTTGCGGGCCATCCCCACCCCCATCTCGCCGATTCCCAGATAGGCGATCTTCATAAGCCGATTCCTCCTCAGGTTTGAAATTGTATTTTTATCCATTTTGTGTCCGTTGTTTCAGTGGACATCGGGCATCGCCCGTTTCCTTCCAGTATGCCGAATCCGTACGGAAAAAGCAAGCCCCCCAGACAAAAACCCCCGGCGCAATCGGGTCGATCGCGTCGGGGGTTGGAAAATCATACAGCGGGCGCTCGACGTCCGCCGTCCGCCGCTTCAGTTAGGCGTTGCGGATCGACTCGTCGAAGAGCTCCTCTTCGGTCGGGATGACCGCCTCGATCGGACGGGAGACGGTGGTGTAGTTGACGATGTCGTGCCAGGTGAGGTTGTTGCAGGTCGAGTTGTGGCCCCAGGTGGCGCAGCCGAGGCTCATGGTGATCGGCATACCGTTGAACCAGGCACCCGAGTTGCCCAGCGCCTGCGGCTGGTTGACCAGGATGCGGGCGACGGTCATCCGCTGGGCCATCTTATCCACCTGCTCGTCGTTCTTGGTGTGGATGCCGCAGCTGTGGCCATTGCCCTGGTACTCGAGGATGGCGCTCATCTTGTCGAGAGCGGTCTCGAAGTCGGGGGTCTTGATGATCGTGGTCACCGGGCAGAGCTTCTCGCCGGTCAGCGGATAGTCGTGGCCGATGCCGCCGTTCTCCTCGATCAGGACAAAGCTGACGCCCTTGGGCGCATCGATGCCGGCCAGCTCGAGCACCTTGTCGGCGGTACGGCCGGGGGTCTGACGGGAGAGGACGTGATTTTCCGGCCAGGCGGGCCAGAGGGTCTTGCGCATCGCCTCATACTCGGGGGTGCCTTCCTTGATGAAGTAGGCGCCCTCCGCCTTGCAGGCCTCGATGAAGGCGTCATAGACCTTCTCGTGGACCACCGCGCTGTTCTCGGAGGAGCAGCTGGAGGCGTTGTCGAACATCTTCGACTGGCGGATCTTGGAGGCGGCGTCCTTGAGGTCGGCCGACTCGTCGATGTAGGTGGTGACGTTGCCGGTGCCGACGCCGATCGCCGGGGTGCCGGAGGAATAGGCGGCGCGGACCATCGGGGTACCGCCGGTGGCGACGACGAAATCAACCTGCTTCATCAGCTGGCCGGAGCACTCGACCGCGACATACTCGGGCTCGATGGTCATGACGAGATCCTCGGGGGCGCCGTACTTCTTGAGCACCTCGCGGATGTAGTTGACAACAAACAGGCAGGTCTTGCGGCCGCCGGGATGGGGGGCCATGATGATGGCGTTGCGGCTCTTTAACGCCCACAGCGTCTTGACAATCGGGGTGGCCTCACCGTTGGTGATGGGGATCAGCGCACCGATGACGCCCATCGGCTTGATGTACTTGACCAGGCCGTGATCGACGTCGGTCTCGATGATACCGACGCTCTTCTCGCCCTTCATGTCACGGTAGACACCGAGCGCCTTGTTGCGGATCTTGTTGAACTTATCCTGCACGACGCCGATCTTCGACTCCTCGACCAGCATCTCGGCCGCCTTCATGCGGAACTCCTCGTTGCAGGCCGCCCAGGCAACCGCCGCGGTCAGCTCGTCGACACGGGCCTGATCGTAGCCGTTCGCAACCTTCTGGGCCTCACGCGCACGCGCAACCAGTCCGGCCACATACGCCTCGTAGTTGATGTCCTTCTTGTCCATAACAGTCCATCTCCTTTAAATATGAGTATGGTTATGATCATACAGACGGCGTCTGCGGGGACGCCATCCTTTAATCGACCGGAAAACTACTTCGACTCGAGGAATTTCGCCGGGATCTTGTACAGCCCGCCCGACCACTCGACGAGATCCTGCATGTTCTTGGCCGCCAGCCGCTCGCGGGTGGCCTCGCTGGGATCGATGCCGAGATCCTCGGGGTAGGCGACCTTGCCCATCGCGCGCAGCTCTTTGATCTCCCTGTCGGTGATGGTGTGGCCAACCGGCGTATCCCCGGCGACCGCCGCGATGATCTTCTTGCGCTCCTCGAGCGACTCGGCCATATAGACATAGCCGAGGCCGACCTCGGTGACCAGGTGGGTCAGGTCGTCGCCGTAGATCATGACGGGGGCTTCCTTAAAGCCGGCCTTCTGGCCGACCTCGACCGCATCCAGCTGCTCGACGAAGCAGGGGCCGCGGCGGGTCTTGGTGCGCATCAGCTGGGCGACAATCTTCCGCCCGTGGCTCAAAGGATCCTCCGGGTGAATGTTGAGGCTCGCCCAGGCGTCGGTGACATGCCGGCGGCCGTTCGGGTTGGAGCCCATGTTGGGCGCGCCGCCGAAACCGGTGATGCGGCCCTTGGTGACGGTCGACGAGTTGCCGAGCGCGTCCATCTGCAGGGTCGAGCCCATGAAGCTGTCGATGCCATAGAGGCCGGCGACCTGGCAGAGGGCGCGGTTGGAGCGCAGGCTGCCGTCCGGGCCGGTGAAGAAGATGTCCGGACGCGCTTCGATATAGTCCTGCATGCCGATCTCCGAACCGAAGGAGTGGACATGCTGGATCCAGCCGGTCTCGATCGCCGGGATCATCGCCGGGATCGGGTTGGCGGCAAAGTGGGTGCAGATCTTGCCCTTGAGCCCCAGCTCCTCGCCATAGGTCGGCAGCAGCAGCTCGAGCGCGCAGGTGTTGAAGCCGATGCCGTGGTTGATGCGGCGAACCAGGTGCTTGGCGTAGATGCCCTTGATGGCGATCATCGCCTGCAGCACATGATAGTCCTGCACGATGGCCGGGTCGCGGGTCATCAGCGGCTCGATGGCATAGGGCTCCTCCGTCTCGATGACATAGTCGACCCAGTCGGCCGGGATGTCCACCCGGGGAAGCTTGTCGACAATCTCGTTGACCTGGCAGATGACAACGCCGTTCTTAAAGGCGGTCAGCTCGGCGATGAGCGGGGTATCCTCGGTGTTCGAACCGGTGTAGAGGTTGCCCTCCCTGTCCGCCATGTCGGCGCAGATGAGCGCGACATTGGGGGTAAGGTCGGTACACATCCGGCCGTAGAGCTCGAGGTAGGTGTGGATGGCGCCCACCTTGAGGGTGCCCGCCGCAATCATGTCGTAGATGCGCTGGGCGCCGTTGCCCGAGAAGGAAAAGTCAAGCTTCTTCGCGATGCCGAGCTCGAAGATATCGAGGTGCTCGGCCATCTGCGGGCAGGAAAGAACGATGTGCAGGTCGTGGATCTCACGGGGATCCACCTTGGTCAGCGCACGCGCCAGCGTCGACGCCTGCTTCTGGTTGTCGCCTTCCATCGCGACGATTTCACCCGAACGGATGGTGCGCATGAGCAGATCGACCACCCGGTCCTCGGGGATAATTTTTCCTTTGCAGATTCCCTGCTCGACCGCGGTCAGCTTGTCGATCTTGCGCTGGCGGATCGAATCCCAGACTTTATTTGTCTCTCGTACCATCTTGTTCTCCTTCCGGTAGATAAGGTTTCCGTCGGGCATCCGGCGGGCAGGGCTGCCGCAAACCGGCCCGAAACTTTCCATTTTTATTCTACCGCACCCTTCCCGGGTTGTAAAATAAATATTTGTTGTACGATCCATAATCTTTTTCTTATGAACTTGTGCAATCCATATGAAAAAGCAGCGGTAAACGTCGATACCCGGCCGCAGCGGCTAGCTTCCCTTGCCTTCCCGCGCCCGCACCAGCTCGATCGCCTCCTTCCCGCTGAGGTGCTCGATGGTCATCTCGAGCATACACAGCGGCGTCCATTCCCGTTCGATCGCCCGCGTCCGGCTTTCATCGCTCGCCTCAGGCGCGTATTTCCGCGCGAGCAGGTCGATGGCGGCCCGCTTCTCCCCCTCCTCCTCCAGCATCCGCATCCGGCCGAAGGCGATGACACTGCGGAAGTAGGTGGTATACTCCTCCGGTACGATCCGGTCCTCATCGATCACGCAGAAGGACGCCCGGGGATCCCGCCGGATGGCGTCGAGCTTGTGTCCCACCTTCGCACAGTGAAAATAGAGCTTCTCCCCGTCGCAGACATAGCTCATCGGGACGGCGTAGGGGTAGCCGTCCTCCCCCGCCAACGCCAGCACCCCCGCGGTCCCCCGCCGGAGAATGGCAAAGCACGCCTCTTCCGGCAGCTGCTGCCGGTTCCTTCGCATCGCACGAAACATCGCACGGCCTCCTTTCCTGTTTTGGCCCTCCATCCGATGGGCCTCCGTTGTCAGTATACCAGCGGCGGGCACTCAAGGCAAGCGGCAGCACACGGCAGGGGCGCACGGCCCTGCCGCACGCCCCCGCTGTCGATCTCCTATTCGTCCGCTTCCCCCTCGGAGACCGGCTCCCAGTCGGTCAGAAAGCCGGTTTCCGCGCTGCCGGTCAGCGTGCAGCGGATATCCCCCGCGCCCGGGATGAGCGGTGTTCTCTCCCCCGCGACAAACCGCCGGCCGTCCGGCAGCTGCAGGCTCAGCGCGACCGCAAAGGCCGACTCGCTCTCCTCCGGCGAAAGCATCCGGTCATCGAAGGGGATCTCCACCGAGGTCCCCCAGCCGAAGGTTGTCTCATCGGCCGGGATCACCTCGCAGCCGCCGCGCTCCGTCCCGTCCAGATAGTAGGTGCATCCGACCCTGGCCAGCTCGCCGGCGGTGTTGTTGACCACCTCGAGGGTGAAGACTGTCTCCGTCCGGACCGTACCGCCCGTCTCCGCACAGCCGGCCAGCGCGAGGATCAACAGAACCAGCAGCCCCAGCCGGAATCGGTCAGCCATCGATCTGCCCCCTCTCGGGCGCCGGCGACGGCATCCGTCTTTGCCGGATGCAGCGCACCAGCGCAACCATCGACGCCATGCCAAAGGCGATGAGCAGCCAACATCCCATCCGCCGCAGCGGCCAACTTCTTCTATTTTCCCTGCACATATTCCTTCAGCTCCTTCTCCCACCGGGCCCATCCGGTGGCGGTATTCGTCCATTCGGCCGCGGCGGTCTCCCCATCCGAGCCCGCCGCCGGTACCGCCGGCAGCCGGCAGGCCGCCAGGATCAACAGCAGGCTCAGCACCACCAGCAGGCGGAGGCGGACAGCCAGCGGATCAGACCGTCTCATCGCGCAGCACCTCGACAATCGTCTCCCGCCCGAGCTTGCCGGCCGCGTAGCGCATGGTCAGTCCGACGATGAGAAAGACGGCAAGGACCACCCCGACGATCGGCAGCCAGGGGAAGGAGAGCGGCATCTCAAAGTTGCGCCGCAGCGCCCGATGCATCAGCACCATGACCACCAGCCCGAGCGGCAGGCCGTAGAGCAGCGACTTGAGCCCGTAGAGCAGGTTTTCATAGCGGATCATCCGGCGGAAGGCGCGGGGCTCCATCCCCACCGAACGCAGCATGGCAAACTCCCGGCGGCGGATGGCCACGCTGGTCGAGATGGTGTTGAAGGCACCGGCGACCGAGATGAGGGTGATGAGCACGACAAAACCGTAGATAAAGACCGAAATCACCGTCGCAAACTGCTTCGTCTGCCGCAGCCCCTCGCTGAAATCGCTCACCGTCCAGTCGAAGTCCGATTGGCCGAGCAGCTCCTCCGCTGCCTCGGTCACCGCTTCCGGCGTCTTGGTCCGGATGACAAACTTCAGATTGCCGCTCCCCGCTTCCTCGAAGGCGGGATGGTCCTCCAGCAGACGTTCGGCCACCGTCCGGGAGATAAACAGCGTCAGGCGGTTCAGTCCCTCCCCCTGGGAGGACTCGGTCATCGGCCAGCTGTCGGCCAGCGCGGCCAGCTCGACCGAAAAACGTCCGGTAAGCGTCGTTTCATCCGTCTCGGGATCGTAGTCATGCAGCAGCAGCTCGAGGGCATCGCCCGGCCGCATATCGAGGAAGCGCACACGGGCATAGTGGTAATCGGCCATCCGGATGTCGGCCGCGTTGCGCAGGATCGCCCGGGGATGGTCGGGATCCCGGAGGACGGCGGGATCGACCCCGGCCGCCTCGGCATACCGGTCGAGCGTCCGGTCGTCGAGCGCCTTGAGGGTGAGATAGAAGTCACAGCCGTCCTCCGTCCAGCCCTCTCCCCGCTCCTCGGCATACCGCAGCATCGCCGCGTCCACCTGTCCGGCGTCCAGCATCGCCTCGGCGTCAAACTGGAGATAGCTGGCCATCTCGTCGACCCCGTCCAGCGCCGCCAGCTCGTCGAGCAGCGTCCCGGCCTCCGCAAAGCCGGCATAGAGGGTGCCGGCGACCTGGAAATCGACCTCCCCCTGGGTCATCACAAGGGCGTCGCCGAGCAGCTGATTGAAGCCGGCCGCCGTGAGAAAGAGCAGGATGCTGATAACCAGCGAAAGGATGGTGATCCGGTAGCGGCCGCGGCTCCGTTTGAGCGTCTTGAGGGCCAGTTCCCCCTCGAGGCCGAACAGCCGGCGGCTGAGCCGGGAGGTCCTTACCTGCCGGGCGGTGAGCTTGACCTCCCGCGTCTGGCGGATCGCCTCGATCGGGGAGATCCGGCTTGCCCGCAGCGCGGGGATCAGCAGGGAGATGAAGATGGTAAAGAGGGAGAGCAGGACCGCGCCGAGCACCGCCTCCCAGCTGACATAGACCTGCAGCGGCACCGAGACCTGGATGAATTCCCGCAGCAGCGGATCGACCAGATGGAAGGTGATTCCGATGCCGGCGATGCCCGAAAGGATGCCGACCGGGATGGCCACCGCCGCGATCACCGCCCCCTCAAAGAGCACCGAGCGGAATTTCTGCCCGCGGGTCGCGCCGACCGAGGCAAGCAGCCCCAGCTGGCGGCTGCGCTCGGCCACCGAGATGGCAAAGGCGTTGTAGATGAGCAGCACCGACCCGACAAAGATGATGGTGCCGACGATCGCCGTGAGGAGCAGGAAGGTTTCCATAAAGTAGCTGTCGTTTACGATTCCGTCGACCCGGAGCAGGCTGTCGTTGAAGACGATGCCCTCCGACGCGATGCCGCCGGCCAGCGCCACGGCTTCCTCGTAGATGCCGGCATCGTAATGCCGCTGCCGGACGGTGACGGTGACACGATCGTCGGGGGCAAGCGCTGCCGGATCGAGACGGGTGTAGAGGGTCATGGCGTCGGTCCCGCTTCCCTGCAGCCCCGGGTCGATCCGCCCGACGACGGTGTATGTGACGGTTTCTTCCGGCTGAAAGCGGTCCTCCTCCATCCCCAGCAGCGCACGGGTGACCGGCAGGCCGTCCTCGGCGTCATAGAGGTCGCCGAGGGTGAGCGTAAGGGTATCCCCCACCGCGACCGGAAAGCCCATCATCGCCTCGAAGTCGGCGTAGAGGATGACCTCCCGGTCATTCTCCGGCAGCCGTCCCTCGATAAGGTCGATGCTGCGCAGCGCGAATGCCTCGGTCTGCCAGGCGCGCACCTCGAGATAGAAGGGGAAGGCGGCGGGTACCTCCTGGGCCAGCGGGGAGAGGCCGACCAGCCGTCCTACCACCGCCTCGGCGGTGTTGGGGTCCGCCTCGATCACCGGCAGATCGGCCATCCGCACCCCGAGGTACTGCACCTGCCAGTCGCCGTCCTCGGCGATGATGTCCCGGCGCATCCAGTCCTGGAAGGTGCCGAGAAAGGTGGAGACCGCGGTAATCATCGCCACCGAGATGATCACACCGAGGATGGTGACCAGCGTCCGGCGGCGGTTTTTCTGCATATAGGCGAGGGTCACCCGGTTCATGATGTTCATCGGCGGATCACCTCATCCCGGGTGATGCGGCCGTCCTCGATCGCGAGGATGCGGTTCGCCTGCAGCGCGATGCGCTCGTCGTGGGTGATGATGAGGGTGGTCTGGTGGTAGTCGCGGTTGAAGGCCCGGAGCAGCTCGATGATCTCGGCGCTGTTCTTCGAGTCGAGGTTGCCGGTCGGTTCATCGGCCAGCACCAGCGCCGGATCGCCGATGAGCGCCCGCCCGATCGAGACCCGCTGCTGCTGGCCGCCCGACAGCTGGTTGGGCAGATAGCCCAGCCGCCCCTGCAGCCCCAGCCGGCCGATGAGCTCGGAGAGCCGGTCGGGATTGACCCCGCGCCCGTCGAGCAGCAGCGGCAGGGTGATGTTCTCCTCGACATTGAGCACCGGCAGCAGGTTGTAAAACTGGTAGATCAGCCCGATCTGCCGGCGGCGGAAGATGGCAAGCCGGCTCTCGTCGAGGCTGTAGAGGTCGGTGCCGTCGATCAGTACCTTGCCGGCGGTCGGCCGGTCGACACCGCCCAAGATATGCAGCAGGGTCGATTTGCCCGAGCCGGACGGCCCGATGATCGCGACAAAATCCCCCTGTTCGACCGAAAAGGAAATGTCGTCGAGCGCGGCAACCGCCGTCTCCCCGCTGCCGTAGATCTTGCTGAGATGTGATACGCGCAGAATCTCCATCGCTGGATCTCCTCCCTTTATCCTGTAGGCTGATTCCCAGTCTACCCCGCCCGGATGACAGACCGGTGACTCTGCGGGTGACAATTTGGTCACCTGCGCGGCGGGCGCGCTAGGCGATCTGTTTATAGAACTTGAGCGAAAAGCGGCTGCCCCGGCCGGGGGTGCTCTCCACCTCGATGGTGCCGTCCTGGCCGGTGAGAATCGCCTTCGCCATGGCGAGCCCGATGCCGGCGCTGTCGGGCGAGGCATTCTTCCCCCTGTAAAACCGCTCAAAGATGTGGGGCAGGTCGGCGGGGTCGATCCCTTCGCCGCTGTCCTCGATCGCAAGCTCGGTATGGATGGGGTTGTCCCGGGCGGTGACCCGCAGGCGACCGCCGCAGGGGGTGTGTTCCATACAGTTCTTGAGGATGTTGAGCACCGCTTCGCGCAGCCACTGGGCATCCCCGACGATATTGAGCGCAGGGTCGATGTCGATCTCGAGCGTCTGTTCTCTGATCTCGATGGGGATCAGCAGCGGCGCGGCCGCCCGCTCGACCAGCGCTCGCAGCCGTACAAGATCGCGGCGGAAGGTGATGGCGCCGGCGTCGATCTTGGAGAGTTTGAGCAGCGAGGAGACCAGCCAGTCGATCCGGTCAATCTGCCCCTGGATGGCGGTGGTAAACTCCTCCCGCCGGCTGTCGGGAAGTTTCGGGTCGGCGAGCAGCTCGGTCATCACCGAAAGGGAGGTCAGCGGGGTGCGCAGCTGGTGGGAGATGTCGGCCAGCGCGTCGGCGAGATAGCGCTTGTCCCGCCGCAGCAGCTCGGCCTGTTCGGAGAGGCGGAGGGTGAGCTTGTAGATGTCGTTTTTGAGGATCGAAAGCGCCCCCGCCCGGTTGTCCCGGATATCGAGCGCATAGTTGCCCTGGCGGATGCGCATGAGATAGTCGGAGAGCTTCCGGATCTCCCGCTGCCGCAGCAGGGCGCCGAGCGCCGCAAGCAGCCCGACAGCCAGCACCCCGCCCCCCGCAAGCAGCCCGGCCGCCGGCGCGATCTGAAAGCAGCCGTAGCCGACGAGCGCCGCCACAAGCAGTCCCAACATGGCAAGCAGTTTATCCATGCGCTCTTCCTCCCGCCGTCAGCTGATAGCCGATCCCCCGCACCGTGCGGATGATCGTGGGATTCTGCATGTCGTCCCCCAGCTTCTCCCGCAGCCGCTTGATGTAGACGGTCAGCGTGTTGTCCCCCACAAAGTTGCCGGCGATGTCCCAGATCCCTTCGAGCAGCTGGCCGCGGGTGAGCACCTGCCCCGGATGGGCCGCCAGCGTCAGCAGCAGCCGGTACTCGAGGGCGGTCAGCGGAATCTCCTCCCTGCCGCGGGTCACCTTCGCCTCGAGGGTGTGGATGGTGATGTCGCCGATTTCAATCGTCCCCCGCAGCGCCTCCGCCCGGCCGTACCGCCGCAGTACCGACTTGATGCGGGAGAGCAGCTCCCGCAGCCGGAAGGGCTTGGTGATGTAGTCGTCGGCGCCCATATCCAGCCCCATCACGACGCTGCCCTCGTCGTCCAGGGCGGTGAGGAAGATGACCGGCAGGTCCTCCCTCTGTTTGGCGAGCCTGCAGAGCTCGAAGCCGCTGCCATCCGGCAGGCCCAGGTCGAACAGGCAGAGATCGACCGTTTCCTCCGCAAGTGCCCGCCGCGCCTCGGCCGCCGTCGGACAGACGATCACCTCATAGCCCTCCGTTCCGAGTGAATAGGAAAGCCCGGCCGCAATCGCCCGGTCATCCTCCACCAGCAAAATCCGCATACTGTCCCCTCCTTGCCGCCCTGTCGGGCTTCTAGGGTTATTATACCGGGTTTTGCCGCCGGTTGCATGACAGATTTGTCATCTTTCTCCCCTTCTCCTTGTCTATTTTGGCAGAAAAATCCCGATCTCCCCCGCCGGGGACTACCTCGAGAGGCCGTGCCATGCTATACTGGGGAAAACCTTCGAGGAGAGAATCCCCATGAAACTGCGTCTCAATCCCCGCCAGCTTGTCCTCTATGTCGTCGGCTTCGCGCTCTTTTCGCTGGCCGTCTGCTTAACCAGCCGTTCCAACCTGGGGATCTCCCCCGTCACCAGCGTCGCCTATATCTTCACCTTCTTTACCCCCCTCTCCCTCGGGGTCACCCAGCTGATCTGGAATCTGCTGCTCTTTCTCATCCAGCTCATCTGGCTGGGACGCGCCTTTCCCAAGCTGCAGTATCTCCAGCTGATCGCCAGCCTGCTGCTGAGCGCCTTTATCGACCTGATCATGCCGTTTACCGCCGCCCTCGACGGCGCCCATCTGCCGCTCGCCGGCCGCTTCGCCGTCCTGATCGCCGGGGTCCTGCTGATGGGCTTCGCCCTCTCCCTGCTGCTGGTAAGCCGGCTGGTGCTGCTGCCGGGGGACGGCTTTGCCCGCGTCTTCGCCGACAAGGTGGGGCTTGAATTCGGCAAAGGCAAGGTGCTGACCGACTCGACCTTTGTCATCCTCACCATCCTGGTCTCCTTTGCCGCCCTCGGCCGTCTGGAAAGTGTCGGCATCGGCACGGTGATTGCCGCGCTGGCGGTCGGCAATGTCGCCCGCCTCTCCCACCGCACCATCGACCGCGGGATCTCCGCCTGGGTCTTCGGCCCCACCGAACCCTTCGATCCAAAGGAGGAGACGCCGCTCGAGCTCTCGCTCGACGAGGCCGCCTATGAATCCACCCACCGGCATTCCGACAACCCCTGATCCTCCGCCCCC
>CASGDD010000003.1 GCA_949300115.1 uncultured Oscillospiraceae bacterium | reverse complement strand
CTGCTGGCGATGATCCTGCTCTTCCTGCTGGTGCCGGTGGCCGGCGCGGCGGGGGAGACTTGGCTCTATGAGGACGACAAGCTGAGCAACGGGACCATCACGCTAAATAATGTGACCGCCAACGGTACCAATTTGACCATCGAGAATAGCTCTGCTGACTTGGGTGGCTCTGACATCACAACCCTGGACTTGTCCGGCGACATAATCGGTCTCAATGGCAAATCCTATACCATTACCGCCATTGGGGACAACGCCTTTGCGTACTGCACGAGTTTCACTTCCATCACTCTGCCCGACAGCGTGACAACCATCGGGGAGAATGCCTTTACTAGCTGCAAGAGCCTCACCTCCATCACGCTACCTGCGGGTGTGAAAACCATCAAAGCTAACGCCTTTATGAGCTGCACGAACCTTACCTCTATCGACCTGCCAGAGAGCCTGGAATCCATCGGGTCGAGCGCCTTTTATGATTGCGAGAGTCTCACTTCCATCACCCTGCCTGCCAGCCTGACCTCCATCGTAGCCACCGCTTTCAATGGCTGTTCCGGCCTGACTGCAATTACGGTGGCGGAAGGGAATAAAAACTATTCTTCCGATGAGAACGGCGTGTTGTTCAATGCGGACAAAACCACACTGATCCGGTGTCCGGAAGGGAAGACGAACCCGTCCTACACCGTTCCCGACACGGTGACCGCCATCGGGGAAGGGGCCTTTATAGACTGTAAAGGTCTCACCGACATCATCCTGCCTGACAACCTGCAGTCCATCGGAGACGTGGCCTTTCAGGGCTGCACTGGTCTCACCTCCCTCACCATCCTGTCGAAGACTCCGCCCACGCTGGGAACCGATGCGCTGATAAACACCAGCACCTCGCTGCAAATCTATGTGCCGGACAACGCGGTGGAAGCGTACAAGGAAAAATGGAGCAGCTATGCGGACCAGATCAGCGCCACCCCCGACATCCCAAGCAGTCCCTCGAATCCACCCAGCTACACCATCGTGCAGCGTCCGGCGGTGGAGTACTGGGCCGAATCGCCCAAGGCGGAGACCCCGGCAGGGGAAGCGCCCGGCACGCCGGCCCCCGAGACAGACAAAACCAACCCCTCGATGGGCGGGATGTTCTAGCGTGCATCCATCGCACGATATCGCAATCCCTGCGATTCAGACAAACACCCGGGCTTTCGGCCCGGGTGTTTGTTTTGATGGGGCGGCCCCGGCTTGTCAATCCTGCCGTATCATGCTACAATAAATCCGTATCCCCGCGGAGCTGAATCGGCCGGCGGGGAGGGGAAAGGGTGATCCGGATGGCAAGGATGATCAAAATTTTCGATACCACCCTGCGGGACGGCGAACAGGCCCCCGGCTACAGCATGAATTTGCAGGAGAAGCTCGAGATGGCCCGCCAGCTCGAGCGGCTGGGGGTGGACATCATCGAGGCCGGCTTTCCGGTCGCCTCGCCCGACGACTTTGAGGCGGTGCGGGAGATTGCCGGCCGGGTGGAGCATGCCACCGTCGCCGGTCTCTGCCGGGCGGTGAAGAAGGATATCGACCGCACCTGGGAGGCCGTCCGGGAAGCCCGCCATCCCCGCATCCATATCGTGCTGGCGACCAGCGATCTGCACCTGGAATACAAGCTCAACGCGACCCGCGCGCAGGTGCTCGCCACCGCCGAAGAGATGGTGGCCTATGCGAAGACCCTCTGTGAGGATGTCGAATTTTCCGCCGAGGACGCGATGCGCTCCGACCCCGCCTATTTAGCCGAGGTCTTCACCGCCGTCATCCGGGCGGGCGCCACGACGGTGAGCGTCCCCGACACCGTCGGCTATGCCGTCCCCGAGGAGATCACCGCCATGTTCCGCTATCTCAGGGCGCATGTCCCGGGCATCGAGAAGGTCTGTCTCTCGGTGCACTGCCACAACGACCTCGGGCTCGCGGTCGCCAATTCGCTGGCCGCTGTCGAGGCGGGGGCCGGGCAGGTCGAATGCACCGTCAACGGCATCGGCGAACGGGCGGGCAACGCCGCGCTCGAGGCGGTCGTCATGGCGATTGCGACCCGCAAGGACAAGCTGGACGCCGAGACGGCCATCAAGACGGTCGAAATTTCCAGCGCCAGCAAGCTGCTTTCGACCATCACCGGCGTCGCGGTGCCGCCCAACCAGCCGATTGTCGGGCAGAACGCCTTCGCCCATGAGGCGGGCATCCACCAGCACGGGATGATGAAAAATCCGCTGACCTACCAGATCCTCTCACCCGAATCGGTCGGCATCCGCCGCCAGTCGAGCATGGTGCTCGGCAAGCACTCGGGACGGCATGCCTTCGAGGAGTATCTCACCGAGCTGGGGTACACCCTCGCCCCCGACCGGATGAACGAGGCGTTCGAGCGCTTCAAGCTGCTCGCCGACCGCAAAAAGACGATCACCGATCGGGACATCGACGCGCTCATGCGCACCCGGGCGCTCGAATTCCCCGAGACCTACGAGCTGCTCACCTTCGTGGTCAACTCGGGCAGCAACATCTCGGCCACCGCCTGTGTCAAGGTCCGCCGCGGGGAGGAGATCCTCGAGCGGGTGGCGTTCGGCGAAGGTCCGGTTGACGCCGCCTTCAAGGCGATCGACAAGATTGTCAAGCTGGGCATCACCCTCGTAAGCTTCGATATCCACGCGGTCACCGAGGGGGAGGACGCCCTCGGCCAGGTCACCGTCAAGCTGCAGTTCCCCGACGGCGAGGTGGTCACCGGGCGGGGACTGACCCCCGATATCTTCGAGTCGAGTATCAAGGCCTATCTTGCCGCCATCAACAAATATCTCGCCGAAAAGCCGGAGGAAGCGCTCGGCGGCGCCTCCTGGCGCAGCGGGAAGTCGTAAAGGGAGGGAGCCGCCATGGATCGTGCCTCGGATTTTGAAAGCCTGCGGGAGCGCTGTCTCGGCTGTGCCGCCTGTCCGCTGGCCGCCACCCGGCACAACGTCGTCTTCGGGGTGGGAGATACCCGCGCCGATGTGATGTTCATCGGGGAGGGGCCGGGGGAAAATGAGGATCTGCAGGGGGAGCCGTTTGTCGGCCGCGCCGGCCAGCTGCTCGACAAGATGCTTGCGGCCATCGACCTCTCCCGGACGGGCGGTGGCATCTACATCACCAACATCGTCAAATGCCGCCCGCCCGGCAACCGCGATCCCAAGCCGGAGGAGCAGGACGCCTGCATCGGCTATCTGCGGGAGCAGGTGCAGCTGATCGAACCCCGCCTGATTGTCTGCCTCGGCCGCATTGCCGCCCAGCGGCTGATCGATCCCGGCTTTAAGGTGACCCGCCAGCATGGCCAGTGGTTCCAGAAGGGGGAGCTGTGGATGATGGGCACCTACCATCCGGCCGCCCTGCTGCGCAACCCCCGCCAGAAGCCGGAGGCGATGGCCGATTTCTTTGCGCTGCGCGACGCGCTGACCGGCCAGCGTCGGTAAACCCTTCCACCGTCCGCCAACCGCCCCGCCGGGCGGATGCGTTCCACTTTCATCTTTCTAAAAATCAATGAGGTGACCTGTTATGCAAACAACCGTTGCCGTCATGGGGATCATCGTCAAGGATACCCATGCCGTCGAACAGCTCAACGCTACCCTGCACGCCTATGGCGAGCATATCATCGGCCGGATGGGCTTGCCCTACCGCCAGAAGGGCATCCACATCATCTCGATCGCCCTCGACGCCCCAAAAACCATCATCGCCGAGCTGGCGGACAAGCTGGGCGCGCTCGATGGCGTCAGCGTCCAGACCGCCTATTCCGAGACGTAAACCTAAATCCCCACCGTTCCACCACCGTCGACCTGTCCCCCGGACGGGTCGATTTTTTTGCGTCCATTTTTGCGTCCGGCCCTTGACATAGCGTGTATATGGTGATATAGTGTGTATATCGAATATATACAAATAAACCGGAAGGGAGGGGCAGGATGGATATCCTCATTTCCAATCGGGACGGGCGCCCCATCTATGAGCAGATCGAAAGCCAGATCAAAGGGCTGATCCTCTCGGGCCAGCTTGCGCCGGGCGAGGCGCTGCCGTCGATGCGGCTGCTGGCGAAGGAGCTGCGCATCAGCGTCATCACCACCAAACGCGCCTACGAGGATCTCGAGCGGGACGGGTTTATCGAGACGGTGGTCGGCAAGGGCAGTTTTGTCGCACCCCAAAACCGGGAGCTCATCCGCGAGGAGCATCTCAGGCAGATCGAGGAACATCTGGGGCGGGCAATCGAGACGGCCCGAACGGCCGGCATCGACCTTGCGACGCTGCGGGATATGCTGGATACACTCTATG
>CASGDD010000002.1 GCA_949300115.1 uncultured Oscillospiraceae bacterium | reverse complement strand
GGGCATCCCCTCTGCCGGACAAAATCTCCCGAGAGGATGGTCCGCAAATCGGAATCCGCCAAAGATTTCCGCACATTTTCTCTGCCCGTCCTCCATCCCAGCGAAAAATCCGGTTATCTCTCGGTTTGAGAACCCTCCCGGAGCGCCCGATCGATCGAACGAGCGGTTGCCGGGGAGGGGGATCGCGCAAGGGGGGTGGGGGATCGGATGGGACAAAGGTACCAGCCCCTCCGCTACAAAGCGGGGGATGCAAGCCGGGGCCGCGGCCATACGGTATGGATCGCAAGGATTCCTGGTGCGGCAGACGCTGCTTGGGGCCCGTTCGATCCTCCCTTCGGGAGCAAGGGCGAGCGCAGCGCGTCCGCGGTGACCCGATTTTCCCCTGCGCGGCGTGGCGCCAAATACGCTGGTGACCAAATGGTCACTTGATCTTCCCCGCCGCTTCTGCTATGATAGAGACAGGATGGCGGGGATGATTCCGCCGAAACTGTTGAGAAAGGGTGACGACCATGCATGAACCCACCATGACCTTTTCAATCCACCAGGAACGCGAGCGGGAGATGAAACAGACGCTGATGGTCATCTACGACGCGCTGCGGGAAAAGGGATACAACCCGATCAACCAGCTGGTCGGCTACATCCTTTCGGAGGATCCGACCTACATCACCACCCACAACAACGCGCGGGCGCTCATCCGCCGGATCGACCGGGATGAGCTGCTGCAGGCGCTGGTGCGCAGCTATCTCGGCGAATAACCGGCCGGATCGAACAGAAAACATCTTCCACGGCGGTCCCTTCATCGGGGCCGCCGTCGGTGTCTCGGGGCCCTGCTTCGGCATGGCCCCGGCGGCAATCCAGACAGGAGCGGCTAAGCTATGGAATATCGCACACTGGGCAACACCGGCATCCGGGTTTCCCGCCTCTGCTTCGGCGGGCTGATCGTCGGGCCGGTACAACAGAACCTGACGCCCGAGGCCGGCGGCGAGGTGATGGCCTACGCCATCGAACGGGGGGTCAACTTTTTCGACACCGCCGAGCTCTACGGCACCTACGATCACATCCGCTACGCGATGAAGAAGACCGGCAGATTCGACATCGTCATCTCGACCAAGACCTATGCCTACACCCGCGAGCTGGCGGTGAAGGCGGTCGAGGGGGCGCGTAAGGCGCTCGACCGGGATGTCATCGACATCTTCATGCTGCACGAGCAGGAGAGCATCCACACCCTGCGCGGACACGCCGAGGCGCTCGACACCCTCTATGACTACAAGGCCAGGGGGATCATCCGGGCGGTCGGCGCCTCCACCCACCGGGTCGCGGGGGTGGAGGGGGTCATCCAGCGGGGACTGGATATCCTCCATCCGCTGCTCAATGTCGACGGGCTGGGCATCTCGGACGGCAGCCGCGCCGAAATGGAGGAGGCTGTCCGCCGGGCGCATACAGCCGGCATCGGCGTCTTCACGATGAAGGCGCTGGGCGGCGGCAATCTCTTCCGCCGGGCGGAGGAGGCCTTCCGCTACATCCTGGATTTCGACGGCGCCGACGCGGTGGCCGTCGGCATGCAGCATATCGACGAGGTGGACGCCAATCTGCGCTTCTTCGAGGATGGATGCTTCTTGGATGCAGATAAAGAGCGACTTGCACACAAGTTGCGCCGCCTGCATATCGACGACTGGTGCGTCGGATGCGGCGCCTGTGCCGCCCGATGCGGACAGGGTGCGCTGCATATCGAGGAGGGACACGCCGTCTGCGACCCCTCCCGCTGCATCCTCTGCGGCTACTGCAGCCGCGTCTGCCCCGAATGGGCGATCAAGATTCACTAGCGGCCGTCCCTTTCCCCTTTCCCTCTGCTGCCGCGGCAGGGCCGGTGCCGCCATCGCGCGCGATCGCGGGATGCCGCTCTGTACGCTCATGGCGCACACATCCGATCGCGCCGCCCCCTGTCGGAAGGGGTGCCTATGCGCGGCAAAAGGGGGAGAATGTCGTCAAGGTTTACAGCCGTCCGGATGCGTGCTATAATAAGATCAGCTACCTGTCCAATCCCACGGATGCCAGGCCCCCGCGGGCGGGTCCGAAGCGATATATAAAGGAGGCACACGCATGGCAGACAAGGCCGAAAAACTCTTTACCTATAAAGGCAAACCCCTCGTTCGCAGCGGCAATACCCTCTATTACGGCGATCTCAACGACCCCTATGTGGTCATGATGACCATCACCGATTCCAAGCCGTTCGAGGATCTCAACATGGCCAGCAAGATCACCGTCCAGCTGATGCTCACCGACCCCGAGGTCCGCGCCAAGGACCGCTTTCAGAAGCGCAGCGAGAAGGATGGGCTGTGGGCCGCGCTCGATATCGGCGACATCTGGCTGCGGCGCGCGTTGAGCGAGGGCCGGGGCAAATAACCCCCTGCAACAGCACACGGGAGAGGGATCCGCGGATCCCCCTCCCGTTTTTTATGCGGTGTCACTCCTCCGCCTCCCCGTCGGTATCGAGATAGACCGCCTCCGCCGCCTGCTGCGCGCGCATCAACCGTGCAACCGTCCCGGCGAGTTCCCCGCCGGGATCCCCCTGCCGGGCGGCCAGCCGCTCCAGCCGGTCGATCGCACCGGTGATCGCGTGAAAAAGCAGATGGTACATCCGCGCATAATCGGTCATGCCATGCCCCCTGCCGTCGATAGAGTCCTCTCCCTCAGTCTACCATTTCGCGGCATCGGACACAAGCATTCGACCTTTTTCGCCTTTTTCCCTACCCCGCCGAATCCTCCGCCGTCCCCTCCCGCCGGAAGACACGGGTATCCCCCGCGGCGGCCCGTCTGCGCTCCAGCTGTTCGAACCGCTCGATCCGATAGCGGGCGTAGATCACATGCGACTGCAGCCCATAGGGGACGACAAAGAGGATGGGCAACGCCAGCAGGCAGAGGACCATCCAGGGCAGGAAGCTCAGGTGGAGCATCCAGCTCTCGCACAGATGGCCGCGCATCCCGGCGGCCGACCGCCGCAGGCAGCGCACCAGCGGCCAGTCGGGATGGAGGATGGCGAGATAGGGGGCGAGCTTATAGCGCTGCACCCAAAGGGTCAGCAGCGCCACCCCCACCGCCAGCAGCGCCAGCCCGATCAGCAGGCCAAAGGTCGGCGCCACCCCTTCGGAGGGATCCGCGCCCGCCCGCAGGCCGATCGACAGCAGCAGAACGAGGATGCCCGGCGCCAACAGGAGCACCGTCCAGCAGAGCAGCAGCACCGCCGTCAGCAGCGCCAGCCTCCAGCAGCGGAAGAGCGGCCGCAGGTTGGAAAAGTAGTAGAAGACAGCGGTGACATCCTCCTGCACCCCGTCCGACAGGCAGTAGTACCAGCGCAGCATCCCGAGCGCCAGCGGGGCGAGCAGGAAAAAGCCGAAGAGGGTCGAGAGGGTGGTCACCATCAGCGAGAGGGCGGACAGCTCCAGCCGCATCGACCCCAGCGTCAGCGTCCCCACAATGGGGCTCTCCACCCCGATGAGCGCGACCAGGCGGTAGATGAGCACCTCAAACTGGCTAAACAGCGCGATAATCAGCGCCAGAATGAACAGGACGGTGATCGATTTGCCCCACGCGCCGGCCAGCGCCCGAAGCGCGTTGTGTTTGATAGATCTGCGCAGCTGCATCTGCCCGATTCCTTTCTGGGACGGACGCCGCGGGCAGCCGCCCGGGCCAACCTCCCGCTAGTATTCGATCCCCCTGCGCGCCCCGATCCCCTGCTCGAAGGGATGCTTGCGCATGACGATCTCGGATATGTAGTCGCAGCGTTCGGCCACCGCCGCCGGCAGCCCGCGTCCGGTCATCACCAGCTCGGTCTCGGGCGCCTTCGCCCCGATCAGCCCCAGCAGGTCGCCCTCGTCGAGCAGTCCGATCGACACGGTACCGATCGCCTCGTCGAGCACCACCAGGTCGTATGCCCCCGAAGCGGCGGCTGCCTTCGCCCGCTCGAGCAGCTCGCGATGCTGCCTGCGGCTCTCCTCCAGCTCCGCCTCGGTCATCTGGAAGGTAAACTTCATCTGCGCTTCGGGGTCCTGCATCCGCATCAGCGTGACCCCCAGCTTTTCGAGCGGCTCGAGTTCCCCGCTCGCCCGGCCCTTGAGGAACTGGCAGAAAACCACCCGCAATCCCCGGCCGGCCGCGCGCACACAGAGCCCCACCGCCGCCGTCGTCTTGCCCTTGCCGTCTCCGGTATAGGCGTGGATCAGTCCCAGCTTTTCCATTCGATGATCCTTCCTTTCGCTGTCAATCGCCCCCAGGGCGTTTCGGTTCTCCCTTATTCTTCCCCGCAATCCCCGTCCCAATCGTCCGGATCATCCATCCCATCCGGGTCATCCGGGTCGCGGCGGACGGTATAGACGCCGTACTCGCGCGTCTCCTCCCCCCGGTCGGGGATCCGGCGGTAGACCTCCAGCTTGCCCGCCCGCATCCAGAGGGCGACATCGGCCAGCAGGGTATAGCCGCCGCCCGAGGGGGTCTGCCAGTCGGTCGGGGGATGCTCGGGCAGGCCCAGCGCCGCCAGGATGGTCATGATCACCCCGCCGTGGGTGATGACCGCCGCCGAGCGGATCTCGCGGGCCTTCATGTCGTCGAGAATCCCGACAAATCCCTCGAGCACCCGGCGGACAAAGGCCTCCGACGCCTCCCCCTCGGGCGGGGTGCCGCCCTGCATCCAGGCCTGGTAGTCGGGGTCATCCTTCAGCGCATAGGGGGTCTTGCCCTCAAAGACGCCGAAATCCGCCTCCCGCAGCCCCTCCACCTCGCTGACCGGAACGCGGGGATAGAGGATGGTCGCCGTCTTGCGGCAGCGGGCGAGCGGACTCGAATAGACCCGCTCGGCCTCGGGATAGCGGTAGTGCGCCTTCAGCTGGCGCAGCTCCTCCTCCCCCAGCGGGGAGAGCGGCAGATCGGTCCGCCCGATGTAGCGGCCGTCGAGATTGGCCGCCGTCTTGCCATGTCGAATCAGATGGATCTTGTAGGTTTTCATAAGCCCTTCCCGTTTTGCCATTCTGACGATTTTTGCGCCCGAAATTCTCCGCGAAATCGGCGGAATGCGGACGAAAAACCCATTTACAAATGGTATCAGATGATCTATACTTTACAGTACGTTTACAGATTTTTCACACAAACCGCGGTTGGAAGCGGGGCAGCGTCGGCCCCGGCCCGGTTTTGATAGGGAGGATTTTCCACCATGAACGCAAGCTTTCCCCGCATTCTCACCCTGCTCCGCAAGGAGAAGGGCATCAGCCAGAAATTAGCCGCCCAGAACCTCGGCATCTCCCAGGCGCTGCTCTCCCACTACGAGAAGGGCATCCGGGAATGCGGGCTGGATTTTCTCGTGCGCTGCGCCGATTTCTACGGGGTCTCCTGCGATTTTCTGCTCGGGCGCACCCTCGACCGGGCGGGCACCACCATCACCGTCGACGAGATTCCCGAGCCGGACGCGGCCGGCAAGGAGAATGTGCTGCGGGGCAGCGTCCTGCCGGTGCTCAACAAAAAACTGCTCGCCAACTCGCTCAACATCCTCTTCGATCTGCTCGCGCGCGGGCGGAACAAGTCGCTGACCACCGAGGTCTCCGGCTATCTGATGCTGGCCGTCTACCGGATGTACCGCATCCTCTACGCCGCCAATCCGGGCAACCAGGCGGGGTTGTTCCACGTCGATCCCCGGCTGGCCGCCGGCTACACCACCGCGGCGATGCATCGCTGTGAGGCCAACGCCGAGGCCTGTACCCAGGGGCTGCGCAGCGAATCGGTCGAGCCGCTCGAGGACGCCGGGGCCTTCGCCATCACGACCGAGAATCTCACCGAGCGCTATCCCCTCTTCGCCTCCTCGCTGTTAAGCCTCATCCAGAACGCCGAAAACCGCATTCGCAGCGACCGGTAGGCGCGGGCCGGAGGTTCGGTTTTATTGTAACACGATCTCCCCCCGATGAAAAGTGGGGAGTTGTGAATCTTCTATGGCCCGTCTCGAAAGGGGGAATCGCCATGACCATCCGCAATGCCACCGCCGGCGACCGGGCGGCGCTGCTGCGGCTGCTCGCGGCCGGCGGGATCGCGGAGGCGCGGCTGGATGCTCCCGCCATCCTCCTGTTCGACGGGGCCGCCCCCATCGGCATGGCCTGCTTCGACTTTGCGCACAATCTGCTGTGCGGCTGGTATATCACCCCCTACTATCTCGCCCGCGGGACGGGGGTACCGCTGCTCGAGGCGGCCGAGGACAGGCTGCGCCGGGCGGGATGCCGGGAGGCCCATTGGCAGGCGCCGCCGGACAGCCCCTTCCGCCCGCTCTTCGAAGCCCGCGGCTGGCGGCCCGAACCGGATCACCCCGGCCGCTATCGCCGGACGCTGTGAGCGGATGTCCGACGGATGGCGGCAGATCGGGGTGGGATGGATAGCCCTGTATCCCCCGGATGCCCGAACCGACAGGGGAATCGCAACAAGGAGGCGGATGGCATGGACTATACCCGGGACGAGCTGCTCGAAGCGAAACGGCAGATCGGCTCCACCCTGCACAAGCTGCGGGCGACCCGCCAGACCCTCGAGGGCAAGGAGGATCCCCGGCGGTATCGCTCACAGATCACGCTGGCCACCCGGCGGATCGCGGCCTTCGAGATTGCCATAACGCTCATCGACACGGCGCTGCGGGACCGCCCGCGCCCCGATGAGATGGAAGGAGGATGCCCATGACCCCAGAAGCTGTAGAACGGTTCTTTGGGCGGTATGAACGCTTTTTCACCCAGTCGCTCGCCGGGGAGGTCGATGGCGGGGCGATGGCCGCGTTGTACGCCCCCGCATTCATCGCCGCGTCGCCGCTGGGGGTGATGGCCGGCAGGAATGACGACGCCTTCCATCGGGCGCTCTCCGACGGCTATGCCCAGTATCGCGCCATCGGCACCATCGGGATGCGCGTCCGCGGCGTCACCCTCTCCCCGATCGATCCGCTGCACGCGGTCGCCCATGTCGACTGGACGGCCACCTATGGGAAGCCCGGACAGCCGCCGGTCGACATCGATTTTACCGTCCACTATCTGATGCAGGAATGGGAGGGCCATCCCCGCATCTTCGGCTGGATCAGCGGCGACGAGCAGGCGCTGCTCCGGCAGCACGGCATCATCCCCTAGAGGCGGAATCTCCGGCGGTCGGATACTCGCGGCGCTGCCGGATCGAGCCGGGTAAGCCCCCTATCGGTCGGGGCTTGCCCGGTTTTGCGATGGGGGAGCGGATGGGCATCGATCCATCCCCATCCCGCGCGGCCTTTACATCCGCCGCTTCCAACCGGTTTCGCCCCCGACCGAAAAGACGGCCCATCCGGCGGCGATCCCATGCCCGGATAGGAAATTTTCGGGGCATGGCAACCGCCAGTTGCCTAGAGTTGGTAGCCAAACGCGCGCGTTTCCCCTATCCTTTTCCTCAAAAGGAGGCGTGGACGATGACACTGGGAGAAAAAATCAAGGCCTGCCGCCAGCGCGCCGGCCTGTCGCAGG
>CASGDD010000001.1 GCA_949300115.1 uncultured Oscillospiraceae bacterium | reverse complement strand
TCCGTCCATCCGGTAGATTTTCCCATTTACCTTGCGGATGAGAAGGTTGCCGGGGGAGACAAAGGTGGTCTGTTCCAGCTGTGCGATGCCGTTTTCGGTAAAGACGTTTTCCACAACCGTGCTGTAGTTTACAAGCTCCAGGCTCTGTGGGACGGTATATTCCCGGAGCGACGCGGATTCGCCGATTGTAAACATGGCGGTGGAATCTACATTATAGATGCTGTTCGCGCAATACCACAGATCGATGGCGATGGGGGTGATGTCCTCCCCGGACGCATCCTCGACGTGGATGCCGCTGTAATCCCGATCCAACCAGTGATAGAACTGGCCCGACGGAAAGCGGACGGTGTATCCGTCGATGGTTATAGTCTGGGGTGTATCCGAGGTTTCGGCGGACGATGCCCCCGATATGGACACTTCGGACGAGACCGCCGAGGATTCGCCCGATGCCGCAGCGGAGGAGGCCGGGGATGGATCGGAGGGGAGATCCTCGGAAGAACAGCCGGCGAGCGCGAGGATCAGCAGGAGGGTCAGGAGAGGGGATACTTTCCGCATGGGATCACCTCTTTGGAGCGGATGGGGCGGATGGATATCTTTTGATGGTAGTTTTATGATAGCAGAGATAGCGAAGGCAGGCAAGCGGACGGAGGATAAAGCTGTGAACGATTGCAGCGCAATTTTCCTTGCAATCGGGCGGCGGGGCGGGTATGATGAAAGGAAAGAGCGGGCCTTCGGGCCATCCGCGACGGAAAGGACGGAATGTCATGCGGCTTATGCACACCAAACTGCCCGAGTTCCTCGACAAGATGAACGCGGCCAACGACAAACACCTGCCCGATCACCGGCTGACCATCCGGGGAATGGAGAATCTGCGCACCGTCAAGATGCAGTCGCTGCGCACCGGCCGGCTGGAAAATGAGGTGGAGGAGATCGCCTCGATGGAGGGGATCGACCATGTGGAACTGGTGATGATGCCCCGTGTCCCCGAGACGATGCACACGGTGGTCATCAAGGGGATCGCCGCGGACGGCACCGTCAAAAAGGCGATTCTCGACACCATCAACGTCCTCCATCCCACCGAGGAGGCCGAGCTGATCGGCTGCGAGGAGATCGACGACCGGCGGCCGCCGATCGGCAAACATTAAGGAGGGGAAAGCTATGGCAACGTTTCCGGCGCGCGTCATCCCCGAGGGGGAGCGCTGCGGCATCCTTGTGCCGCTGACCATCGTCTATCTGGACAAGCGGGATATCGAAGGGGCGGGACTTTCGATCGATGAGGCCATCCACGCGGTGGCGCGGTCGATTCCCGGCCCGGCCGGCATCAACGTCTTCGATATGGAGGCGGTGACCACCACCTCCGATGGGGTGATGATCGAGGGCGCCATCATCCGCATGGCCGCTTCGGACGGCGGGAGGATCAACCCCGACTTCGGGATGCTTTCGATGGCCGAGATCGAGGATTCGGACGAGCTGCTCGCGGTCGAGCCCCATCTGATCCAGTGGCGCAAACGCTTCCCCGGCCGCCGGCTGTTCCGCGGCCCCGACCCCAAGACCAAGCTCATCCCGGTGCATAATGTCGTCATCACCGGACGCGCTTCCAACAACAACTCGGCCACCGAGATGATGAACATCGTCACGATGGAGGAGATTATCCTGCCGATTTTGGGGCAGCTGACCTGCATGAAGGGCGGCCCTGTCCTGGTTGGCATGGTCGGTGAGGTCATCTCGGTCGGCATCGGCATGACCATCGCCGAGCAGTATGGGCGGGTCTTCCCCTCCCGTCAGTTTAAGCCGGGCGAGACCGCCCACGGTTCGGGCGCCTACGCCAAGACGCTCAAAAAGAACATCCCCTGTGTCGTCTGCGACAAGGCGGTGCTGGCCGAGCAGACGATTGCCGCGCTCGACTGCGGCTGCGTGCCTGCAAGGGAGCTCGGCTGCTCGCCGGCGGTGCTCTCGATCGCCCGCGCGATGGGCTATCCGATGGCGCTCGACCGGATTACCGCCGGGGCCTGGGAGGAGCTCGAGAGCGTCGGCATCACCCGTACCTGGCTGGAGGAGCATCCCACCCCGATGACCCGCGAGGAGGTCCTTGCCAAAGCCGATGGGATCATCCCCGGTGTCGAGCGGGCCAGACGGGTTGCCAGCAGCGAGCTGCTCGAGATGAGGGAGATCGATGGCTGAGACGGCGGTCATCGTTCATGCCGATAAGACGGTGATGCGGATCACCGGGCTGCGGGTGCAGGGGCTGGATACCCGTGCGCTCGAACAGCTGCTCGCCGAGCGGCTGGCGACCGCCGTGCGGGTGATCGGGGTGACCGGGGAGGCGGTCGAGATGGACGTCTACGGCGCCCCCGATGAAGCGGTGCTGCGGGATGAGGCGGGCATCCTCCGGGCGGTTTCCCTCTGCGAGGGGATCACCGCGACCGAGGTCGCCCATATGGCGCTCTCCGAGCGGATTCTGCCGGTCGATGCCGCCGATATCCCCGAAAAAACCCCCTGTGCGCGAGAGAGGTGGATGCGCTATGAACATCTGCATCATCCCGACCGGGGATGAGATCCGGAGCGGCACCGTCCGGGATACCGACAGCCCGGCGGTGATGGCTCATCTGCTCGTCCGCTGGCCGGACGCGGAGGTTCGGCGGCTGCCGCCCGTCTGCGACCGGGAAGGGGCGATCCAGGCGGCACTCGACCGTGCGATCGAGGGGGGCGCCGAGCTGGCTATTTTCATCGGCGGCAGCGGCGGCGGGCACCGGTACAGCGCCACGCTGGGCCGCGATTACACCCATTCGGCGCTCGACCGGCTGCTCGAGGGGGTGGCTGCCCGCTCGATCTACGGCCCAAACGGCCATCTCTGGAGCCGGCTGCTCTGCGGGACCCGGCGGGGGGCGCGGGTCATCAATCTGCCCGGCCCCTATGTGGAGGCGGAGGCGGCCATCCGGGCATTCTGCGCCCATACGGAGGCGGATGCGGAAACCACCGTGCAGGCGATGGCCGACGCGGTGATCGCCTGCTATCCCGTGGGGACGGTATGAGCGGGGCGGGCGGCTTCCTTGTGCGGATCGAGACGGCGGGGGGATTCCCCCTGCTGGCCGGCGGTCTCTGTGCGCCCGGCGCCGAGGCGGTCTGCCGGCAGCACTGCCGGACGGTACTCGGCACACTGCGGTGGAGCGGCCGGGAATCGATCGTCATGGCCGATCGGAAGTTGGCCGACGCGGCTTCCCGATTGGCCCTCCCCGAGCTGTGGGTGCTGGGGCTCAGCCTCGCGTTGCCCGGCATGGAGGGCAGAACCGGCGGGGTGCTCGGCTCCCCCCATCTGCCGCCCCGGCCGGCCGAGGGGATGCTCGAACCGCTGGGGAGGGATTTCTGGCTGCTGGCCCGTCCGGGCGGCCCCGGCGTTGCCGCGCGGGGTGACCCCGACCGGCTGCGCGGATTGGCGGAAGGGATGGCCGGCGGGGAACCCGAAGAATGGGCGGCCCGGCTGCGGCAGGCGGGACTGCTGCCCTTCCTGCTGGTCACCGATGGCAGCGGACCGGGCGCCCGGGGCGGCATCTGGCTGGGGCTGGAGGCAACGACCGAGCGGCGGACCCTGCCGCCCATGCCCTGAGATGACGGCTATCCGCCGAAGCAGATCCATCGATAGACGCCGCGACCCTGGAGAAAGGGGGTCGCGGCGTTTTTGTATGCCTTTCGACCGCGGAAAATCCCCGGTTTCAGCGGAGAAGGATCGGAAAGCCCTGGCACAAAGGGGGGAAGAGAAGGGGGCGCGTCGAACAAAAGAACCTGCGGCGCAAAGGGGCTCGAGGGGCAGCGCAAGGGTTCTTATCTACAGAAATGGGTCGGAAAAGAGAAGATGACCGCTTTACCGGTAGCGGCGCAGGCGATGGAAGGATCGTCCTTTTGTATCCCTTCCGGGAATTGGCGAGCATGGCCTCTCTGGGGGGAGCAAGCCGCGAGTTTACGGGCGGTTGGGATGGTATGCCGGGAGGGGAAACGTTTTCACGTCATGAACCGGCTAAAGCTGCCGATGGCCGGACGGGGAGGCGGCGGGACGAGAAAACGATTGCGCGTCCAAAAACGCCGCGGCGGCGCTCCTTCTCCGGCTTGCGGCGGGTCAGATGTGGGTCGGTTTGGCGGGCAGGAGGGAGGCGGCCGGCTGCAGAGCGCTGCTGGGTGCCGGATGGGGATTGCGGTTGAGCGAGAGGCTGAGAACCACCTGCTTGCGGTATTCGCTGGGGGTCGAGCCGACCGCGCGCTTGAAGATGCGGGCGAAGTAGCGGACATCCGAGATGCCGACCCGGGCG